>JANOOK010000018.1:0-21071 GCA_031421275.1 Sphingomonadaceae bacterium
ATCGCGTCATAGATGCGCCCGTGCAGCGGCTCGAAGAAATGCTGCGACCCCAGCTGGCTGTGCAGGTCCTCGACCAGCCGGTTATCGATCATCATCGCGCCGAGCAGCGCGGCTTCCGCCTCGATATTGTGCGGCAGCACGCTCGAATCGGTCGCCGGAGGGACAATGCGTAAAGGGATCGGGCTGGCCATGCGAGCTTGTCGCGCAACCCCGCCCCGGCGGCAATCGGCGCGGCGCAGAACGCGGTGGGCGGTTCGGTGCATAAGCCGGTCACAAGCTGTGCAGCAGTGGCGCGCGCGCATTGCGGTGGCCGCCGTCGTGCCGCTATAGCCGCGCGATGCACCCGCTCGCCCATATCGACGCCTGGATCTTCGACCTCGACAACACGCTCTATCCGGCGCGAACCAATTTGTTCGCGCAGATCGACGTCCGCATGGGCTCGTTCATCGAGGACCTGCTGCAGGTCGACGCGGTTGAGGCGCGCCGCGTCCAGAAAGCCTGGTTCCACAGCCACGGCATGTCGCTGAAAGGCCTCATGGACGAGCATGACGTCGATCCGCATGTGTTCCTGAATTACGTCCACGACATCGACGTCGGCGTCGTCGAAGCCGCCCCGGCACTGGTCGCCGCGGTCGGCGCGCTGCCGGGGCGCAAACTGATCTTCACCAACGCCGACACGCCCTATGCGACCCGCGTCCTCGACCGGCTCGGGCTGGGCAATGCGTTCGAGGTCATCCACGACATCCACGCCACCGGCTACCGGCCCAAGCCCGACGTCCGCGCCTACGACGCGCTGTGCGAAGCTTATGCAATCGACCCCGCGCGCGCGCTGTTCGTCGAGGATATGGCGCGCAATCTGGTGCCGGCGAAGGCCATCGGCATGACCACGGTATGGGTCGACAACGGCTCCGAGCAGGGGCCGGCGGCGAACGCCCCCGATTATATCGACTACCGCATCACCGACGTCGGCGACTGGCTGGCGGGTGTCGTCGCCGAACTCGCGGAAGCCGCTTGAGCGACTTGCAGGGTCTCATCGAAGCGGGCTGGGCGGTGCGCGATACCGTCTCCCCGGCGACGGGCGGTGAACTGCGCGATGCGGTCGAGGCCGCGCTCGCCGGGCTCGACGCGGGCAGCTTGCGCGTCGCCGCGCCCGACGGCGGCGGTGTCTGGCGCATCAATCAGTGGCTCAAGCAAGCGGTGCTGCTGTCGTTCCGGCTCAATTCCAACACCGCCATCCCCGGCGGGCCGGGCGGCACGCACTGGTGGGACAAGGTGCCGTCGAAGTTCGAGCACTTCGACTTCGCCGCCGCGGGGTTCCGCGCCGTGCCCGGCAGCATCGTCCGCCGCGGGGCCTATATCGCGCCCGGCGTCGTGCTGATGCCGAGCTTCGTCAACATCGGCGCGTATGTCGGCGCGAACAGCATGGTCGACACCTGGGTGACCGTCGGCAGCTGCGCGCAGATCGGGGCCAACGTCCATCTGTCGGGCGGGGTCGGTATCGGCGGCGTCCTCGAACCGCTGCAGGCCGCACCCGTCATCATCGAGGACGACTGTTTCATCGGCGCGCGCTCCGAAGTCGTCGAGGGCGTCCATGTCGAGCGCGGCGCGGTGCTGGCGATGGGCGTCTTCCTGTCGTCGACGAGCAAGATCGTCGACCGCGCGACGGGCGAAGTCCACATCGGCCGGGTCCCGGCGTATGCGGTGGTCGTCCCCGGTAGCCTGCCGGGCAAGCCGCTCCCCGACGGGTCACCGGGGCCGGGGCTGGCGTGTGCGGTGATCGTCAAGACGGTCGACGCGCAGACGCGCGCGAAGACCGCGATCAACGAGCTGCTGCGCGATTAGGCGAGCCGGCGGGCACCCTCGGGAGGCCCGCGAAAATCAACGCGTTAACGCGCCCGGCCGAACGTGGTTCGGCTGCAGCGAACCCGCTTGTCGCCGATATCCTTACGTGATAGAAACGAAATTGAAGATCGGGGCAATTCTACAACGTGGGGATCATCATGCGTCTGAACAGCATCGCTGCCGCACTGCTTGCTGGCGGTTCGGCTCTCGTCATCGGCATGGGCTTCGCCGCACCGGCGCAAGCCCTCGTCGTCGCTACCAGCGCCTATATCATCGAAGGCAACGGCGTTTACACGCTGGTCAACAATACGCAGCTTTACGCGTACAAGTTTACCGTCACCAATCCCGCCGCTGCCACTTCGACGTCGTCGACAAGTCAGGCCGGCTGGTCCAGCTTGACCTGCACTGGCGGATGTCTGGGCAATCTTGTCGGGTTCGAGTATTTCGATACCGCGGCCGCCAACGACATCGCGCCGGGGCAGACGAGCCGGCGGTTCTTCTACTCGGCTCTCCCCGACAGCAACTTCGTGATCTACCTCCACGATAGCGCTGGAAACAACCCGATCACCATCTCCGGCCCTGCCCGCGTCGAAGCCGTGCCCGAACCCGCGTCTTGGGCGCTGATGATGGTCGGCCTCGGTGCAGCGGGCACCGCGCTGCGTCGCCGCCGCATCAGCAGCGTCGCCGCGTAGCGTCAGCGGCGCGGCAGGCTTGCCGCGCCGCCGCGTTCACCCGATTGCGGCTGCGACCTCGGGCGACAGCCACTTCAGTGGGCCGTTGACGCGCCAGACCTCGCGGCCGCGGGCGTCGTACAGGATCGACACCGGCAGGCCTTTGGCCTCATAGCCCTGCGGCAGGTTGCCGGGCTGGTCGAGGTACGGCGTCAGGTGGGCGAACTTACCGGGCACGAAATACTTGTCGACGGCGCGCCAGCCTTCGAGGTCGGCGCTGATCGGCAGCACCGTCAGCTTGCCGGCGCGCGCCTTCGCCAGCGCGTCCAGTTCGGGCATCTCGGCCTTGCACGGCGCGCACCACGTCGCCCACAGATTGACCAGCACCGGATGACCGCGGAAGGCTGCAAGGCTGGTCGCCTTGCCGCCGTGCGCCTCGAACGGCGTCGTCGGCGCCGCGGTGCCGGCGTGGCTGCGGTCGAGCTTCGACAGCACCGACGCTGGCTTCGCTTGCGACGCCCCGGGCTTTCGCATATCCGCAGCCGCGAGGCCGGTCGCCGCAACGGCTGCCAGCAGGAGCGATCCGATAGCCACGCGCAATTTCAGTTCCAATCAGTTATGGGGCGGCCGCTTCGGCGCGGGGCCAGCGGCGGTCATGCGCGAGATAAACGCCTCGCTGCCGGTTGACCAGCGGTTGTGGCAACAGGATCTGGCGGGCTCGAAGGCGCATGTCGCGATGCTGGGGGAGACCGGCATCCTGAGCCGCGCCGATGCGGCGAAGATCGATGCCGGGCTCGACTTCGTCCACGCCAGCTTCTTCGACAAGGATACCCGCGCGTTCAAGGGCTTGGGCGAGGTCGGTGACGACGTCGAGGACATTCACATGTTCTTCGAAAGCCGCCTGACCGAGATCATCGGGCCGGTCGGGGGACGCCTGCACACCGCACGCTCGCGCAACGACCAGGTCGCGACCGGCTTCAAGCTATGGGTTCGCGACGCGGTCGACAAGATCGACGCCGGGCTGGCCGCGTTTCAGGCGGCGCTGCTGAGCCGCGCGGGCGAACATGCCGCGAGCGTCATGCCGGGCTTCACGCATTTGCAGATCGCGCAGCCGGTGACGCTCGGTCATCATTTGATGGCGTATGTCGAGATGAGCGGGCGCGACCGCGGGCGCTTCGCCGACGCGCGGGCGCGGCTCAACGAATGTCCGCTGGGAGCGGCCGCGCTGGCGGGGACCGGCTTCCCGATCGACCGCGACATGACCGCGGCGGAACTCGGCTTCGACCGGCCGACGGCCAACTCGCTCGACAGCGTCTCCGACCGCGACTTCGCGCTCGAGTTCCTGAGCGCGGCGGCGATGACCGGGCTGCACCTGTCGCGGCTGGCCGAGGAGATCATCCTGTGGGCGAGCCAGCCATACGGCTTCGTGACGCTCCCCGATGCGTGGTCGACCGGCTCGTCGATCATGCCGCAGAAGCGTAATCCCGACGCCGCCGAGCTGGTCCGCGGCCATAGCGGGCGACTGCTCGGCTGCCTGACCGCGCTCGCGGTGACCATGAAGGGCCTGCCACTCGCCTATTCGAAGGACATGCAGGACGACAAGCCGCCGGTGTTCGAGGCCTATGACCTGCTGGCGCTGAGCCTCGCCGCGATGACCGGCATGGTCGAGACCCTCACCTTCGATACCGCCCGGATGCGCGCGGTCGCCGCGAGCGGCTTCGCGACTGCGACCGACCTCGCCGACTGGCTGGTGCGCGAGGCGGACGTACCGTTTCGCGAGGCGCACCATATCACCGGCCAGGCGGTGCGCGCCGCCGAAGCCGCGGGTGTGGGCCTGGCCGAACTTCCGCTGAGGACACTGCAGGCGATCGACAGCCGCATCGACGCTCGCGTCTTCGACGTGCTGTCGGTCGAGGCCTCGGTCGCCAGCCGGACCAGCTACGGCGGCACTGCGCCCGCCAATGTCGCGGCGGCGGTCGCCGTTGCGGTCGCCGCGATGCCGCCCGTCGCATGACGCGCGTGCTGCTCATCCTGCTGCTGCTCGCCGCGTGCGGCAAGCAGGGCGAGCTGATGCCGCGCCCCGGCCAGCGCTCGCCGGCGATCCCCCGCGGGGCCACGGTCGCGCCGACCCCCGCCGCGATGCTGGTGCGCCAGCCGCAGGCGGCACCGTTGCGCGTCGACGATCCGCTCAAGCGCTCGCAGGAGCGCCCCGACGACCGCTTCGACTTGCCGCCGCAGTAGCCGCCGTGGATCACTTCAACGACCGCGGCGGCGTGCTGCACGCCGAGGACATCGACCTCGAAAGCCTCGCCGCCGCGGTCGGCACGCCCTTCTATTGCTACTCGACCGCGACGATCGATCGCCACTACCGCGTCTTCACCGCGGCGCTGGCAGGCCTCGACGACCCGCTCGTCGCATACGCCGTCAAAGCCAATCCCAATCTCAGCGTCATCGCGACGCTCGCCCGCGCCGGGGCGGGAGCCGACGTCGTCTCGGGTGGCGAGCTGCGCCGTGCGCTGGTGGCAGGCGTCCCCGCCAGCCGCATCGTGTTCTCCGGCGTCGGCAAGACCGCCGGCGAAATGGCCGAGGCGCTGCACGCGGGCATCTACCAGTTCAACGCCGAATCCGAGGCGGAGCTCGGCACGCTCAGCCGGGTCGCCACCGAGCTGGGCTGCGAGGCGGCAGTGGCGCTGCGGGTCAACCCCGGCGTCGACGCGCTGACCCACGCCAAGATCTCGACGGGTGGCCATGACGACAAGTTCGGCATCCCGGCTTCGCGGATCCCTGCTGCCTACGCGCTCGCGGCCAGCCTGCCCGGACTGCGGCCGGTCGGCATCGGCGCGCATATCGGCAGCCAGCTGACCAGCCTCGCGCCGCTCGAGCGTACCTTCGCACAGCTCGGCAACCTCGCCGCGACGATCCGCGCCGAGGGCAACGCCGTCGAGCGCATCGACCTCGGCGGCGGGCTCGGCATTCCCTATCGCGCCGGCGAGCCCGCGCCGCCGACGCCCGCCGACTATGGCGCGCTGGTCGCCCGCGCGACGCACGGCTGGGGCGTGCGTCTGCTGTTCGAGCCCGGGCGGATGATCGTCGGCAACGCCGGTATTCTGGTCAGCCGGGTGATCACGGTGAAGGACGGCGCGGCCAGCCGCTTCGTCGTGCTCGACGCCGCGATGAACGACCTGCTGCGGCCGACGCTGTACAATGCCTGGCACGACATCCGCGCCGTCCGGCCGCGGCACGGCACGATGACCGCGACGGTGGTCGGCCCGGTCTGCGAGAGCGGCGATACCTTCGCCGAGGGCCGTGCGCTGACCCCGCTCGAACCCGGCGACCTCGTCGCGTTGATGACCGCGGGAGCCTATGGCGCAACGATGGCGTCGACCTACAATACGCGGGCGCTGGTTCCCGAGGTATTGGTCGACGGCGACAAATATGCGGTGGTGCGGCCCCGTCTGCCGCTCGATGCGTTGATCGGCCTCGACCGCATCGCCCCCTGGCTGCAGGAGTCCGCATGAGTACCGCCTGGCGTCCCGTCCGCACCGCCGTCTTCCCCGTCGGCGGGCAGGGAACGCGGTTCCTGCCCGCGACCAAGGCGGTGCCCAAGGAGCTGCTGCCGATCGTCGACAAGCCGCTGCTGCAATATGCCGTCGAGGAGGCGCTGAGCGCCGGGATCGACCGGATGGTGTTCGTCACCGCGCGCGGCAAGGGCGCGCTGGAGGACTATTTCGACGTCGCGGGCGAACTGGTGGCGAGCCTCAAGGCCAAGGGCAAGACCGCCGAGCTCGCGGTGCTCGAAACCACGCAGCTCGAACCCGGGCGAGTCGTCTATGTCCGCCAGCAGGAGCCCGCGGGTCTCGGCCACGCGGTCTGGTGCGCGCGCGCCGTCGTCGGCGACGAGCCGTTCGCGGTGCTGCTGCCGGACGAGCTGCTATGGTCGCCGCAAGCGCCGTGCCTCAAGGCGATGAACGACGCCTACGCCCGCGTCGGCGGCAACGTCATCGCGGTGCTCGAAGTGCCGGCCGAACACACCGACCGCTTCGGCATCGTCTCGCCCGGCGCGGTCGACGGCTTGCTGACCGAGGTCAAGGGCCTGATCGAAAAGCCCAAGGGCGTCGCGCCGTCGCGGCTGGCCGCCATCGGCCGCTACATCCTGCAGCCCGAGTGCATGACCCACCTCAGCCGCCACAAGCGGGGTGCCGGCGGCGAAATCCAGCTGACCGACGCGATGGCCGAGCTGATCGGGGTGCAGCCGTTCCACGCGCTGACCTTCACCGGCCAGCGCTTCGACTGCGGCGACAAGGCGGGGTATGTGACCGCCAACATCGCGCTGGCGCTCGAGCGGGCGGATGTCGGGCCGCAGGTGAAGGCGTATCTCGCGGGGCGGGAATAGCCCGAAAGTGTCGGAATATTTTACATCACGACCGGAACGCGAGCCGTCGTGGCTTCGTTCTTCCTAAAAAACAAAGGTTGGCACGGCATTTGCTTAACCCTTTGTTGAGCGGGGCTTCGTTAAGAATAAGGATAACTAATGATCAATCTTCGTTTTGCACTACCCGTTGCTGCGGCATTGCTGGCCTTCTCCGGCGCGGCGAATGCCGTGATCATTGCTGGCGTCTACAACACCGGCGTCGGTAACGGCATGGCGCTCGCCCAGGGTGACGGTGTCGTCGATCCGCATTACACGATCACGCAGACCAACGAAGCCAATGTCATGGTCGGCAACTCCGCCCTGACCTACTACAACGCCGCCTACCTGCAGGACGGTCCGCTGTCGCGCATCGTCAACGCGACCGGCGACGGTACGGGAGCAGCCGGGACGACGACGACGTTCACCACGACGTTCAATCTGACCGGTTACAATGCGTCGAATGCGACGATCTCGGGCCAGGCGCTGTTCGACAACAGCGGCGAGATCTTCCTGAACGGCAACCAGGTCGGTGGCACCATCACGGGGTTCAACACGCTGACGCCGTTCGGTACCAACGCCAACTTCTTCAACGCCGGGATCAACACCCTGTCGTTCGTGCTGCATAATGCCGGCGGTCCGGAAGCCTTCCAGGTTGCCGGCCTGACGGTCACCGCCGAATCGACCGTGCCCGAGCCGGCGACCTGGGGCCTGATGATGGTGGGTTTCGCCATGGTCGGTGCCGGCATGCGCCGCCGCGCCGTGACGTCCGTTACCGCGTAAGCGATCGTTTTCGGAAACGTAATTTGGGGTGCCGCGGAGACGCGGCACCCTTTTTCATGAGACATCGCCATGTTGGGAAGGAAGTAGGACCTTCACCCAACCCTCTCCCGTAAGGACGGGGGAGGGCTAGCGTCGACTTCATTCACACTGAATCGTCACCCCCGCGAAGGCGGGGGCCCATAGGCGTCAAACGACGGACGTGTTGGACCCCGTCTTCGCGGGGATGACGATCTCCGGTTCCACCTTGCTGAAACGCAGCACGGCAACGGCGGCGCTGGTACCCCTTGACAGAATACGCCATACCGGTTAATTACGGCATATGACCCGTATTATGCCCGCTGTTCTCGCCTCGTCCGCGCCGCCTTATAAGCTGAGCGATCGTGTCAAGCCCGTGGCCGCGTTCGGCCCCTACCCAGGGGTCGTCAACTTCGTCAACTTCCGCCGGTTGCCGAGCCGTCGACTCGCAGACCGCAGTTTGCGAACGGACGAGCGGCGGAACGGTCGATAGCGACCGCCGGGCTGATTTGAAGGATTATGCCATCGACGCCTTGCCGATCTTTTTAAGACTCCGCGGCCAGCCAGTCCTCGTGATCGGCGACGGCGAGGCGGCGGACGCCAAGGCGCGGCTGGTCGCGGCGGCGGGCGGCGTGGTCGTGGGCGAGGCCGGGTCCGGCGTCCGGCTGGCGTTCGTCGCGCTCGACGATGCCGATGCTGCAGCGGCGGCCGCGACCGGGCTGCGCGCCCGCGGCATGCTGGTCAATGTCGTCGACCGGCCGGCGTTGTGCGACTTCACCGTGCCCGCCATCGTCGATCGGGATCCGGTGCTGGTAGCGATCGGCACCGGCGGGGCGTCGGCGAGCCTTGCGAAGGCGGTGCGCGAGCGGCTCGAGGCGTGGCTGCCGGCTGGCCTCGGGGCGTTGGCCACGGCCATCTTCGCGGCGCGCGGGGCGATTGCGACGATCGCCCCGACGGTGCCCGAGCGGCGGCGGCTATGGGATCGGGCGCTGACCGCCGGCGGTCCGCTCGATCCGCTGGTCGAGCATGCCGACCCGGCCGCGGCGGTGGCGGCGCTGACGGCGTTACCGGCGGCGGCCGACCGGCTCGACACGCTGGTGCTGGCGTCGGCCGACCCCGACGACCTGACGCTGCGCCAGCTGCGCACGATGGCGCAGGCCGACACCGTATTCCACGCGGGCGACGTGCCTGCGGCAGTGCTCGACCGGGCGCGGCGCGATGCGGTCCGGGTGTGTGGCGCGCCGCCGGCGGTGCTGCCGGGGGGACGCTCCGTTTGGCTGCGAACGATTCTCGATAAGGTATAAGCGTTTCAGATTGCACATGGAACTTCGTTGCAGCGACTAAACTTAGGAATCGCCTTCCAAGCTACGCCTCCAGTTCGCTATCCCAATAGAGATAGTCGCGCCACGTCGCGTGGAGGTAATGCGGCGGGAAGGCGCGGCCGTTTTCCTGCAGCTGGTGGGTGTTCGGCTGGAACGGCCGATGGTGCAGGTTCATGTGCGCCTCCGCCGGCGTCCGCCCGCCCTTGCGCAGGTTGCACGGCGCGCACGCGGTGGTGACATTCTCCCACGTTGTCCGCCCGCCGTACGCCCGCGGCACGACGTGATCGAACGTCAGGTCGTGCCCCGCGCTGCAATATTGGCAGGCGAACTTGTCGCGCAGGAACAGGTTGAACCGGGTGAACGCCGGATGCGACGCGGGCTTCACATACTGCCGCAGCGCGATCACCGACGGCAGCTTCATCGAGAAGCTGGGCGAACGGATCTCGCGGTCATACTCGGCGACGATGTCGACACGCTCGAGGAAAGCCGCCTTGATCGCGGTCTGCCACGACCACAGGCTGAGCGGGTAATAGGACAGCGGCGTATAGTCCGCGTTCAGCACCAGCGCGGGGCAGCTCTCGGGCGGCGACAGCACGTCGGGATGATACACTTGGGTCACCACTCCTCATTGCCGGAGCGGCCGTTCAACGTCGCAGCCTCGTCGCACTCAAGACCGCGTCGTCAGCGGCCGTCGTCTTCGATGCGTCTACTATAGTTCGTGTGTCGTTGATATGACACCACCCGATATAGACCGCGACCCCGGGTGCGCGCAATTGGCACTGTAACAGCTGCGTCGAGCGGCTTAAGGGACCTGTCATGCACACCGCCCTCATCGTGTTGCTGGCGCTCGCCGCCGCCGCCACCCTGTTCGCGCTGATCCGCGGCCTGGTGACGATGGCCCGCGGCAACGATGTCGGCGGCGTCCAGTCGAACCGCTGGATGGTCTACCGCGTGGCGTTCCAGGCGCTGGCGGTCGTTGTCGTCATGATCCTGTTCCTCGTGACGCGGAACAGCTGAGCCGCGTGGTCAAGCTCAACCGCATCTACACCCGCACCGGCGACGACGGCAGCACCGGGCTCGCCGATGGCAGCCGCCGCCCCAAGCACGCGCCGCGCATCGCCGCTTACGGCACCGCCGACGAGGCGAACTCGGTGATCGGCATCGCCCGGCTGCACGCCGATGCCGAGGTCGACGCAATGCTGGCGCGCATCCAGAACGACTTGTTCGACGTCGGGGCCGATCTCGCCACCCCCGGACTGGCCGCAACCGATCTGCGCGCCGTGCAGTCCCAGATCGACCGGCTCGAGGCCGAGATCGATACGATGAACGCGCTGTTGCCGCCGCTCAACTCGTTCGTGTTGCCGGGCGGCGCACCCGCGGCGGCTTATCTGCATCTCGCCCGAACGGTCGTCCGGCGCGCCGAGCGGCTGGCGGTCGAGGCGGGCGAGATGGAGCCGATCAACCCGCTGGCCGTTGCGTATCTGAACCGGCTGTCGGACCATCTGTTCGTGCTGGCGCGACACGTCAACGGGGCGGCTGGCGATGTCCTATGGATACCCGGCGCGAACCGCTGAAGCTCGATAACGATCCGCGAGGCAGATGATGGCCAGTGCCGCCCGCTCCATTGTTCCCGAAAACGACCCGGCGGCCGATTTGCGGGCGCGGTTCTTCGCGACCCGGGCGCGCAGCGAGGCACTCGCCGCACCGCTGTCCGATGCCGACGCCACCGTGCAGTCGATGCCCGACGCGTCGCCGGCGAAGTGGCATCTGGCGCACACCAGCTGGTTCCTCGAAACCTTCGTCCTGGCGGGCCTGCCCGGCTATAAGGTGTTCGACGAGCACTACGGCTATCTGTTCAACAGCTATTACGAAGCCGTCGGGGCGCGCCACCCGCGGGCACAGCGCGGCCTGCTGACCCGCCCGTCGCTGCGCGATATCCTGGCGTGGCGCGCCCACGTCGACGCGGCGCTCGAACGATATTGGGAGCGGCTGGACGGGTCTGCGCTGAAACTGATCGAGCTTGGCAACGCGCACGAGGAGCAGCATCAGGAGTTGCTGCTGACCGACCTGCTTCACCTGTTCGCGCAGAACCCGCTCGCGCCGGTGGCCTATGACGCGACACCAGACGCGGCAGTGCCGCCAGCGCCGGGCTGGACGCAGCATGACGGCGGCATTCACCGGATCGGACACGCCGGCGACGGCTTTGCGTTCGACTGCGAAGGCCCCGAGCACGACGCGTTGCTCCGCCCCTACGTCCTTGCTCGCAGCACGGTGACCAATGCCGACTGGGCCGCGTTCATCGCCGATGGCGGCTACCGCACCGCGTCCCTGTGGCTCGCAGATGGCTGGGCTTGGACCCAGCGCGAGGGCATCGCGGCACCGCTCTACTGGCGCGATGACGGCACTGCCTTCACGCTGAGCGGCAGCCGCGAGCGCGACGGCAACGCACCGGTGGCGCACGTCGGCTATTACGAAGCCGACGCCTTCGCGCAGTGGGCCGGAGCGCGCCTGCCGACCGAGGCCGAGTGGGAAATCGCCGCGTGCGGCGCTGACCCGGCCGCCGGCAATCAGCTCGACGGACCCGGTGCGATCGCGCCGCGCGGCGGTCCGGGGCTGTTCGGCGATGTCTGGGCATGGACCGCGAGCGCCTTCCTGCCGTATCCCGGCTTCCGCCCCGCCGCGGGCGCAGTCGGCGAGTATAACGGCAAGTTCATGTCGGGGCAGATGGTGCTGCGCGGCGCGTCGTGCGCGACGCCGCGCGGCCACAGCCGGGCGTCCTTGCGTAACTTCTTCTACCCGCATCAGCGCTGGCAGTTCACCGGCGTGCGGCTGGCGAAGGATTCATGATGCCGGTAGCGCTCCACAATACGCTCGACGCCGGCGACTTCGGCGATGCCGTGCTGCGCGGGCTGGCGCAGCCGCAGAAGGTCGTGCCGGCGCGCTACTTCTACGACCGCGTCGGCTCGGACCTGTTCGAGGCGATCACCGCGCTGCCCGAATATTATCCGACCCTTACCGAGATCGCGCTGCTCCGCGACCACGGCTCGGATATCGCCGCACAGGTCGGCAGCGGGCGCGTCGTGGTCGAGTTCGGCTCGGGCTCGTCGGCGAAAACGCCCGGCTTCCTGCGCAGCGTCGGTGCAGCCGCCTATGTGCCGATCGACATCTCGGCCGAGTTCCTCGCGATGGCCTCGGCCGATCTCGCCGCCAAGCTGCCCGGGCTGCCGGTGCTGCCCTGCGCGGCGGACTTCACCAAGCCGTTCAAGCTGCCCCCCGGCGTCGCGGGCAAGCCCAAGCTCGGCTTCTTCCCGGGTTCGACGCTCGGCAATTGCACCCCGCGGGTCGCGGTCGACCTGCTGCGCGCGTTCGCCGCCGTGCTCGGCGACGGCGCATGGCTGGTCATCGGGCTCGATCTCGCCAAGGACCGCGCTCGCCTCGAGGCGGCATATAACGACAGCGCCGGGGTGACCGCGGCGTTCAACCGCAACGTCGCGGTGCGGATCAACGCCGAACTCGGCGGCACGATCGACCTCGATGCGCTGGCGCATGAAGCCGTGTGGAATGCCGACGAGGGCCGGATCGAGATGCACCTCAGGGCGGTACGCGACACCGGCTTCGACGTGCTTGGCGAGCGCTTCACAATGACTGCCGGCGAGACGATCCACACCGAGAACAGCTACAAGTGGACGCCCGAGCAGGCCCGGTTGCTGGCTCGCGCCAGCGGCTGGGCTCCGGCGGCGATGTGGTTCGACGACGCCCAGCTGTTCGGGATCCACCTCTGGCGATCGGCACCCGATCTGCTGGAACCGTGACGCCGCGTCCCGGTTGACGTTGGCAAGGCGCTGCCGCTAGTCATCCCGAAGATAATGGCCCAAAAGGTCTGGGAGCGATCGATGAAGGTGCTGGTCCCCGTCAAGCGGGTCGTCGACTATAACGTCAAGGTGCGCGTCAAGACCGACGGCAGCGGCATCGAGCTCGCCAACGTCAAGATGAGCATGAACCCGTTCGACGAGATCGCCGTCGAGGAAGCGATCCGCCTCAAGGAAAAGGGCGTGGTGACCGAGATCGTCGTCGTCTCGATCGGGGTTCAGCAATGCCAGGAGACGCTGCGCACCGCGCTCGCGATGGGGGCCGACCGCGGCATCCTCGTGGTCACCGACGTCGTCACCGAATCGCTCACCGTCGCCAAGATCCTCGCCAAGATTGCGGTTGAGGAGCAGCCTGGCCTGATCATCCTCGGCAAGCAGGCGATCGACGACGATGCCAACCAGACCGGCCAGATGCTCGCCGGGCTGCTCGGCTGGGCGCAGGGCACCTTCGCCTCGAAGCTGACCGCCAGCGCCGATCATGTTTCGGTGGCGCGCGAAGTCGATGGCGGGGCCGAGATCGTCGAGCTCAAGCTGCCCGCGGTGATCACCACCGACCTGCGGCTGAACGAGCCGCGTTATGCCTCGCTTCCGAACATCATGAAGGCCAAGTCGAAGAAGATCGAGTCGAAGACGCCGGCGGATTATGGTATCGATCCGACGCCGCGGCTGACCATCATGAAGGTGGTCGAGCCGGCCAAGCGGTCGGCGGGCATCAAGCTCAAGACCGTCGATGAACTGATCGATCGCCTGCGTACCACGGGAGTAGTCGGATGAGCGTCCTGGTTCTCGCTGAACATGATAATGCAACGCTGAAGGACGCGACGCTGGCGGTGGTCACCGCCGCCGGGCAGCTCGGCAGCGAGGTGCATGTGCTCGTCGCCGGCTTCCACGCGCAGGCCGCTGCCGACGCTGCCAGCAAGGTCGCGGGCGTCACCAAGGTGCTGCTCGCCGATGACGCGGTGTTCGAGCACCTGCTCGCCGAGAACGTCGCGCCGCTGATCGTCGGCCTGATGGCGAACTACGACGCGGTCCTCGCGCCGGCGACGACGCGGGGCAAGAACATCCTGCCGCGTGTTGCCGCCGCGCTCGATGTCGCGCAGATCAGCGAGATCCTGTCGGTCGAGGGTCCCGACACCTTCACCCGCCCGATCTATGCCGGCAACGCCATCGCGACGGTCAAGTCGAGCGATGCGAAGAAGGTCATCACCGTCCGCGGCACGGCGTTCGTCAAGGCGGCGAATACCGGTGGCAATGCGGTGGTCGAAAGCATCGGCGGCGGCACCGAGTCGGGCCTGTCGGTGTTCGGCAGCGCCGAGTTGACCGCCAGCGCCCGCCCCGAGCTGACCGCGGCGAAGATCATCGTCTCGGGCGGCCGCGCGCTTGGCAGCTCGGACAAGTTCCACGAGATCATGGACCCGCTCGCCGACAAGCTCGGCGCGGGCCTCGGGGCCAGCCGCGCCGCGGTCGACGCGGGCTATGTGCCGAACGACTACCAGGTCGGCCAGACCGGCAAGATCGTTGCGCCCGAACTCTACGTCGCGGTCGGCATCTCGGGTGCGATCCAGCATCTCGCGGGCATGAAGGACGCCAAGATCTTCGTCGCGATCAACAAGGACGACGACGCGCCGATCTTTCAGGTCGCCGACTTCGGCCTCGTCGGCGACCTGTTCAAGCTGGTCCCCGAACTGACCGAAAAACTCTAGCGTGCTCGAGCCCGCCGATGCCAAGGAGCTGATCGAAGACGCGATCGAGCGCGCCGAAAGCCATCGCAACGAGGAGGAGACCGCCGAGCGGGCGGTCGAACGTACGTTCCGCGACCGGGTCTCGGTGCTGATCGGGTTGATCGCGGTGACGCTGGCGATCGTCCATATGGCGGCGGCCGGGGCGGTTCGCGAAAGCCTGCTGCACGCCGTCGAGGCGTCGGACACCTTCGCCTATATGCAGGCCAAGATCGTCCGCGAGACGGTGTACAAGACCGCCGCGCTGTCGACGACGCTGAGCCCCGCCGACCGGGCCGCCGCGCTGGCCGAAGCGAAACACCTGCGCGGTCCCGACAAGGCCGGACACGGCATCGGGCAGCTGCAGACCCGCGGCGAGGAGCTGCGTGCCGAAGGTGCCCATGCCGTCGCCGCCGGGGAAGGCTATGAGCTCGGCGAGACCGCGCTGCAGATGGCGATCGTGCTATTGTCGATCGCGCTGGTCGCGCGCTCGCGCCCCATCGTCTACGGGGCGGCGGCGTTGGCGGCACTGGGCGCGCTGCTGGCGCTGGCGACAGCGGCGGGAATTGCATTGCCGTCGATCTGACGGTCTGCCGGGCGGCTCGAGGGGGCACGATGAGTCAAGGGACGGTCCTCGTCAGCGGTGCCTCCGGCTATATCGCCGGGTTCGCGATCAAGCAGTTGGTCGCCGCCGGGTGGACAGTCCGCGGCACGATCCGCAACCTCGTCAAGGCAGACGTGGTCCGCGCCAGCCTGAGCCTCGACGCCAGCCAGCTGTCGTTATCCGCGGCCGATCTCACGGCCGATGCCGGCTGGGCCGAAGCTGCCGCCGGATGCGACCATGTCCTCCATATCGCCTCGCCGCTGCCGGTCGGCGTCCCCAAGAACGACGATGAGCTGATCGTCCCGGCCCGCGACGGCGCGCTGCGGGTGCTGCGCGCCGCGCGCGACGCCGGCGTCCGGCGCGTCGTCATGACCTCGTCGACGGCGGCGATCTGCTACGGCGTGCCGGAGCAGCGGCGCGTCTTCACCGAAGCAGACTGGACCGACCCGCACCACCCCGACACCTACGCCTATGTGCGCTCGAAGGTCATCGCCGAGCGCGCCGCGCGCGATTTCATGGCGGCGGAAGGCGGCGCGATGGAGTTCTGCACGATCAACCCCGGGCTGGTACTCGGCCCGGTGCTCGGCAGCGACTATTCGGGCTCGCTCGCCGCGGTCCAGAAGCTGCTCAACGGCGACCTGCCCGGACTGCCGCACATCGGCTTCCCGGTTTGCGACGTGCGCGACATCGCCGACGCGCATGTCCGCGCAATGACGTTGCCGGACCTGAACGGCGAGCGTTTCCTGTGCACCGCGGAGACCCTGTGGCTGAGCGACATCGCGGTGGTGCTCAAGAGCCGCCTCGGTGACCGTGCCAAGCGGGTACCGACGCGCCGGCTTCCCGACTTCCTCGTCCGGCTCGCCGGGCTGTTCGACCCCGAGATCAAGCTGGTCCTCCCCGAACTCGGGCGCGAGCGCATCTGCGACAGCAGCCATGCCCGCGCGGTGCTCGGCTGGGCCCCGCGCGCTCCCGCCGAGAGCATCGTCGACACCGCGCGCAGCCTGATCGAGCATGGACTGGTCAAACGCTGACCCTTGTAAATCGTATATAAATCGTATATCGCTCCGACACCGCCGTTCCCGAATGGAGATCGCATGGCACAGACCAGTTTTCAGCTCGATGACGGCACGGCGAAGGCCATCGATGAACTCAAAGGCGTATTCGGCGTCAGCACGAGTACGGGGGTTATCCGAAAAGCGGTGGCTCTGGCGCGGATAGCGACCCGGATGCGCAACGATGATGGTTCGGTGACGATTGTCGATAAGGACGATCAGCGGACGAAAGTCATACTCGCGAGCTAGCCGGTAGCATGGAGGCCACCGCTTACCTCGACGTCGAAGTCGACAAATTCGTCCCTGTCGTCGACCGCATCGCGCTGGGCGATCTCGGCATTCGGGAGCGTTTCGCCGGTACCATGCTGGTTCTGTTCGTCGCGACCAACGCTTTCGTCCTTGGCGCACTCGGCGTGTTGTTCTGGTTCGATTACCATCAACTCGCCGCCGGGTTGATCACCCCGAATGACCGGATTGTCGATACGCGGGTAGTGATCTCCTTGCTCGGCGCGACGACGGTCCAGCTCGGTGCCGTAATATACACGATGTCGAGAGCGATCTTCCCGCTGTCGCCGCGGTCCGCAACAGTCAGATAACGGGCTCGGGGAGACGTATGAATACCATCGGGATCATCGGTGCCGGCCTGATGGGGAACGGCATCGCGCACGTCGTTGCCGCCGCCGGAATGCGCGCCGTACTGTCCGATGTGACCGTCGAACGCGCCGATGCCGGCAAAGTGGTGGTCGCCAAGAACCTGGCGCGCGGCCTCGCCAAGGGCACGATCGACGCGGGCGGCATCGCCGCGATCCTGGCGCGCATCGAGACCGCCGCGGGTACCGACAGCTTCGCCGATGCCGATCTGGTGATCGAGGCGGCGACCGAGAACGAGGCGCTCAAGCTCAAGATCTTCGCCGAGCTATGCCCCAAGCTCGGGGTCCAGACCTTGCTCGCCACCAACACTTCGTCGATCTCGATCACGCGACTTGCCGCCGCGACCGACCGGCCCGAGCGCTTCGTCGGGCTGCACTTCTTCAATCCCGTGCCGGTCATGGCGCTGGTCGAGATCATCCGCGGCCTCGCGACTTCGGACGCGACGGCGGCGGCGCTGCACGGCTTCGTCGGCAAGCTCGGCAAGACCGCGATCGAGGCCGCCGACGCACCCGCGTTCATCGTCAACCGCGTCCTCTGCCCAATGCTCAACGAGGCGATCTTCGCGCTGGGCGAAGGCGTCGGCTCGGTCGCCGACATCGATGCCGGGCTGAAGCTCGGGGCCAACCACCCGATGGGCCCGTTGACGCTCGCCGATTTCGTCGGGCTCGACACGCTGCTCAGCATCATGCGCGTCATGCAGGACGCCACCGGCGACCCGAAATACCGCCCCGCGCCGCTGCTGGTGAAATATGTCGAGGCGGGCTGGTTCGGGAAGAAGTCGGGACGTGGGTTCTACGATTATTCGGGGCCGGTACCGGTGCCGATGCGCTGAGCGGCATGCCTCGCCAGCGGTTCGACAAGCCGCT
The DNA here is from genome assembly GCA_031421275.1 of Sphingomonadaceae bacterium. Taxonomy (GTDB): domain Bacteria; phylum Pseudomonadota; class Alphaproteobacteria; order Sphingomonadales; family Sphingomonadaceae; genus Polymorphobacter_B. Next base: position 17,802 of record JANOOK010000018.1, read on the forward strand.
ACATGCGCCGCCATGACCGACCCCAACGCCCCGCATCCCGCGATCCTCGCCAAGACCGAGACGCTGATCGAGGCGCTGCCGTATCTGCAGCGCTATGCCGGGCAGACGTTCGTGATCAAATACGGCGGCCACGCGATGGGCGACAGCGAGCTGGCGCAGGGGTTTGCGGCCGACATCGTGCTGCTGAAGGCGGTCGGCATCAACCCGGTCGTCGTCCACGGCGGCGGCCCGCAGATCGGTGCGATGTTGAAGCGGCTCGGCATCGAGAGCGCCTTCGTCGACGGGCTGCGGGTCACCGATGCCGCCACCGCCGAGGTCGCCGAGATGGTGCTCGCGGGGTCGATCAACAAGGAACTGGTGGGCTGGATCAACGCCGCCGGGGGGACGGCTGCGGGCATTTCGGGCAAGGACGCGCATCTGGTGCGCGTTGCCAAGGTGACGCGCACCCGGGTCGACCCCGACAGCCGGATCGAGGCCGCGGTCGACCTGGGCTTCGTCGGCGAGCCCGAGCACATCGACCGCCGTATCGTCGACGTACTGATCGCCGCCGGGATCGTGCCGGTGATCGCGCCGGTCGGGCAGGGCGCAGACGGGCATACCTATAATATCAACGCCGACACCATGGCCGGCGCGATCGCCGGCGCGATCGGCGCGGCGCGGCTGTTCCTGCTGACCGATGTGGCGGGCGTGCTGGCCAAGGACGGCGCGCTGCTGACCGATCTGACGCCGGGCGACATCGCGCGGCTGATGACCGACGGGACGATCTCGGGCGGCATGATCCCCAAGCTCGAGACGTGCGTCGCCGCGGTCGCTGCCGGAGTCGACGCCGCGGTCATCCTCGACGGGCGAGTGCCGCACGCGATGCTGCTCGAAATCTTCACGCGGGCGGGGGCGGGGACGCTGATCCACGCCTGAGCCCCTGGTCCGGCGTCAAGCCTGTTCATTGCGCCGGTCGCCGCCCTTCACTACATCGCGCTGCAACACCGCGAGCGGAGCGCTAGCCTGACATGAACACCCTGATTGCCCTGGTCGATATTCTCATCATGGTCCTGCAATGGGTCATCTGGGCGCTGATCCTGCAGGCGATCCTGTCGTGGCTGGTGGCGTTCAACGTCGTCACCATGTCGAACGGCTTCGTCCGCGGCGTCTATCAAGGGCTCGACCGGTTCTTCCAGCCACTGCTGCGTCCGATCCGGCGTGTGCTTCCCGAACTGGGCGGCATCGACCTGTCGCCGATGGTGCTGATCCTGCTGATCATCCTGATCCAGCGGCTGCTGCCGGCGCTGCTGCGCGATACCGGCGTGCTCTAGCCAGCGATGTTCGCCTGGGCACCAGCGGTCGGCGGCGTCGTGCTGAGTGTCCGGGTGACACCGCGCGCGGGCCGTGATGCCGTCGAAGGGCTGCGGGTCGACAGCGACGGACTGCCGGCGGTCAGCGTCCGCGTCGCCGCGGCACCCGTCGACGGGACCGCCAATGACGCAGTCGAGGCCACGGTGGCGAAGTGGCTCGGGGTCAAGCCGCGCGATGTCGAGGTCACCGGCGGGCTGACCGCGCGCCTCAAGCAGCTCCGCATCGACGGCGATCCCGTGGCGCTGGTCCGCAAGCTGCAAGCCTTGACCGCATGACCGCGCGGCGGATCGACGGCAAGGCGCACGCGGCAAGGCTGCGCGCGACGATCGCCGCTGCGGTGCCGGGGTTCGTTGCCGCCACCGGTCGCCCGCCGGGTCTGGCGGTCGTGCTGATCGGCGACAATCCGGCAAGCCACGTCTACGTCCGCAACAAGGGCGCGCAGACGGTTGAAGCCGGGATGCGGTCGTTCGAGCATCGGCTCGCGGCCGACGTGTCCGAGGGCACGCTGTTGGCACTGATCGCCGTCCTTAACGCCGATACGGCGGTCGACGGCATCCTCGTCCAGCTGCCGCTGCCCTCGCACATCGACAGCGCCCGCGTGCTGGAGGCGGTAGATCCGGCCAAGGATGTCGACGGCTTTCACCCGGTCAACGCCGGACGGCTCGCGGTCGGCTTGCCCGCACTGGTGCCGTGCACCCCGAGCGGCTGCCTGCTGCTGCTGCGCGATATCGTCGGCGACTTGACGGGGGCTGAGGCGCTGGTCGTCGGGCGCTCGAACATCGTCGGCAAGCCGATGGCCGCGCTGCTCACCGCGGCCAGCGCGACGGTGACGCTGGCGCACTCGCGCACCCGCGATCTGGCGGGACACTGCGCCCGCGCCGATATCGTCGTGGCCGCGGTCGGCGTGCCCGAGCTGGTGCGTGGTCATTGGCTCAGGCCGGGCGCGACGGTGATCGACGTCGGCATGAACCGCATCGCGCTGCCCGACGGCAGGACGCGGCTGGTCGGCGACGTCGCCTTCGCCGAAGCGCTGGAGGTTGCCGGCGCGATTACCCCGGTTCCCGGCGGCGTCGGCCCGATGACGATCGCCTGCCTGCTGCGCAACGCCCTGCTGGCAGCCTGCGCGCGGGCCGGGCTGGCCGTGCCGGCGTGTTGAGCAACCGAAGCGTCGTCGTTCCCGCGCGTGTCAGGCTTCGTGATCTCGAACTCACGAGAATACATCGCTGAATAGGGCTTCCGTCGCCGGCGCTTCCGGCTACAGTCGCGCCATGGGCGGGGGCTCCAACAAGCACGGCGGCGTTCTGGTCATCGTCGGGACGCGTCCCGAAGCGATCAAGCTCGCGCCGTTGATCGTTGCGCTGCGGCAGCGCGCCGTGCTGCCCGTCACCGTCTGCGCGACCGGACAGCATCGCGAGCTGCTCGACGGCGCGTTGGCCGATTTCGGGCTGGTTGCCGACATCGACCTCGACCTCATGCAGCCGGGGCAACGGCCGGAGGCGATCGTCGCCGCCGCACTGCCGGCGCTCACCGCCGTGATCGACGCGGCCCGGCCGGCGGCGATCGTCGTGCAGGGCGATACCGCCAGCGCCTGTGCCGGGGCGCAGGCGGGTGCCTATGCCCAGGTGCCGGTGATCCATATCGAGGCCGGGCTGCGGAGCGGTAGCCCGGCCGAGCCGTTCCCCGAGGAGCTGCACCGCCGGTTGATCGCGCAGCTGGCAACCCTGCACTTCGCGCCGACCGTGGCAGCGCGCGCGGCCTTGCGGCGTGAAGGCATCGCCGATGCCGCGATCGAGATTGTCGGCAACACCGGGATCGACGCGTTGCGGGTGACCGCGGCTAGGCTTGCCGACACCCCCGCGCTACACGGCTGGGCAACGGCCCAGCTACCACCGCTCGATCCCACGCTGCCGCTGCTCGTGG
>JANOOK010000019.1:0-45675 GCA_031421275.1 Sphingomonadaceae bacterium
CGAGAACATGTTCGGCAAGCTCAAGGACTGGCGGCGCATTCACACCCGCTACGACCGATGCGCACACACCTTCTTCTCGGCCATCGCCATCGCAGCCACCGTCATCTTCTGGCTGTGATCAATGAGTCCTGACCCTAGGTGACCGACATAGGGCTCGGCGGTGACGAAGGTCATCGGCACCTGGTCGCGGATCTTGCGCCGCCGCAATTCCAAGCAATGACAACTCCACCGATAACCAGAATTTTGTGTGCCTTCAGCTAGGGCCGTCGCGTATCGATCGCAGCGACGGTCGCGCTGGCCACCACCGGAACGAAGTGTGCAGGCGCGAGTGGCGCTTTGGCTGTTACACGCTGTGCGACGTCAATCGTTGATCCTTTGCGCCGCTGCAAGCGCGGGTTGTCACCCCTTTGGCGACGGCGCCGTCCGTCCGGCAGCTTCGGCAACTACGCCGGCCGCTGCGTCGTCAAGCGGGGCGACTAGGTAGTTTCCGGTGCTGTCGTGAAACAGCTTTCCCGCCGAGGGTCACGCGCAACCGAAAAAGGACACGTTCGAATGGGCCAGCTTCGCACCGCCAACCATAATCACCAGCGCGCCATCCGCCGCGCCGTTCGCGCTGCCGCCGCTGCCGCCGCTGCCGCACCATCGGGCAAACCGAAATAATGAGCGCCAGGATCGACGAATTCTGCGATTCGATGCTGACGGCACTCGACGGTATCGAGGCGCGGGCAGAAGGTGCCAAGGCTGATATCGCTGCGGCCCGGCAGGATGGCGTCGATGGCTTCGCCCGCAAGCTCCACGCCGCCGAACAGGCCGTTGCGGACCAACGCGACCGGGTGGACGCCGCTGGCACCAAGGTCCGCAACTGGGTCGACGGCGAGTCAGGGCCTGGCGACGCCGCGATGCGGGGCTGGCGGGACAATATGGAAAGGGGCAGGTTGCTGATGCACGCCGATCTTGCCGAAGCCAGCGCGCATTCGGCGATGATCATCGCCGAAGCTGCCATCGCCGACGCCGCGCTGGCGACCTATCAAGCGATCGCCGCGCGCCAGCATGCAGCGACCGTTGCCACGCCCTGAGGAGCCTTGATGGCCACCACAACCCCAGCCCGTAGCCTATTCGATTCGATCACTGTCGGTGACCTGCATCTCGCAAATCGCATTGTCATGGCGCCATTGACCCGCAACCGTGCGGGGCCCGGTCTGGTGCCGGGGCCATTCGCCGCCAAATATTATGCCCAGCGCGCCAGTGCCGGGCTGATTATCGCCGAAGCCACTCAGGTGTCGGCGCAGGCGCAAGGCTACTCCGACACGCCGGGGTGTTATACCGATGCCCAGGTGGCGGGCTGGCAGGTCGTCACCGATGCTGTCCATGCACAAGGCGGCCTGATTTTCCTCCAGCTTTGGCACTGCGGCCGGATTTCGCACACGGTCTTCCAGCATGGCGAGCCACCCGTCGGCCCGTCGTCATTTCGCGCCAATGCGAAGACCTTTGTCGCAGGAGAAGGCTTTGTCGATGTATCGGCACCGCGGGGGCTGCATCTCGATGAAATGCCGGGAATCGTCGCCGATTTTCGTCATTCCTCGCGCTGCGCTATCACCGCCGGCTTCGATGGTGTCGAAGTCCACGGGGCGCATGGCTATCTCCTCGATGCCTTTTTGCGCGATGGCACCAACAAGCGCACCGACGCCTATGGCGGATCGTTCGCGAACCGCAGTCGGCTGCTGGTCGAAGTCACCGCCGCCATCGCCAGGGAGATCGGTGCCGGTCGAACGGGCATACGCCTGTCCCCGGTCTCGACCGCTGGCGATTCCGTGGACAGCAACCCGCAGGGTTTGTTCGACCATGTCGTGACGGCACTCGACGCACTGGGTCCCGCCTATATCCATGTGGTCGAAGGCGATACCGGCGGAGCAAGGGACAATCTGCCGTTTGACTATGCGGCGCTGCGCAAACGCTTTCACGGTATCTGGATGGTCAACAATGGCTATGACCGCGCCATGGCGATCGATGAGATCGCCAGTGGTCGTGCCGACCTCGTCTCCTTCGGCAAGCTGTTCATCGCCAATCCCGATCTGGTATGGCGGCTGCGCGAGGATGCGCCGCTCAACGCGCTGATGGGCCGTGAGACGCTCTATGGCGGCGGCGCGCATGGCTACACCGACTATCCGACGCTGGATGAAACGGCCGCGTCGGCGATAACGGCGTTGTCGGCGACCGCCTGATCATGGCGTCGGAGTCTGGCTTATTTGCCAGGACGGTGGAGCACCGTATCGGCCTTCTCGTCAATTCGGTCTGCTTCGGCCTGCGGCATCCGACCGGCTTTCACGGCTTGGGCGGCGCGGGCCTTTGCATTGCGTGCATGCGGCTTATCCTGGATTGGATAAGCACGAAGCGCGGCCTCGGCAAAGTTGCGCGCGGTCAGCGCATCCCGCTCATCCGTCGTCAGTTTGTTCATCACCGTGTCTCCCGTTAGACATCAAGGCCGTGCAGCGCGCGGAACGCTTTGAACAGCGCGCACGGATCGAATCTGCCGTTGTAGACCGGCGACGGCCGCGCTTCAGCCCAAGTAGCGACTGCGCTGGCTGCGCTGACCGAATCGAACATCCGATCAGGCGCTCGCCGCAGAACACATAGCCCTCGTCGGACGATCCTGCGCCATCTATGGTGCCGCCAATGCGGTCCGACTCTTCGAAGATGGTTAGTGCGGTAGCCTTGTATGTCGCCGTCGCAAATCAGGAAAGCATCGGCCGCAAACGAGGCGATGCCGCCGCCAAGGAGGTGAAAGCGCCGGTCGGCACGGTCCGTCCGGGGCCCATCGGCGCGACTGCCATCGCTGTGATTATTATCGCTGCGCTTGTAGGAGACCTCGGTCACGGCAGTGTAACTTTCAGGGTGCTTTCCGCTGTTGCCGATGCCGCGTGTCGCGATGTCTCTATTGCTGCCATGACAACACCGAGCGATTCGAGCCAGACGACGGCGAGGGCGGTCATGATACGCGTCATTGGCTGACCCTGGCGCCGCAGGGTTGCAGAGCTGACAGCGTTTAGGCTTACCCGCGCAGCTCCTTAAACATCGGAAACTACCCAGAAGCCGAGCTTTAGTCGGCCAGAATCAATTGGGCAGCGTTGCGCCCGCAACCATCGCCAGCCTGGCCAGCGCCGGCAGCGACTTCGAACCGCTTTTGCGCATGACCGCGGCGCGGTGGTTCTCGACGGTCCGCTGACTGATCCCCAGGTCGGCGGCGATATTCTTGCTGGGGTGACCCGACAGCACCAGCACCATGATCTGGCGCTGGCGCGGTGTCAGCGCCTCGAAATGATGCAGCGCCTCGCCGCGATTCGCCACCTTGATTGACGCCAAACGTCCAGCCGCCAAGGCGCTCATGACGCTGGCGATTAGTTTCTCGCCGCCGATGGGCTTTTCGAGGAAGTCGACCGCGCCGGCTTGTCGTGAAACAGGCCATAACCCCACCACACAAAGATGCCCGCGGGCTGGCCGACGAAAAACGGCTGATGGAAGATCGAGATGGTGATCAGCCAGTTGGAATCCTTGAAGGTGATCAAGCCCCCGGCGCTGGCGGGTTGCCCGCTGAATTTCTCCATGAGGTCGAAAAACAGCGGCTCCTTGACGGTCACGGTATAGGAAATCCACGAGGATTCGGCGATCACACCGTTGAACGCGGCCGGGTTGCCGAACTGAGGGCGTCCTTCGGCCAATGTCTCCCACAATTGCCAGGCGCCCGATTTGCCGCTCCGGTCGAAAGGCGCGGCCGCCGTCATCGAGCCGAACGTCTTGTCCGCGGTCATCGAGCCGTTCGTAACGAAAACCAGATCGCCCGGGCCGATCGCGATGCTGTCGGCAACGCCAGCCGCCGTCATCTCGATCCCGGTCACCGTGACCGCCTTGCTGTCCAATGTGAAGCCGAGGTCATTGACGCGCACGCCCGGCCGGAAATCGACCTCCCGGTCCTTTAGCCAGCTGACCATCGGCACGATGAAGCTGTCATACTGGTTGTACAGGCTTCGGTAGACGCCTTCCTGGGTATCGATCGTTGAAAAATGGTGGATGAAACGCTGCAGGTATCGCTTGAACTCGATCGCACTATGCCAGCGTTCAAAGGCGAACAGCGTGCACCATTCCATCCAGAAGTTGGTCTCGAAGAAATGCGGGCCGAAACAATCGGTGATGCGCTTGCCGTCGAGCAGGCTTTCCGGTTCGGCGATGATCTTAACCAGATCGATCCGGTCGCGCTCCTCAAATCCCAGCTTGTGAAAATCGGGAATATGTCCCTCCCGATCGACGAGCCGAACCTTGTTGTGCCACGGCCATTTGGCGTTGGCCTGGTCGGTCTCTTCCTTCACCGAGATGTTGGGATTGCTGACCGACGGAATCGAGGCCATCAAGTCGAAAGTGCAGCGATACATTGCTTCGAACATGCGACTGCCGCTCATGAAATAGCCGTGCTCGGCATCGCCGTGCGCATCGAATGCACCGCCAAACGCATGGCTCTCCTCGAAGATGACGATATCCTTGCCGGAAACGCCGCCATCCCGGATGAGCACGACTGCACCCGCCAACGAGGCGATGCCGCTGCCGACAAAATAGTTTTTGCTCATGATATTATGGCCTTACATGAGTTGCAGGATCAGTAGGCAGCAACGACATTAAAAAGCGGAGTCATCCGCGCAGAATGGTTATCCGCGCAGAATGCGCCGATTGTCTTTGTTCAACTCGCTTGTAACAGCGACGCGTTGCGTGCCCGTAGCCTCGGAAAACACTCACATCAGCCGCGTTATCTAGAATGCCACTTCCTGAGGAAGTTTCCGCAACGGAGGCGGTCCCCGGTTTGGAATTGAGCCAAGCTTGTCGCGGATGCCATCGGCTTCGCGCTCGAAACCATGGCATCAAGGGCGAGAGGCTCTGGTTATTGACCGGGACAAGTGCATCTCGACGTCGACGTCGATAATCTTGGCTCACCTCACCCCGATCGACATGCCCTCCACATGGGTAAATTCCGAACCTGATCTTACAAAAGCACCAAGCCTATATTCGACGCTGTCGACCGCGCATTAAGGAAGTGCAGATGCACAGTTACGCTGATAGCTGGACCCTCGATTGGATATGGATTCTGTATCTTGGATTCACCTTTCTCCTGTTATCGAGCATTGGCAGCTGGGGCTACACCTATCGTGCTCATCGCCGGTTCGACGGGCTTCAGCCAAAAGGCGCTCGGTATATTCTGGACGAGCGCTATGCTCGTGGTGAAATTACCCGAGAGCAATACGGCCATTTGAAGGCAGATATCGCATTCGCGTAGCGCCGGCTCATAAGCTGCGCGCGAACATCGTCTGCCGGTCTTTCTGATGATTCCCAAGCCCGACGACAGCCGGTTTGCGAAGCGTTGTGCGAGCGTTGCTGCCTTCAGTGCGGCAATGTTGGCAATCTGGGTCCTTCGGTCGCTGTTGTTGCTGATCTTTGCCGCCGTCCTGATCGCTGTGCTGCTGAACGGGTTGGCAAAAGTGCTTGGTAGATGGCTGCATGTTGGCACCGGTGCGTCGTTTGCGCTGGTGCTGGTCGGCCTCGCAGCCGCTACCGTCGTGACAGCGTGGTTGTTTGGCGCGCAGGTAGCGGCGCAGTTCACTGCATTGCTTGCAAGGCTACCTAGTGCGTGGCTTGCTGCCGTAGACCAGTTACGCGCGTGGGGCGTCTTGGATCAGGCGGTGGTGCAACTTCGCCAGTCGCTCCCAACTGCGGGGCAGGCCCTCGCCCTAGTCTCCGGTCTGATATCGGGCACCGGGGCAGCGCTCGCGGGCGCCGGCTTGGCGGTCGTCGGCGGCATCTATCTCGCGACCAGCCCGAGCCTCTACGTAAACGGATTTGTCGCACTCTGGCCCAGCGCACGTCAGCCGCACGTGCGTGACACGCTTGGAGCAGTAGAAGTTGCGCTGTTCGCTTGGCTGCGGGCTCGGGCCGTGTCCATGATCGCGGCCGGCATTCTCATCACGCTCGGGCTGTGGACAATCGGGCTGCCGTCATTCGCTGCCCTCGGGCTGATCGCGGGAGTCGTGCAGTTCGTTCCCCTCGTCGGATCAATTCTCGCCGCGGTGCCGGGCATTCTCATCGCGGTATCGCTTGGCCAGCAAGCGCTCGTTTGGACAGTCGCGGTGTACTTCGTGGTCCAGCAGATCAACGACAGACTTCTCAGCCCGCTCGTCGAGCACCGACTTGTCGCGCTGCCGCCCGCGCTTACCCTGTTCGGATTGATTGGTTTCGGGCTATTGTTCGGCACTGTTGGGGCCGCGCTCGCCGGCCCGCTGACGGCGTTGGCTTATGTTTTGGTCGCCAAGCTTTGGGTCCATGACACGCTCGGCCAATCCGTCAAGCTCCCAGGAGAACGCTGACACCTGGGTGATCTCCTCGGCAGACCCATGCGCGTCGTCCTGACGCCGGGCAACACGAGCGACATCAAGGGGGCGGACCTGCTCGTCGGCGAGACCCCGGGCATGAAGCGACTGATTGCCGACCGCGGCTACGACGCCAACCGGCTCCGAGCCACTCCACGCGGTCAGGGCACGATCCCGGTCATCCCCGGTCGACGCAATCGCAAACGACCGATCCGGTACGACGAACGCCGCTACAAGGACCGCTTGCGGGTCGAGGCCATGTTCTGCCGCCTCAAGGACTTCCGCCGCATCGCAACCCGATACGACAAGCTCGCTCAAAACTACCTGTCAGCCGTCGCGCTCGCCGCCGCCGTCGCCTTCTGGTTATAAATGAGTCTCGACCCTAACGCCGGGTCCTACTACGACCCGCTAGTTACGTTTTCGATTCTGATGTTGGTCGTCGCGGCGATCGTCGCCCGTTGGCTCAATCACGGGGGGCGAGCGATGCGAGCTGTAACCGTTATAGGAAAACTATCGTCAGTGGAGCAATCGACACCATGAGATGACCGACATTCGAAAATCAGCTGACCTGCAGGCGGTCCTGCGCAGGCTCGGGCTCGAGCGGTCCTCGCCCTGGTCGAGAGCCGAGCCGGTCCGAGAGGAGCTGTTCGGAGTCGAGCGGCTCGAGGATCACGCGCGTAGCCTCGCGCATGCGCAGGCGACCGCCAGCGGACCGACGCGCGGCCTATCGCTGACCGCGCGGCTTTCCGATAACGAAGCCATCCTTCGCAAGGCATTCCGAACGACGATCCATGCGGTCAAGGCGGACATCGCGATCACCCCGGCCGCCGAATGGCTGATCGACAACTTCCATCTCGTTGAGCGCCAGATCCGCGAGATCCGCGCCGACCTGCCGCCCGGCTATTACCGCCAGCTGCCCAAGCTCGTCGGCGGGCCGTTCGCGGGCTACCCGCGCGTCTTCGGCGTCGCCTGGGCCTATGTCGCGCACACTGACAGCCGCTTCGATCCCGACCTCCTCTGCCGCTATGTGTGCGCGTATCAGGAGGTCCAACCGCTTACCACAGGCGAACTCTGGGCGGTGGCGATCACCCTGCGCGTCGTGCTGATCGAAAACCTGCGCCGCTTTGCGGTCCTTATCGAACAGAGCCAATCCGATCGCAGCGAAGCCGATAGGCTCGCCGATCGCCTGCTCGGTCTCGACGCCGACGGCGTTCCCGAACCGGCGGCGAAGGTACTGGCCGACCGCCTGCGCGACCCCGTGCCCGACGATTTCTCAGTGCAGTTCGTGCATCGCCTGCAGGATCAGAATCCGGGCGTCGCACCGGCCCTGACATGGCTCGACGAACGGCTGGCCGAGGCGGGCACGTCGACACACGCCGCAACTAGCCGCGTTCATGACCGGCAGGTCAGCGCGACTGTCACGGTTCGTAACATTATCTCGAGTATGCGGCTAATCTCGGAAATCGACTGGCTCGAGTTTTTCGAGCGCATGAGCCCTGTCCACGACCTGCTGAGCACGGGCGCGCTGTACCTCGCGATGGATTTCCCGACGCGCAACCTGTATCGGACGGCGATCGAGGATCTGGCGCGCAGTTCGCCGTTGTCGGAGGTCGAGATCGCGGCGGCGGCCCTGCGCGCCGCGAGCCTCGCCAGGATCGCCGACGGCGCGACCGATCGGCGGCGCGCCGACCCGGGCTATTACCTGCTCGCCGCCGGCCGCCGGACCTTCGAGGCGACGATCGGTTACCGGACAACCGTGCGCCACTGGGCGCACCGGCTCGGCCGGGCGGTCGGTATCCAGGGCTATGGTGCGGTCATACTGGTCGTCGCAGCGGCGATCCTGCTGGTCCCATTGCTGGCGCTTTCAGGGGCAACCGGCAGTGCATGGCTGTTCCTGCTGGTCGCGCTCGGCGCGATCCCGGCGCTCGATGCCGCCGTCGGACTGGTCAACGCCGCGGTAATGCGCAGCGTCGGCGCAACCTTCATGCCGGGGCTCGAATTGCGCGACGGCGTTCCCGCCGAACTGCGCACGCTGGTCGGTGTCCCTGTGCTGATGACCTCCCTCGCCGGGGTCGCCGAGCAGATCGAGGGACTGGAGATTCATCACCTCGCCAGTCTCGAAGGCGACGTGCATTTCGCGCTGCTTTCCGACTGGGCCGATGCCCCGACCGAAACCGTCGCGGGCGACGACGCGCTGCTGACGGCGGCAACGGCGGGTATCGCTGAACTCAACAGCCGCTATCCCGCTCTACCGGGTGGCGACCGTTTCGTGCTCCTGCATCGCCGCCGCGTCTGGAACGCCAGCCAGCAAAGCTGGATCGGCTGGGAGCGCAAGCGCGGCAAGCTGCACGAGCTCAACCAGCTGCTTCGCGGCGCGACAGGCACCAATTTCATCACGGCGGATGGCAGTGCCGCCACAGCGCCGCGCGACGTGCGCTTCGTCATCACCCTCGATGCTGACACCAAGTTACCGCGCGATACGGTGCGCCGCCTGATCGGCAAGATCGCGCATCCGCTCAACCGGCCGCGCTTCGATGCCAAGATCGGCCGCGTCGTCGAGGGGCACGGCGTCCTGCAGCCGCGCATCACGCCGTCGCTGCCGACGGGCCACGAGGGCTCGCTGTTCCAACGCATCTATTCGAGCCACGCCGGCATCGATCCGTACGCAGCGGCGGTGTCCGACGTCTATCAGGACCTGTTCGGCGAAGGCTCATACGCCGGCAAGGGGATCTACGACGTCGATGCGTTCGAAGCCGCGCTCGCCGGGCGGGTTCAGGAATCGACGCTGCTCAGCCACGACCTGTTCGAAGGAGTCTTCGCCCGCGCCGGCCTCGCCTCCGACGTCGAAGTCGTCGAGGAGTTCCCCGACCGTTACGATGTCGCGTCGCGCCGCCATCACCGCTGGGCACGCGGCGACTGGCAGCTGCTGCAGTGGATCGTCTGGCCCGGACGCGGGCCCAATGGCGCGGTACCGATGACCGGCCGCTTCAAGATGATTGACAATCTGCGCCGCAGCCTGACCGCGCCGATGTGCGTCCTTGCACTGTTCACCGGCTGGACCATCCTGCCCTTGCCCGCGGCGGCGCTTTGGACTGGCTTCCTGCTGCTCGTCATGGCGGCACCCGCGCTGATCCCGGTCTTCGATGGCCTGTTGCGCTGGCCGACGGGCGGCGACGTGCGGGCGCGGATCCAGGCGCTCGGCGACGAACTGCGGCTGGCGTCGGCGCGCTGGGCACTGACGATCGTCTTTCTGGCCGACCAGGCATGGGTGATGAGCGACGCCTTCGCGCGGACGTTGGTAAGGCTGACGATCACCCGCCGTCACCTGCTGCAATGGACACCGGCGGCGCAGCTGGCGAAAGACCTGACCCTTGGCTTTGCAGCATTCTATCGCGGCATGGCGGGCGCGTTGCTGATCGGCGCACTCGGTGTAGGGGTCGCCTGGTACTGGGGCAGCGGCACGTGGCCGCTGGCGCTTGCGTTCGGACTACTGTGGACGACGTCGCCCGCGATCGCACGCCGGATCAGCACATCGCCGCTGCGACCGGAACGGCTGACTGTCATCCCCGACGATGCCCGCACCATGCGACAGATCGCACGGCAGACCTGGCGCTTCTTCGAGTTCGTCGTGACGCCGGCCGACAACATGCTGCCCCCCGACAATTTTCAGGAGGTACCAGCTCCGGCGATCGCGCACCGTACCTCGCCGACCAACATCGGCGTCTATCTGCTGTCGGTCGTCGCAGCGCGCGATTTCGGCTGGCTCGGCACCGTCGAAGCGGTCGAACGGCTCGAAGCGACCTTTGCCACGCTCGATCGCATGGCGCGGTTTCGCGGCCACTTCTACAATTGGTACGACACCCGTGACTGCCGCGTGCTCGACCCGCAATATGTGTCATCGGTCGATAGCGGCAATCTGGCCGGACACCTAATAACCCTTGCCGTCGCCTGCCGCGAGTGGCGCGACGCCGCTCCGGGCACGGCAGCGCGACTGGCGGGCGTGAGCGATGCGCTCGACCTCGCTCGCGCCGAATGCCTTCGATGCGGCAAGGGCGACACGGCGGCGCACTTCCACCTCGAGACGGCGATCGACAAGCTTTCGACGCTCTTACGCACGACGAATGGTCGCGCGACGACCGATTGGGCGGGGGTCAAGGCGCTCGCGAAATCCGCCGAAGACGCCCTGTCCGAAACGTCCGACGACGCCGATGCCGACCTGCGCTTCTGGATCGGTGCTGCGGCCGCGACGGTCGACAGCCACATCGGCGATCTCGGAGCCGATGCGAACGTAATGGCGACCCGCCTTACGAGGCTCGAGGCGATGGCGCGAAAGATCGCGCTGGAGATGGATTTTGCCTTCCTGCTCGATACCGACCGCAAGCTGTTGTCGATCGGCTTTTCGGTCGCCGACGGGACACTCGACACCAATTGCTACGATCTGCTCGCGTCGGAAGCTCGGCTGGCCAGCTATTTTGCGATCGCCAAGGGCGACGTGCCGGCCCGCCACTGGTTCCGCCTCGGCCATGCCGTGACCCCGGTCAGAGGCGGGCCGGTGCTAATCTCGTGGTCGGGATCGATGTTCGAGTATCTGATGCCCGCGCTGATCATGCGCCCGCCCGCCGGCAGCCTGCTCGAGCGCACCGAATGCCGCATCGTCTCGCGACAGATCGACTATGGTCTTCAGCTCGGGACGCCGTGGGGCATCTCCGAGTCCGCCTACAACGCCCGCGATCTGGAACTGACCTACCAGTATTCGAACTTCGGCGTGCCCGGCCTCGGGCTCAAGCGCGGGCTGGGCGACGATATGGTGATCGCGCCCTATGCGACGGCGCTCGCCGCCATGGTTCAGCCGCACGCCGCGCTGCGCAATTTTGAGGCGCTGGAGGCGTCGGGCGGCCGAGGCCGGTACGGTTTTTACGAAGCCCTCGACTACACCCCCGCCCGGCTATTGAAGGGCAACCACGTCGCCATTGTGGGCAATTTCATGGCACATCACCAGGGCATGACGATCCTGGCGCTCGCAAACACCGTTCTGGAAGGTGTCATGCGCGACCGCTTTCATGAAGAGCCGATGATCAAAGCGGCCGAGCTGTTGCTCCAAGAACGGATGCCGCGCCAAATCGCCGAGACCTTCCCGAGCGTCGCCGAGGAGGGGCGCCTAGCGGGCAAGGTCAAGGAAATCGAACCGCCGGCCGGGCGTCATTTCACAAGTGCCGACACGCCAGTTCCCGCGACGCACCTGCTCTCGAACGGCCGCTACACGGTGATGCTGACCGCCGCCGGTTCGGGCTTTAGCCGCTGGCGCGATCTCGCCGTGACCCGCTGGCGCGAGGATGCGACCTGCGACGACTGGGGCGCGTACGTCTTCCTGCGCGATTGCGGCAACGGCAGCGTCTGGTCGGCGGGATTTCAGCCGACGGGTCGCGAACCCGACACGTACGGCGTCACCTTCAACGAGGACCGCGCCGAGTTCGTCCGGCGCGACGGCGATCTGACTACGACGATGACGGTGCTGGTCTCCGCCGAGCACGATTCGGAGGCGCGCCGGATCAGCGTCGCTAACGCCGGAACGGAGGCGCGCGTCATCGAAATCACGTCGTATGCGGAACTCGCGCTGGCAACGCAGGCGGCTGATCTCGCGCATCCGGTGTTCTCCAAGCTGTTCGTCGAAACGCAGCACCTCGACAGTGGCGCACTGCTTGCGCACCGCCGCCGCCGCGATCCAGCCGAAGCCGATATCTGGGCAGCGCACCTCGTCGTCATCGATGGCAACGCCATCGGCAGCGCCGAGTTCGAAACCGACCGTGCGCAGTTCCTCGGTCGGGGCGGGAGTACGCGGCGACCGCGCGCGATCATCGATGGGCGCTCACTGGCGGGGTCGACCGGTACCGTTCTCGATCCGGTCTTTGCGCTGCGCACGCGCGTGCTGATCGCACCCGGCGCGACGGCCCACGTCACCTTCTGGACAATGATCGCGGCGAGCCGCCAGGCCGCACTCGACCTGATAGACAAGCATCGCGCGGTGACCGACTTCCAGCGTGCCGCGACACTCGCCTGGACGCAGGCTCAGGTGCAGTTGCATCATCTGCGGCTGAGCGCGGGCGATGCGAACCAGTTCCAGCGTCTTGCGGGTCGCATGCTGTACGTCGCCCAAGGCCTGCGCGCCGCGTCAGAAACGATCGCCGCGGGAGCCGGCCCGCAGTCGGGGCTCTGGTCGCTCGGGATCTCCGGGGACTTGCCGATCGTCGTGCTGCGCATCGCCGATGTCGAACATCTCGGGGTCGCCCGTGATCTGGTCCAGGCAACCGACTATTGGCGAATGAAGCGCCTCGCTTTCGATCTGGTCATCATCAACGAGCGCGGCACGTCGTACATTCAGGACCTTCAAAACGCGCTCGAAGGCCTCGTCCGCGCCAGCCAGTCGCGCGCGCAGTTCGGCGAACGCGCCGGTGGCGGAGCTTATGTGCTGCGCGCCGACCTCGTCCCCGACACAACGCGTGCGCTGCTTCTGTCGGTGGCGCGGGTAGTCCTCGACGCGCAATACGGCCGCCTCGCAAGCCAGCTCGATGCGCGCCGCGAACCGCCCTTGCCACGGCGACTGCCCCGTCGGCGCGACCACGCGGTCGTTCACCCCCCTGCCGTGGCGCACCAGCTTGGGCATGAGTTTTTCAATGGCTTGGGTGGCTTCGCCGACGACGGCCGGGAGTATGTCGTGACGCTCGGCCCCGGACAGACGACGCCGGCGCCGTGGATAAACGTCATCGCCAACGCTGGGTTCGGTTTCCAGGTCTCGGCCGACGGTGCCGGCTTCACCTGGGCTGCGAACAGCCGCGAACACCCGCTGACGCCATGGTCGAACGATCCCGTACAGGATTCCAGCGGTCATGCCTTCTACATCCGCGACGACGACAGCGGCGCGTTGTTCGGCCCGACCGCGGCGCCGATCCGTGACCCAGGCGGCACCTATGTCGCGCGCCACGGTTGGGGCTATAGCCGCTTCGGACATGCCGTATCGGGCCTCGACCTCGATCTGCTCGAATACGTGCCGCGCGCCGACCCAGTCAGGATCTCGCGCCTGACGATCCGCAACACGTCGGACCACGCGCGGCGGCTGACGGTCGCCGCTTATGTCGCGTGGGTGCTCGGCCCATCGCGCGCCGCGGCCGCGCCCTTCACCGTCACATCGATCGATCCCGCGACGGGCGCGCTGTTTGCGACCAACCGCTGGTATCCGGCGTTCGCCGACCGGACGGCTTTTCTCGATCTCGGTGGTCTTCAAACCAGCTGTACGGGCGATCGGCGCGAGTTCATCGGGCGCAATGGCGAGCTCGATGATCCCGCCGCACTCGCAGGGCGGTCCCCGTTTTCCAACCGAGTCGGGGCGGGCTTCGATCCGTGCGGCGCGCTGCAGACCCAGATCGAGCTCGCCGCAGGAGCCCGTATCGAATTCGTCTGCCTGCTGGGCGAAACCGACAGCGCCGACGCGGCGCGCATTCTGATCGAGCGTTACCGCGACACCGATCTCGACGCCGTGCTCGATGATGTGAAGCGCGACTGGGAGTCGGTGCTAGGAGTGGTTCATGTGCGGACGCCCGATCGCTCGCTCGACATCATGCTCAACGGCTGGCTGCTCTATCAGACGCTGGCCTGCCGCGTCTGGGCGCGATCGGCCTTCTATCAGGCGAGCGGCGCTTACGGCTTTCGCGACCAGTTGCAGGATGTCGCGGCGCTGCTGACCGCGCGACCCGATCTGGCGCGAGCGCAACTGCTGCGCGCCGCGGGTCGCCAGTTCGTCGAGGGCGATGTTCAACATTGGTGGTTGCCGCAGACCGGCAACGGCGTCCGCACGCGCTTCGTCGACGACCGCGTCTGGCTGGCGCTGGTCGCGGCTGACTATCTATCGGTGACGGGCGACACGTCGGTACTCGACGAGATCGTCGAGTTCCTCGACGGCCCGGCGCTGGCACCGGGCGAGGCTGAGAATTTCTTCCAGCCGACCACTTCGGAACAGTCTACCAGTCTCTACGAACACTGCGCCCGTGCGCTCGACGCCAGCCTCGCGATCGGCGGCCACGGCCTGCCGTTGATCGGCGGTGGCGACTGGAACGACGGCATGAACCGCGTCGGCATCGAGGGTCGCGGCGAAAGCGTCTGGATGGGCTGGTTTCTCCATGTCGCGCTTTCCGCGTTCGTCCCCGTGGCTGCCGCGCGCGGCGATGCACCCCGTGCGGCGGCATGGGCGGCGCATGCAGCCGCGTTGGCGACAGCGCTCGATGCCGAGGCGTGGGACGGCGACTGGTACCGGCGCGGCTGGTTCGACGACGGTTCGCCGCTGGGGTCGTCGGCGAGCACCGAGTGTCGCATCGATTCGATTGCGCAGTCTTGGGCGGTGATCGCGGGGGGCGGCGATCCTGAGCGGGCACGGCGCGCCATGGCGGCTGCGGAGCGCGAGCTGGTTTCACCCGAAACCGGCTTGGCCTTGTTATTCACGCCGCCGTTCGACCAGACGCCGCACGATCCCGGCTACATCAAGGGTTACCCCCCCGGCATTCGCGAAAACGGCGGCCAGTACACCCACGCTGCGCTGTGGTCGGTGATCGCCCACGCCCGGCTGGGCGAGGGAGACAAGGCGGCGGCGTTGCTAGCGATGCTCAACCCGATCAACCACAGCCTGACGCCGTCCGAAATGCACCGCTACAAGGTCGAACCCTATGTCGTCGCCGCCGACGTCTATTCACGCCCGCCGCACGTCGGACGCGGCGGCTGGACGTGGTACACGGGTGCCGCAGGCTGGATGCAGCGTGCCGGCATCGAGGATATCCTCGGGTTGCGCATCGAAGGCGCGTGGCTTCGCCTCGATCCGTGCATTCCCAGGCACTGGCCGGGCTTCGAGCTGACGCTGCGTCACGGCGGTGCGGTCTACGAATTCGCTGTCGAGAACCCCGACGGCGTCTGCCGGGGCGTCGCGCGCGCCGATTGCGACGGCGTCGCGTTAGCCGTTCGGCCTTTGCGCATCGCGGTTCGCGGCGACGGCAAGACTTACAAGATTCGCGTCCGGCTTGGCTGACCACGGAATAGCGGGGAGCCATCGCCCGATGCCGACAAATGTCGATCCCCGCGCCGGCAAACTGCTGCCGGCCCGTTCGCTCATCGACCCGCTGGCACTCGCGATAGGCGGCCTGATCGTGCATCCGTTGTCGCGAACTCAGGCGTTTGACGACACGCATAGGGAACGCTTCGCCAAGCCGGGCTATGGGTATCTACGGATGGCTCACTGCCCGCAGCAGCGTCACTCTCAGCATTCGGCCACGACGCCCTGGAACACAAGGCGAGCCACGCCGTTCAATCATGGTGCAGCGGCGGCTGTCCACAGGGAGCATCCACGGCCATGATCATCTTCAGTATCGTCAAGGAGCCCTATGGCTGGGCGGTGCGCCGTGACGCACAGATGATGATGCCAGCGTGCAGCCGGGACGTCGCCGTCGACGAAGCGGAGCGCATGGTCGCGGTGCTGCGCCGAGACGGCCAACTGGCGCGACTATGCGTCGAGAGTGAAGCATCTTTGGAACAGGCTGCATAGCCGGTCATCGCTTCGCGGCGTAGCGCGCACGCCGCCGCTGTTTCATCTTCATGAAATATGCCATTAGTTACAGTAACGTTCACCTCGTCGCTCACTCCGACGATCGTTGCCTTCGCGACGGTGGAAACGATTCTTCCGCTGCGGGGATTCCAGCAACGCCTCGTGCCCGATCTACAGCATTGGCGGATGGATATGGACGACGGGGCCGTTCGCTGCTGCATATTGCCACAAATATTCCGCCTTGGGGCTGTCGAGATAGGTGCGCACGCGCCTTCGCCTTGACTCGACGACACCGCAATGGCTTTGCCGCCGTCCTTGGTGATGAACGCCTTGACGATCCGCCGGCCGCCTTCTTCCAGCGCATGCGCGTTAGCCATCAAGGCGAACTCGCCGTAAAAGCGGGCAATGGCCGCCAGATACTCGTCGTTCATGAACTTGACGGCCCGGCAGGCGTCAGCTTCGACCCCGATACCCCCCCGGTCCGGCTTGACTCGGGCCGCACGCTGGGCTCCATTCCAACGATGGCAGTGTCGGTCTGATCCCTCTGTAAGCAGGATCGCCGATGCTGTTCATCCGCAATCTCTGGTACGTCGCCGCCTGATCGACCGAACTCGCCCGCGACGAGGTGATCGGGCGGATGATCACCGGCGAGCTGGTGGCGATTTTCCGTCGCGGCGACGGCACGCTCGCTGCAGTCAAGATCTCTGCCCGCCCCGGCCCGCGCCTGAAGATCGATGGCTTGGGCTTCGCCATTTTGTCGAGCACCGCTTCACCCTCCCAGCGTTCGATGCGGCGCGCGTTACCAGCAGAGCATTGAGGCTTTAGCGGGCAGCCACGGCAAGCCGGTCTGTTACTGTAGTAGATCAAGCGATGCCCGTTTTTCTCCGAACGGTGCAGCGGATCAAGGCGATGTCCGCTCGGACAGCGGTAAAAATCACCCGCTTCATCATAGGTAAACTCGTCCTTGGCGAAGCGCCCGGCAAAAACCGCCGCGCCACGCTGTGGTCGTGCCACGTAGGGAATGACACCGACCTCATCGCAGGCCGCGATGTCCTCGCCCTTGTAATAGCCTTTGTCGGCGACGGCATCGATGCGCTCGACGCCGAGCAGTTCCCGTGCAGCCCCCGCCGTCTGTGCCAACAGGCCCAGATCGCTGCCGGCGTTGGTGACATGCTGCTCGACGATCAGCTTGTGCTTTGCATCGACCGCGACCTGCGCGTTGTAGCCAACGCCGACCTTGGGATGGGTCGCCATGCCGCGAGCATCGTGATCGGTTAGCGAGATCTGGCTTTCACCGCTTGCAACGAGGTCCGCCAGCATCGTCGTATGCATCTGACGACGCTCCCGCATTCGCGCGATCTTCGCCCTCAGCGTGGCTGCGCGTTGCGCGGCACCATCGGCCTCAACCTCGGAGCGGTCGGCGCGATCGAGATGGGTCAAATACTCTTCGATCCGCTCGTCGGCCAGCTTGATCCAGTCGGCCAGCTTCTGCCGAGTGAAATTGCGCCGACGGCTGGTCACCGCCTTCAAACGTGTGCCGTCTACTGCCAGCAGCTCGCGCCCGAACAGATCGAGCCGTCGACACAACAGCACGAAAGCGCGAAACACGGCTTTGAAAGCAACCCGGTTGTCGCAGCGAAAGTCGGCGATGGTTCGGAAGTCTGGTCGCAGCCCGCGCAACAGCCAAATAACCTCGAGGTTGCGACCGGTTTCTGCCGCCAGCATTCGGCTAGACCGCAACCGGTTGAGGTAGCCATAGAGATAGAGCTTCAGCAGATCACCCGGCGCGTAGCCGGGTCTTCCCGTCGCTTTCGACATCGCTCGCACGAAGCCAGCCGCAGCGGGGTCGAGGTCGTCAACGAACGCCTCGATGAACCGAACCGGGTTCTCAGCCCCCACGTAATCTTCGACCGATGCGGGTATCAGCAGCATCTGCTCGCGAGCGTGACCCTGGATATATGCCATGCCGAGATCATAGCTCCTCCATCAGCGGCATGGAATCCGGTTCGTGTTTTCGGACGGTCTGTAGTGTTTCCCGACGCCCCCCGAACGCATCGATGTGCCAGATTGGAGGTCTCAACCACCAGTGAGGGAGGCGGACGTGTCTGAGGACTCCTGTCTCGCAACGGTCTCAGAAGACAGCATTCTACAATCCTGTCGGCTTTCCAACACGGCTGCAGCAGGGTCCTTTGCATGTCAGCGCTTCCCAGATCATGATCTGGTTCACCGATAGTCGGAGGCGGCATCAGTAAAGCCTTGTTCGGCATTCAGCGCTCGCGTTGCATCGCCGTCGAAACACCGGCGCCTTACAGTCCGAAGTCCGGTTGTCGGTCAGGTGTGCGCGCGACGGCGACATCCACCGAGTGGCTGATATCGCGACCGATCGCCTGGCCGTCGCGTGCACGGTAGCGTTCCGGCACATTGCTTTCCTGCTTCTCTGCCGGTGCCCGGGATGTTTGCTCGAACGATGGCAGTATCGTCCGTTCCGCTGCCATCCTGTCGACGACCTCCAGCGCCGAGGTCTTGTCGCCCGCGTTCCGCGATACCCCGTGCTCGACCCTGCGTCCGTCATCGACAATCAGGGCCACCCTGTCGGCGACCCGCGTCAGCGCCACGAGGAACGAGCGCTCGCTTAGCAGCTTCCGCTCGGTCGAACGCAGGGCGAGGATGCCGTGGTCGGTCGTCACGCCCTGCGCGACGTGGACGTTGATCGCATAGGCGAGGTCCAGCCTCTCGAGCATGCGGTCATCTGGCTTCAGCTGGTGTACCGTCCCATCGGCGAGCGAGGAGACCGTCAGCCCGCCTTTACCCACCGCCTCGACCCGCGCGAGGTCGGCATTGTTCAGCCCGCGCTGGCGATCCGTGTCGGTCCAGCGAATGCGGTCGCCGGCATGCAGCTCGACCGGCCTGACCTGGTAAATCGACACCGCGTCGTGCCTGAGATTCTTCGGCAGGGCGTCGGGCCGGAACAGGCGCTCGCCGCCGCCGCGCATCGCCAGACGGACCCGGTCGCCATCGACGCCCGTCACCACGCCGCGGTCACCCCGCGTGAGTCCCTGACTGGGCAGGTCGGTGCGGATCTCGACGACGCGCCCGGGCTGATAACCTTTGAGCAGCCGCGCGCCTTCGCGCGTGACGTTGACCCGGTCGAGGACCTCGACCCGCACGCCCGACGGCGCGATCTCTCCGGTCGCTTTGAGCTGCGCCTGCACCGCGAGGTTGGCCTCGGCGCGCATCGCACGCCCGGCGGTCAGCAGCAGCGTCGTATCGCGCTCGGCCCTAGGCAGCGCCGCCCATCGCGCGGCCGCTGTGGCGGCGACCTGCGCGCCTGACACCTCGATGGTGTTTGGCTTCAGCAGGTCGAACACGGCGGCAAGGTCGTTGCCGTCGAGGGCCGTGACCACCGCTTTCATCGTGTCGGACCGTGATCGCAGGTTCTCGGTGATATGGGCGGTGGCATGCCCTGCCCGCTGGCTGAGCTCGAACGGCTTGCCGGCGTCGATCGCTCCCAGCTGGCGCACGTCGCCGGTCTGGATCAGACGCGCGGCACCGGCGAGGTCGGCGAGCCGGACGAGGCGCGCCATGTCGCGCGTACCGACCTGACTCGCCTCTTCGACGATGATGACGGCACCGCCGAGCTCGGCGGCTGTCCGCGCGACCTGCGCGGCACGCGCGGTACCGTCGATCACGCGCTCATGGCGGGCAAGGAACCGCGCGATCGTGCTCGGCTCCGCGCCGGTCTCGCGGCCGAGTTCGTTCGCCTTTTTGTTGGCGATAGCCAGTCCGATGACGTGCCTGCCCTCGGCCTTGGCGATCGCCGTTACCGGGGCGAGCGCAGTCGACTTGCCGCGACCGGGACCGCCCTGGATGTTGATCACCCGGTCACGTGACGACAGCATCAGCACCGCGGCTGCCTGCTGGCCGAGGTTAAGGCGGCGCAGTCCGAGCTCACGCGCCGCTTCCTGAGCACGCGCGGCAGCTTCGGTTGCAGGCACGATCGGTGCCGACCGCCCCCGCCCCGCCTCGATCGCAGCAAGATATCCCCGCTCGAGCCGGACCACGCTGTCGGTGGTCAGCATGCGGTCGCCGTCGCCGAGCAGCAGCCCCCTGGTCTCGAGCAGCGCGAGCCGCGCCTCGACGTCGCCCACGGTCACCGGACCACCGCGCTCGAGCGCGGCGCGGATCAAGTCGAGCCGGTCGAACGCCGCTTCGTTCTCTCCAAGGTCGCGGACCGCCGATGCGACCGCCTGCGCCGCGGCGGAGGCACGGGGGGCGAGGCGGCCGAGCCGTTCGGGCACCAGCGGGTCGCCGTCGTGCGTCGTCAGCCCCATGCGGCTAGCGATCGCCAGCCCTCGCTCCCCTGCCCCGCGCACACCGCGCACGACCTGCGTCCACACGGTCTGCGCACGATCCGACCGGGCACGCGCGGTCGCGACCAGTCTGCCCGCATCGAACCCCTGGCCCACAGCTACCGCCTGCCACCGGCTGTCACGCTCTGCCGGCGCGAGCTCGGGTGTCTTGGCGCTGCGCGTGGCGAGCGCCGCGAGCTCGCGCTCGCGCGCCGTCCCTTCCCTTCCGCGCGCCTCGAGATGCGCGCCGATCTCGGCGGAGCGGGTCGAGAACGCCTCGATCACCGCGCGCGGCACGCCGGCGATGTCGAACGCACCATCGCGCGGGTTTTGCGCAGGGATGGTCGTGTAGCCGAGCGCCTCGACCCGGGCGCGCAGGGTCGAGGCGAACACCGCCCCCATGACATGCTGGCGGTCGTACAGCGCATCGGAGCGCAGCGCCCGCCACTTGCCGTCGGCCGTCTGCGTCGCGTTGGCGATGACGCCATGGACGTGGAGCTGCGGCTCGCCGTTGCGGTTGACGTCGTGGAGGAAGGTCGCGGCGACAAACTTGCCCGTTCGCTCCGGCTCCTGGGTCTGCCCGTTCCACACTCTCGCCTCGGCGAGGTTGCGCTCAGCCCAGCCCAGCGTCGCCGCCGCCGCCTCGCGTACCGCCGTCACCAGTCGCGCATCGCCGCCGACCAACGCGAGGATCGACAGCGACTTCGGCGCCGACATCGTCAGATCCCACCCGGGGCGATGCTCGCCGCGCTTGGCCTCGAGCCGGCTGCCGTCGGGCAACTCGCCGGCAAGGATCTTCGCGAAGGTGGCAGCGTCGACCGCGCCTTCGAGGCCCAGCTCGGCCGCGCCGGTGCCGGCCCATGCGCTCGCACTCTCGGCCTGGTCGGCGGTGTAATAGTTGGCGCGGGCGTAATAGCCGGCCGCGTCGCCGGCCGAGCCGATGGCGCCGACCGAGATCACCGCCGGTGCGCCGTGGCACCAGGTTGCGCCTTGACGGTGACCGTCATGGCCTTGCTGCCGAACTCCGTCCGGCAGGTGTCGGTCGCCATGCGATAGTCGACCAATGCGCAGACCGCCTGGTCGCCGCCGCCGAGCAGTACATTCGCTGACCGAACCGCCAGCCATGAGCGCGGAAGAGCGAGGGCAAGCACGAAGAAGATGGCGACGCTGCCGCCCCACACGATCGCGAGGATCCCGGCCAGCGTCCGGCCCGACCAGTCCTCGTTCCACAGGGTGTAGCGAACCTGCGTCCACGGCCGTTTGACCCAACTGGCGATGGCGGCCGTATGCGCCTCAAGCTTCTTTCCCTGCTCCAGCTGTCGCTGGTCGATCGCGTCGAACCGCGGCTCCCGCTCGATCCGCTGCAGGGCGGCCATGATCCCGGCAAACCCCGGGGACGCCGTCAGCGCTGCGATGAGCGAGGCCGCGATCTTGTCGAGACCGATCCGGGTAGTGTCGAAGGTGCGGTGAAACTCGGCGGTGAGCTGGGCGACGATCTCGGTCCGTGCCTCGCTGATGCCGATGGCATCCGTTTTCGCGCTCTTCGCCAGCTCGGCGTCACGTTTGCCATGGTGACGAAGGACTCGGTCGAGCTCCGTCACCATAGTGCGCACCTCGGCGGTCAGGTGCTGCAGGTCGGCGGGCGATGGAAGCTCAGGCCGGCTGAAGGTCGCTCTGCCTTCGCGGCGTGCGTCGGTCGCGTCGGTAAGTATTTCGCGGATCAGATCTGACCGCTGCTGGCTGACGTCGGCGGCCCAGCGGGTCAGCGCTGCGTCAAGTTCGTCCGAAACCCGCGCGGTCACCTGCGCCACAAGATTCGCACTCCCTCCAGCCGGTCCACAAAGGCCGATTGCGTAGCTGCTTATGGTCGATTAAACCCGTTAAGCAGCACGTATAGTGCATACTCCTGCACTGATGGAGTGTCTAGTTGTCAACGACGCATTCCATAGGCGAGCGCATCCGGGCCGTGCGGCAGCGCGCCGGACTGTCGCTCGATCGCTTCGCCGACGCGCTGGGCTATTCACGGCGGGCACTGGTCAACTGGGAACAGAACGCTGCCGAGCCGCCGATCGGGGTGCTGGCCAAGCTCCGCAAGATCTACGACGTCGATCCCGAATGGGTCGTGCTGGGTGAGGATCTCTCGCCCCAGGCCCGGTTCGGACAGACGGACTGGGCCCGCTTCGACCGCATCACCAGGGATGTCGAGCTCGCCTGTGACCAGGTTGGGGTGGACTTCGAACTTCAGGTTCGCGCCGAGCTGATCCGCGGACTGTTCGACGACGATCCAGCCGATGAAGAGGCGAACCGGAGGCAGTTGCGCCAGACCCTGCGCGCGATCAGCAAAGGAAAGATTGCGTGAAGCGCGCCGACAAGGACTGGAACGCAAAACTCAAGCGGAGCGCAGCGCGCGGCGGCGTACGCTATCGCAACCGCAGGGTCGTCGTTCCCCTGACGGTCCTGACCCTTACCCTAACCGTCGTCGGCCTGATGGCCGATATCTGGCCGGGATCGCACTGGCTGAGAATCACGGCCTATGTCAGTGCCGGGATATCGGGCTGCACCCTTCTCGCTTATCTGCTCGATAAGCGGCTCCGGATAAAACCGCCGCCGCACCGATAATCGGCGCGTGGTTGACGGTCTGGGCGCTATCGGACACGCCGAATGATGTTGCTCTAATCCGAGGTTTCGCCGTTGAGCTGGGGTGCTGTCTTCCAGGTGAACGGGTCTCTCCACACGCCTGGGTAGTCTGTAGCGCCGTAGCAGCGGTGTAGCACGTCTCAAACCAGCTTCGATGGGCGCCGTAGCAACCGTGCTACGGCGCTACACGCTTGTTTTTATGAGACATTAATCAGCCGTTTCACCGGCTATCCATAGCGTTCGGTGTGTGCTCCCTTACTCCGTATCGCAAGGCCGCTTTGTGCATCGGGTTCGAGACCCCGCAGTCGTGACGAGTTTCCTGCAGGGTCGCCGGCGCCGACCCTGGCTCAGTAGAACAACCTCACGATCGCCGCGACGGTCCCAATCATGGCAGCCATCGTGAGGGCACCGTGGAGCAGCAACTGCGGCTTGGCGAGGGGGGGGTGTCGCAGGACTTTCAGCGTGTCGGCGTTAAGCTTCTGCAGCTCGGCCCGCATCCTGTCGATGTGCGCCAGCCGCTCGCGGAGGTCGATCGGCTCAAGTGATGGTGTCGCGGCCATCATGCTCTGATTGCCGGCCCCCACTGCCTACTGTCAGCTAAATGCCCGCGCCTGCTCTGCGACGACGAGCTCCACGGCTGTCTGACCGCGAGCGGCGTCGACCGCCTCGTCGAGCCACACGTAGATCAGCGCCGGCGTGATGGGCGTCGAGCGGGCGAACCGGCAGTGGTTCGCCGCGCGCGCCGCCACCTCTCGCCAAAGATCCGGCGCGATTATCTGCCGAAACGCCGCAATCGTCGCCGGCGACGCCGTGCTGACGAGCCGATGCGTCTGACCCATGGCACCGAACAGGATGAGAGCCAGAACGGCCGTGGCCACACCGGCGAGCAAAGCGGGAACCGGTGTGTGATACCCCGTGAATATCGCCCCAATGTTGAGCCCCACGACCATGGCCCCGGGACTGGCGGCGAGCACCCGGGCGATGAGCTGGCGCCGCGGGTTGCGGTAGGCGGCAAGATCGTTCCGCGCGGTCCACCGGGTCCACCACGACGACCGGATGTCTTCCGGCTTGAAAGCGACTGCAGGGTCGAGAGCGAAGTTGTCGGACACCGGGGTCTCCTTTGCTGCGGGATAGCATAGCAGACGGCCACTGACGCCCCCACAGTGCGAAGTCGGGGCGAAAGGCGGCCATTGCCTCTCTCCGCGCGTTCTCAGGGCAGCAGGGCCGTTCCGCTTGGCGGGCGGTGTCGGTTGCGGCACGGATACCAGCCTGGCCGATCTGCCGCTTACCAGCCCCGGTTCGGATCGTAGCTCGCGATCGGCGGCGCGATCGGGGTGTCGACGCACGTGCAGGTGCGATGCGCGTCATGGTCACAGTGCGCGTGATGATGAGACGAGAGGTCGAGGCCCGGCGGATTGCCGAACACATCGACCCCGCCGTAAATTGGCAGTCCCGTCGCCGGGTTGAATTGGGTGACGCTGTCAGCGGGATCTTCAGCACCCGTGCTCGAGTGCCGCTCGTTCAGCCAATCCCGCACACCTGTCAAGATGCTCATCATCGATCTCCAGTGCTTCAGCCGCGGTCATCATATCCCATCATGGTATATCCCGGAAGCGGTTTTAACGCCTTGCCTAATGACCCGCCCGCCCACCACTGCTCCCCGCGCCGGGCGCCCGGTCGACGATTCCGTCTATGTCCGGCTGATCGAGCTGATGATCGCCGCCCGCAAAGCCGCCGGGGTTCGCCAGATCGACCTCGCCGCCCGCCTCGAGCAGCCCCAGTCGTATGTCTCGAAGGTCGAAAACCGCGAGCGACGGATCGACGTCGCCGAGTATGTCGCGTGGATGCAGGCGCTCGGCGGTGATCCGGTTGCCGCGCTCGCCGAGGTGCTCAAGCGCGGCAACTAAGAAATATGTCGCGGCACGGGCTGCTACGCTGAACCCTGATGAAGCTAACCCCGGAAAACGCTCACGAGCAACGCTTAGCATGAAGCCACTGCACCAATTGCGAACGTCGCCATCGGCGAATGCCTTGGGTCAGCTGGAGCGGGTTCGGAAAATCGCCCGTGCGCCGGATACGCCAGAACTGCGTCCGCGACATGCCAAGATACGCGATGATCTGCTTTTGATCGAGCAGGGGATCGTCAGAAAGGTTGTTGCCATCGTGAACCATAGCTCGCTCCCGTCCGCAAAAAGGGAGCGGAGTAAGGCAATGATTTAGAATTTTCCGAAACGTTCCCTGCGGAAATCGTCGGAACTGCGCTTATCTAACGTGATCGCCAACGCGTTGCTCAGCATGGGCCAAAAGGCGCTGCAAAGGCGGGTAGCTCCCGTCTACAATCTTACGAACTAGGTCCATGGAGTCGCCTGCCTTAGCGGATGCCGCTAGAGCCGAGAGGACGTCTGGATTTTGAGCAACGGCGTATAAAAAATCCTTCTTCGATCTTGCCATCGTCGTCACACCGTATTCGCAACGCGCGGCGAGAATCACCGCCTTGTAAAGTCGAACATTAGGCTTTCGGTCGGCGCCTCCAAAAACTCGCTCGATCAGCGGCACCGCTTCCGGGCCGGAGCTTGAAACGAGCGCCCCGACACGCCAGTCAACAATCGGTCCGGCTACCTCTGTCAGCGTTCGAGAGCAGACGCTGGTACGGTAGTGGAACCATTGTATCGACGACACGAGCACCACGATCGATGCTAGCAAGGCGGTAAGCAGATACACGTCCTCGACGTTGTCAAGGCCGTGTATCAGAATGGGTAAGGGCACGAGACACATGCCCACCATGAAGATGTGTTGCTGCCGACCAGACAGAAATCGCCCCTCGAGAGCTACAGTCGCTACTTGATTGTTGATTCGAGCCGACATTTCTTCGCCTCCCAGTCTAGGCTAACACGTTTAATACTGGTCTCAAATAGGCACATCATCGTAGCGGAGGACACAATCGTGGATATCCCACCGCTACAGCTGCATCGGTTCGAGGGATAGGACAAGCCGCCTCGGGTCAGCACCGTGCCTTCGAAAATATCATTGTGGAAGAATCACCGATGCGCATCACAATGGATTTCGTGTAGAATACGTGTCTAAAACTTAATGTCGCTCTGCGCGTCATGTCTCTAAGACGTTGATAATTCTGCATGTTTGTCGCGGGTAAATTGAATTGGCTCTGTCTTAGAAGTCCCGTGCTCTATCCAGCTGAGCTACGGGCGCAAGGGGAACCGGGGCGTCATCTGAAATTATCGGCGTAGGCCTGCAGCTTCAGGGTATGCGTGCCGAGCGGCTTGAGCTCGTAGTCGAGGCCGTGCGCCTCGGCGTAGGCGACCGCGCTCGCCTGGTCGGCGAAGCTCAGCTGGATCTGGCCCTGCGTATCGCCCGATCCCGACCAGCCGGTCAGCGGATCGAGGCGCTTCTTCTCGGCCGGCTCATAATCGAGCAGCCAGACGCCGACGCGGGCGCGCCCCGACGACATCGAACTTTTCGGGCGCTGGTAGATACGAGCCTTCATGTCACCACCCGATGCGCGAAGGCACGGTTGCGGTCAAGCAGCGGACCCGCCCCTGCCCCACCCTAATACGCCCGCGCGACGGCGAATTCGGCGGTCTCGATCAGCGCCGCCCGCGCCGCGCCGTTGGGGAAGCCGGCCAGCGCATCGACGGCGCGCGCCGCGAAATGGCGCGCGCGGGCCAGCGTGTCCTCGACGGCGTTGC
Source organism: Sphingomonadaceae bacterium (assembly GCA_031421275.1). Classification (GTDB taxonomy): domain Bacteria; phylum Pseudomonadota; class Alphaproteobacteria; order Sphingomonadales; family Sphingomonadaceae; genus Polymorphobacter_B. The sequence goes on from JANOOK010000019.1 coordinate 26,675, forward strand.
AACTGGTGAGCAGCGCCTTGGCGCGCGCCAGCTCGGCATCGCCCGCGGCGCGCCCGAGCATCGCGGCGCGCCAGAAGCCGCGCTGCTCATCGTCGCCGCGGGCGTATGCCAGGATCACCGGCAGCGTCACCTTGCCGTCGCGGAAGTCGTCGCCGGCGTCCTTGCCCATCGTCGCGGCGTCCGAGCTGTAGTCGATCGCGTCGTCGACCAGCTGGAACGCGATGCCGAGATTGCGGCCGTAGCTTTCGAGGCTCGCCTCGACCGCGCCCGAGCGCTCGGCGACGACCGCGGCGATCTGGCAGGCGGCGGCGAACAGCACCGCGGTCTTGGCGGTGATGATCTCCATGTAGCGGTCTTCGCTGGTGTCGACGTTGCGCTGCGCGGTCAGCTGCGCGACCTCGCCCTCGGCGATCACCGCGGAGGCGGAGCTGAGGATTTTAAGGACCCGCAAGCTGCCGTCCTCGACCATCAACTCGAAGGCGCGGCTGAACAGGAAGTCGCCGACCAGCACGCTCGCCGGATTGCCCCAGATGGTGTTCGCGGTCGACTTGCCGCGGCGCAGATCAGAGCCGTCGACGACATCGTCGTGGAGCAGAGTCGCGGTATGGATGAACTCGACCGACGCCGCCAACTTGTGGTGGCGGGTGCCGGCATAGTCGAGCAGCGACGCCGACGCGAGCGTCAGCATCGGGCGCAGCCGCTTGCCGCCGCCGGCGATCAGATGCCCCGCCAGCTCGGGGATCAGCGCGACCGGCGACACCATGCGGTCGAGAATGACGAGGTTGACCGCGTTCAACGCCCCGCCGACCAGCGCCAGCATCGGGGTCAGCGACGGCGCACTATCGCGCGGGCGCAGCGGGTGGATCGTCGCGGTCATCGTGGCGGTCTTTTAACGGTTGCAGGCAGGGTGACAAGGCGGGGGCGGCAATGACGGCTTTGGCGACTCTTTCGACACACCCAAATCGAAATTTCGCTGGACCTTTGGCGACCCGTTCGACATGCCGAGATCGGCACTTTTCCGGTCTTTTCGCAATCCTTTCGACACTCCCAGATCGTAATTGTGCGCTGCCTTTGGCGACACCCGAAGCGACCGGATTAACAATTCGGAAAGCCTAAGGTGAGGCTAAGGTGGCAGTCGGAACGATTGCATTTCGGGGAAGATCCTCGCGTCCCGGCGCCGTTCCCGGTGCGGGTGACGCGTGGTGAAGCGGACCTTGCCGGCCGCAAGCTCGTCGCTCGGTTGCAAACTGTGATCGTCGTCATGCCGTGCACCCGCTCCAATCCCTGCGCCCTAAGTGCGCAGGTTACGCGTTCCGGTATTAACCAGATAAGTTAGCAATGTCAATATGAGCGATGCCCTCCCGTTTCGGCAGGCTGATATCCTGCCGATCCGTCATCCCCGCGTTCGCGGGGATGACAACGTAACTAATTGCGGGATGACAACGTCACTAAACATGACTTCGTCCCGCTCTACCAGCCGAGCGCGGGTGAATCGCTTGCCGGCGTCTGCTGCGGGCCGGTAGGATGAACGACCCTCACCCAACCCTCTCCCGTACGGACGAGACTGGGCTAGCAAGACGGGCGGGGCGAGGAACAGCGGTCCATGTCCGATCAGACGCTCGCCGACTTCCGTGCCAGCATCGACAATATCGATGCCGCACTGGTGTTCCTGCTCGCCGAGCGCTTCAAGACCACGCAGAAGGTCGGGGCGTACAAGGCAGCCGCCGGATTGCCCGCTGCCGATCCCGGGCGCGAGGCGGCGCAGGTCGCCCGGTTGCGCGCGCTCGCCGCCGATGCCCGGCTCGACCCCGAGTTCAGCGAGAAGTTCCTGCGCTTCATCATCGACGAGGTCATCCGGCATCACACGGGACAGCAGACCGGCTGACCTGGTCGCATTCACCAATTCGAGCGAGACGCGACGTTTCGCTGTGCGCTAGGATTGTCGCGCCGGCAGTTCGCCGGCGAGGGGATCAGCTTTGCAATTTCGGCTCATCGCGCTTGCCGCGCTTCTCGCCAGCAGCGCCATCGCGGCGGTGCCCGGGCCACGCTTCGCGCCGTGGGGCGTCGATCTGGCGGCGATGGACCGGCGGGCGCGCGCCGGCGACGACTTTTTCCGCTTCGCCAACGGGGCGTGGTACGACCGCACCGCGATTGCCCCCGACCGCACCTATGTCGGCATCGATTCGGTGCTCAACGACGAAACCGACCTGCGCGTCCGCGCCATCGTCGACGACATGGCGCGGCACCCGGCGCAGGCCGGGCGGATCGGGCAGCAGATCGGCGACTATTACGCCAGCTGGATGGACCAGGCCGGCATCGAATCGCAGGGCACCGCACCGCTGCAACCGTGGCTGGCGCGTGTCGACGCGATAAAGGACCGCGCCGGGCTGCTCGCGGTGTTCGCGCGGCGCGGCTATCCCGCGCCGGTCGGCATCGGCATCGGTCCCGACCTCGCCGATCCGACGCATTATGTCGCCTATGCCGAGCAGAGCGGTCTCGGGCTGCCGAACCGCGATTACTACCTGCTGAGCGGGCCGAAGTACGACGGCTTCCGCAAGGCTTACCGCGACTATGTGATCAGGATCCAGACCTTGGCCGGGCTTTCCGATCCGGTCGGGCGCGCCGATCGCATCATCGCGCTCGAGACCGCCATCGCCCGCGACCAGTGGACGCCCGAGCGCAGCCGCGACACCGTCCAGATCAACAACCCGATGGACCGCGCCAAGCTCGCCGCGCTCGCGCCGCAGTTCGACTGGAACACGATGCTGCGCGAGCAAGGCCTGGCCAACGTGCCGACGGTGATCGTCGCGCAGACCACCGCGATCGCCGCAGCGGGCAAGCTGCTCGATACCGTGCCGCTGTCGACGTGGAAGGAATATCTCGCCTATCACTTCGTCCGCACGCACGCGCAATATCTGCCGCACGCCTTCGACCAGGCCAACTTCGACTTCTTCTCGAAAACGCTGCGCGACGTGCCGGTCCAGCGCGAGCGCTGGAAGCGCGGCGTCGACCACGTCAACGCGGCGCTCGGCGAGGCGGTCGGGCAGGTTTACGTGCAGCGCCACTATCCGCCCGCGAGCGACGCGCAGATGCAGGAGCTCATCGCCAATACGCGCGCGGCGCTGCAGGACTCGATCGAGCACAACCGCTGGATGGACGCCCCGACACGGCGGGAGGCGCTGGCCAAGCTCGCCAGCTTCGACCCGCGGGTCGGCCATCCGGTCAGATACATCGATTATTCGACGCTCGAGGTGAAACGCGGCGACCTGCTCGGCAATGCGATGCGCGCCGAGGAGTTCGACTGGAACCTGCAGCTGTCGCGGCTGCCGAGGCCGGTCGACCGGGCGCTGTGGGGGATGACGCCGCAGACCAACAACGCTTACTACGACCCCACGCAGAACCAGATCACCTTCCCCGCGGCGATCCTGCAGCCGCCGTACTTCGATCCCGCCGCCGATGCCGCCGCCAATTACGGCAGCATCGGTGCCACCATCGGGCACGAGATCGGCCACGGCTTCGACGACCAGGGCCGTCAGTTCGATGCGACCGGCAAGGTCCGCGACTGGTGGACGCCGCAGGCGGCGGAGCGCTTCAAGGCGCGCGCGGCGATGCTGGCGAAACAGTATGACGCCTATGAACCGGTGCCGGGCGTCCATATCAAGGGCGAGCTGACACTGGGCGAGAATCTCGGCGACCTCGGCGGGCTCGAAACCGCTTACGCCGCCTATCGCCGCTATGTCGCGGCGCACGGGACGCCCGCGGTCATCGGCGGGCTGACCGGCGACCAGCGCTTCTTCATCGCCTATGCCTATAGCTGGCAGACCAAGCAGCGCGAGGGCGCGGTCCGCCAGCAGCTGCTCACCGACCCACACAGCCCGGCGATCTACCGGGTCAACGGCGTCGTCCGCAATTTCGACCCGTGGTACACCGCCTTCGCGGTCAAGCCGGGCGACAAGCTCTATCTGCCGCCCGCACAGCGCGTCCACATCTGGAGCGAGTAAGGTGCGACGCTGACCCGAGGGCTCGATATGGCAACAACACCGCCCGAGACTGCCGCGCCGGACGCCGACGTCCCGGCACCCGCCTTCGATTCGTCGAAGGCGCTGACCACCTTCGTGCTGGCGGTGGCGGTGCTGTACTTCGGGAGAGAGGTGTTCGTCCCCGTGACACTGGCGCTGCTGCTGGCTTTCGTGCTCGCGCCGCTCGTCAACCTGTTGCGCCGCCTGCGGATCGGCCGCGTCGCCGCCTCGCTGCTGGCGGCCACCGTGGCGCTGGGTCTCATCGTGGCGATCGGTGCCGTCATCGGGACGCAGATCGCGCAGCTGACGACCGACCTGCCCCGCTATGCGGCGACGGTCGAGACCAAGGTCAGCAGCGTCCGGGCCTATACCGTCGGGCGGATCTCGGCGTTCACCGACAAGATCGGGTCGCAGAAGCGGGCGGCCGAGACGGCGGCTCCGGTCACCGCAGCGACACCGGCGACGGCCAGCAAGCCCGCAGCGCAGCCCCCGGCGGGCAGCGGCGGTGCCGCGCCGCTCGACCTCGCGCGCCGTTATCTGTCGCCGATATTGTCGCCGCTGGCGACGTTCGGCGTGGTCTTCGTCGTCGCCATCTTCGCGCTGCTGCAGCGCGAGGACCTGCGCGACCGGATGATCCGGCTGACCGGGGCGAGCGACCTGCATGGCACGACGGTGGCGATCGACGACGGCACCCGGCGACTGCGCCGCTATTTTCTGACGCAGCTGTCGATCAATGGGACCTTCGGCGTCGTCATCGGCGTCGGGCTGCTGGTCATCGGGGTGCCGAACCCGGTGCTGTGGGGCATCCTGTCGGCGCTGCTGCGCTTCGTGCCCTATGTCGGATCGTTCATTGCCGCGATCCTGCCGATGACGCTGGCCGCCGCGGTCGAGCCCGGCTGGTCGATGACCCTGTGGACCCTGGCGCTGTATGTCGTCGTCGAGGGTATCACGGGCCAGGCGATCGAGCCGATGGTCTATGGCCGCAGCACCGGCCTGTCGCCGTTCTCGGTGGTCGTCGCGGCGCTGTTCTGGTCGTGGCTGTGGGGGCCGATCGGGCTGATCCTGTCGACGCCGCTGACGCTGTGTCTCGTCGTCATCGGGCGGCATGTCCGCCGGCTCGAGTTCCTTGACGTGCTGCTCGGCGATCAGCCGGCGCTGACGCCGGTCGAGAGCTTCTACCAGCGCATCCTCGCGGGCGATGCCGACGAGGTTCGCGATCAGGCCGAGCTGCTGCTCAAGGACCGCGCGCTGTCGAGCTATTACGACGAGGTCGCGCTCAAGGGCTTGCAGCTTGCCGCCGCCGATGCGCAGCGTGGCAGCTTGCGCAGCGACCAGCTGCGGCGCATCCGCACGACGATCGTCGAGGTCGTCGACGATCTCGACCGCTATCCCGACCGGGCTCCGGACGGCGCGTCGCCGACGCCGGACGGCGGCCCCGTCGCGCCGTCGCCGGCGCTGGCCCAGCCGCGCGCCGTCGCGGATCATGCGACCGATCTCGCCGAGCGCTGGTCGCGGGCCGGGGCCGTGCTGTGCCTCGCGGGTCGCGGCCTCCTCGACGACGCCGCCGCCGCGATGCTGGCCCAGCTGCTCGGCAAGCACGGGCTCGGATCCCGGACCGTGCCGTTCGCCGCGGTCGCCCGCGACGCGATCGGCAGTTTCGACGCCGGCGATGCCGCGATGGTGTGCATTTCCTACCTCGAACTGAGCGGGCAGCCCTCGAACCTGCGCTACCTGATCGAGCGGTTGCGACGCCGGTTGCCGGGGGTACCGATCGTCGTCGGGGTGTGGCCGGCGGGCGATGCGGTGCTGAAGGACAAGGCCCTTCAGGCGTCGCTGGGCGCGGATGCCTATACCACGTCGCTGACCGGTGCCGTCGACGCCTGCCTCGACCGGGCGAAGCAGGTGGAACACCGGACGGCCGCCTAGACGTCGCGGTCGGCCGGCGCGAGCACCGTCGGGAAGGTCAGTTCGACGACGAGCCCCGGCGCATTGTCACCGAGTCGGAGAGCGGCGTCGTGCAGCGCCGCGACCGCCGCGGCGAGCGCCAGCCCGAGGCCTGCCCCCGCGACATGGCGGCTGGCATCGAGCCGATAGAACCGCGTCAGCACATGCCGCCGCTCGATCTCGGGAACGCCGGGGCCATTGTCGGCGACCGTGGCGATCGCCGCGCTGCCGCTGGCGATCAGCTGGACGACGATCCTTGTTCCACGGGGCGTGTGGGCGAGTGCGTTCTCGATCAGGTTGGCGAACAGTTGCGCCAGCAGCTCGGCATCGCCGTCGATGAACAGCCCCGGTTCGATTGCCGCCGACAGCGATCGGCCGCCGTCCTCGGCCGCAGGCTGGTAGACCAGATAGAGCCGTTCGACGATCTCGCTGAGATCGACCGGCGCAAAGCGGCTGCGGCCGGTACCGCCCTCGATCGTGCCGATACGGAGCAGCGCCCCGAAGATGCCGAGGATCGTGTCGGTCTGCTCGATCGCACTATCGATCCCGACCTGGTGAGCCGCGGGCGACGTCGCGCCGCGAGCGCCTTCGAGCTGCTGGCGCAGGCGGGTCAGCGGCGTCCGCAGGTCGTGGGCGATGTCGGTCGAGACCTGACGCAGGCCTTCGACCAGGCCGCCGATACGGTCGAGCATGCGGTTCAGGTTACGCGAGAGCTGGTCGAACTCGGGGCCCATGCCGATCGCCGGCAGCCGTTCGGCGAAGTTACCCGCGATGACCGTCTCGACGGCGGTGTTGACCCGCTCGAGCCGGTGCAGGAACAGCCGCGCGATCAGATAACCGGCACCGAGCGCCAGCAGGGTGATCCCGGCCCCGCACCAGATCGCGAACAGGTCGAGCCGTCGGCGCAACTCCTGCACGTCATACGTGTCGGTGGCGACGACCAGCGCCGTACCATCGCTCAGGCGCACGCCGAAGCTCTTCAGCGTATGCACGTCGTCGGGCTCGTCGGCCGCGACCTCGCCATCGCGGGACGCGACGTCGCCATCGCGGGACGCGGCATCGCCATCGCGGAAGGCGACCTCGCCGGGTCCGGAGAGCGTCGTGCTGGCCGGCAAGTCGCCCGTCAGCCGCTGGCCGCGGGGGTCGATCACCAGATAATGGAAATCACGCTCGGCGCCGCTGCGGGCGTGCTCGCCGACCGCCTCGATCAGCCCGGAGCGACCGCCGCGCTCGAAGTCGTGCCGGAGGATGCCGATCTCGTTGTCGATGCTGCCCGCGGTCGCTTCGAGCGCATAGCTCGCCACCGATTTCTCGACCGCGACCAGCAGCACGATCGACCCGAGCGCGAACACGGCCGCAAAGCCCAGCGCCAGCCGGAACGCACCGCTGCGGAAGGTGCTAACCCAGCGCATCGATCCGGTAGCCCGCACCGCGTACGGTATGGATCAGTTCGGGGGTGAAGCCGCGATCGACCTTGGCGCGCAGCCGGCTGATGTGGCTTTCGATCACGTTGGTCTGCGGGTCGAAATGGAACGACCAGACATTTTCGAGCAGCATGGTACGGGTGACGATCTCGCCCGCATGCGCCATCAGATAGTCGAGCAACCGGAATTCCTGCGCCTGCAGATCGATCCGGCGGCCGGCCCGGGTGACGATCCGCTTGACGAGGTCGAGCTCGAGATCGGCAACCTGCCGACGGGTGATCACCGTCGTCACCGCCGGGCGCCGGGCGAGCGCGTTGACCCGCGCCAGCAGCTCGGTCGCGGCGAACGGCTTGACCAGATAGTCGTCGGCACCGGCTTCGAGGCCTTCGACCCGGTCGTCGATGCCGCCCATCGCGGTCAGGAACAGCGCCGGGGTCTGCACGCCGGCAGCGCGCAGCGCCTTCAGGACGCCAAGCCCGTCGATGCCGGGCACCATGCGGTCGAGGATCAGCACCGCATAGTCATTGCTCGAGCCGAGAAAGATCGCATCGGGACCCGATGCACAATTGTCGACGACATGGCCGGCGGCGGCGAGCACCGTGTCGAGGTAACCCCGCGTCGCAGCATCGTCTTCAAGGAGCAGCAAGCGCATCGGTGAGCAACCGTTCGGAACCAAGGGTGACGATAACGCGCGCAGCGGGGCTGTCGGTCGCATCCGGTGCGAACACGAGCGTACCCGGCAATGATGCCGGGTACGCCTGCGAGATCAGTCGGGGTGCTTGCCTTCGGCCTTGTTCTCGAGCACCGCGCCGGTCTTGGCGTCGACGCCGACTTCGTAGGTGTGGCCCTTGCTCAGGATGTCGAACGAGTAGCGCAGGCCGCTGCCGCCGGCTTCGGCTTCGAGTTCCTGATCGGTGATCTTGCCCGGCCGGACGCCTAGCGCCGTCGTCCGCGCGCTGTCGAGCTTGACGGCTGCTTGCGGCAGCAACTCGGCACCGTGCATGGCTTTCGGCGCTGCCGGCAGCGCCGAAACGCCGCCGGCCAGCGCCAATGCCGCAAGCGCCGTGGTGAGGATATAATGTCGCATGTCGATCTCCAGGGCACCATGCCCATGCGGGCCTTGTACCGGCCGGCAGCTTCGTCGAGCATGAGCCGAAGATTGGGAATTACCAATCTTCGCGGTCCCCACAGGTCGAACTGCACCGGTGAGGCGACGGGCATCGTCGGTCGACCGGCACGCCTATTGCCGCGTCTCCCGAAAGTGTACAGAACTGGTCCAGCGCAAGAGACATTGCGCGGGGAGGTTCGACGCGACGGTGTTTTCCGACAAGCTGACGTCGTTCGATATCGCGCAGGCTGCCGGCGTGTCGCAGCCGACGGTGTCCCGCGCGCTGCGCGGCGATCCGATGGTCAGCGAGCCGACGCGCAAGCGCATCGAGGCGATCGCCGCGCAGCTTAACTACAAGGTCGACAAGAACGCCTCTGGCCTGCGGCAGCGCCAGTCCAAGACGCTGGCGTTGCTGTTCTTCGAGGACCCGACGCCCGACGGTTCGCTGATCAATCCGTTTTTCCTGTCGATGCTCGGCTCGCTCGCCCGGACCTGCGCGCAGCGCGGCTATGACCTGCTGACCTCGTTCCAGCAGCTGTCGGCGAACTGGCATGTCGATTACGAGGATAGCCACAAGGCCGACGGGCTGATCCTGCTCGGCTACGGCGACTATGAGGTGTACCGCGCCCGGCTCGAGCAGCTCGTCGGGCAGCGCACGCATTTCGTCCGCTGGGGCTCGGTGCAGGCCGGCCAGCCGGGCACGACGATCGGCTGCGACAACCACGGCGGCGGTCGCGACGCGGCGGCGCACCTGCTCGGTCTCGGCCATCGGCGCATCGCCTTCATCGGCCAGGCATCGAGCCATTATCCCGAGTTCGACGATCGCTACCGCGGCCTGTGCGACGGACTTGCCGCCGCCGGGATTGCGGCCGATCCGCAGCTGCAGGTCGATGCGATGTCGACCGAGGCGGCCGGCCATGCCGCAGCGCGCGGGTTGACCCAGCGCGGCGTGATCTTCGACGCCATCTTCGCCGCGAGCGACCTGATCGCCATCGGCGCGATGCGCGCGCTGGGCGAGGCCGGGGTGCGCGTGCCCGAGGACGTCTCGATCATCGGCTTCGACGACATCCCCGCGGCGCAGCTGTCGCATCCGCCGCTGACGACCATCGCGCAGGACTATGCGCGTGCCGGGCAGGTGCTCGTCGATACGCTGCTCCGCCAGATCCGGGCGTTGCCGACCGAGACCGCGATGCTGCCGCCGCAGCTGATCGTACGGCGATCGACTGCCCCGCGCCCGGGCACCCGGCGATGACCGCAAAGCCGCGGCAGGGTTTCTGGGGGCTGTGGAACATCTCGTTCGGCTTCTTCGGCATCCAGATCGGATTTGCGCTGCAGAACGCCAATATGAGCCGCATCTTCCAGTCGCTCGGCACTTCGGTCGACGACCTCGCTTTCCTGTGGATCGCGGCACCGCTGACCGGACTGATCGTGCAGCCGCTGATCGGGCACTTCAGCGACCGCACGTGGACGCGGCTCGGGCGGCGACGGCCATTCTTTCTCGCCGGCGCAACACTGGCGACGCTGGCGCTGATCGGCATGCCGAACGCGCATCTGCTGCTTGCCGCCGCGATGCTGCTGTGGCTGCTCGATGCGTCGCTCAATATCGCGATGGAGCCGTTCCGGGCGTTCGTCGGTGACATGCTCGGCGAGCGTCAGCAGACCGCCGGCTATGCCTTCCAGACCGCGTTCATCGGCGCGGGTGCGGTGCTCGGCTCGCTCGCACCAAAGCTGCTCACCGACGTGTTCCACCTGGCGAACACCGCACCGGCGGGCGCGGTGCCCGCGTCGGTTCGCGGCGCCTTCTATGTCGGCGCGGCAGCGCTGTTCGGCGCGGTGCTGTGGACTGTCGCGACGACGCGCGAATATTCGCCCGAGCGCATGGCGGCGTTCAACGGCACGCCGGCGCAGTCGATGCCAACGCCGCTGACGCTGCCGCGCACCGGGGCGTGGTGGCTTACGGGTGGACTGTCGATCGCGCTCGCGGTGTATCTGCTCGGGCTCGACAAGCCGGTCTATGTGCTCGCCGGCATGGCTGCGGCGTTCGGGCTGGCGCAGATCGTCAGCCGCTGGCGCGTGGCGCGCGGCCATTCGGGCGGGGCGCTCGCGGCGGTGATCAGCGACCTCGCGATGATGCCGCCGACGATGCGGCGGCTGGCGCTGGCGCAATTCTTCACCTGGTCGGCGCTGTTCATCCTGTGGATCTACAGCACGCCGATCGTCACGCAGAATTTCTTCGGCACGACCGACACGGCGTCGGCGGCGTACAACCGCGGCGCGGACTGGGTCGGCGTGCTGTTCGCGGTCTATAACGGCATCGCGGCGCTGTGGGCGTTCGTCATCCCGCAACTGGCCAGGCGCATCGGCCCGGCGCGCACGCACATCGTCGGGCTGCTCGCGGGCGCGGGCGGCTTCGCCAGCTTCCTCGTGGTCCGCGACGCCACCGTGCTCATCGGGTCGATGGTGCTGATCGGCATCGCCTGGGCATCGATCCTGACGATGCCGTATGTGATCCTGGCGCGGACGCTGCCGCCGACCAAGCTCGGCGTCTATATGGGGCTGTTCAACATCTTCATCGTCGTGCCGCAGCTGATCGTCTCGAGCCTGATGGGGGCATTGCTGCATGGTGCGTTTCCCGGCAACCCGCTGCCCGCGATGGGCGTCGCTGCCGTCGTGCTGAGCCTGGCGGCGCTGGTGATGACGCGCGTCGACGCCGCGGCCCACTTAGCGACGGTGCCGGCCTGAACCGCCTCCGATCGCGCCGCATACGTATACGCGGTGCGTTCGGGCGAAAGCCGTCGCATAGACCTGGTCTTTGGCAGGGATGGGCAATGGCGGGCATATTGCGACGGATCATGATGCTCGTCACGACTGCCGTTCTGGGCAGTGCGGTCGCGGCGGAAAGCGCCACCTATACGCCGCAGCCCTACGTCAAGCTGACCCATCCCGCCTGGGCCGAGACCGCGGTGATCTACGAGCTGAACACCCGCCAGTTCACGCGCGCGGGCACGCTGGCAGCAGCGATGCGCGAGCTGCCGCGGCTCAAAGCGATGGGTATCGGCATCGTCTGGTTGATGCCGATCCAGCCGATCGGTGTCGAACACCGCAAGGGCAGCCTGGGCAGCCCCTATGCGGTGCGCGACTATCGTGCGGTCAATCCCGAATTCGGCACGCTCGCCGACCTGCGCGCGTTCGTCGCCGCGGCGCACGGCCTCGGGCTGCATGTCATCCTCGACTGGGTCGGCAATCATAGCGCGTGGGATAACCCGCTGCACGCCGCGCACCCCGACTGGTACAAGCGCGACTGGAAGGGTGCGAACCGCCCGACCTTGTGGTGGGACTGGTCGGACATCATCGACCTCGACTACAGCCAGCCAGGGTTGCGCCGGTACATCACCGAGGCGATGAAATATTGGGTGACCGCAGCCGACGTCGACGGGTTCCGCTGCGACGTCGCGGGCTATGTGCCGCTCGACTTCTGGGAGACGGCGCGCGCCGAGCTCGACCGGGTGAAGCCGGTGTTCATGCTCGCCGAATACGACCAGCGCGACATGCACGCCCGCGCCTTCGACGCGACCTATGCGTGGAAGTGGAACAACGCGCTCGCCGATATCGCCGCCGGCAAGGCCGACGTCGGCGCGCTGATCGGCTATTATTCGGAGAACCGGGGCGCGTGGCCCGACGCCGCGATGCGGATGGTCTATACCGAGAACCACGACCAGAACAGCTGGGAGAGCACCGCCGCCGAGCGCTTCGGCCCGGCGCTCGACAATGCGATCACGCTGTCGTTCGTCGGCGAGGGCATCCCGCTGATCCACAATGGGCAGGAGGCGGGCAACCCGCGCCGGCTGGCGTTCTTCGAGCACGACCCGATCGACTGGCGGCCGCATCCCAATGCGGCGCTGTTCACCCGGCTGATCGCGTTCCGCCGCGCCCATCCGGCGCTGTCGAACGCACCGTGGGGGGCGCGGATGACACCGGTGGTCAACAGCGCGCCCAAGGCGGTGCTGTCGTTCGTCCGGTCGAAGGGCGCGGACAAGCTGCTCGCGCTGTTCAATTTCTCCGCGCAGCCGCAGACGGTGACGCTGAGCGACGGTCCGGTTGCCGGGCACTACCGCGATGCGCTCACCGGCGTCGAGGAGGCGTTCGACCCTGCGAGCCGGGTGACGCTCGCGCCGTGGAGCAACCGCCTGTTGGTCGGCGTGCCGTGAACCGGTGGCAGCCGCGCGTCGAGGTGCAGGGCACCGAACGCGAGCGCGTCATCGTCATCGACGATTTCGCGTGCCACCCGCAGCAACTGCGCGACGATGCGGCGTTCCTGCGCTTCACCCCGATGGGCGAGCATTATCCCGGCATCCGCGCCACGGTTCCGCCGGCCTTGCTGCGGCTGCTGCTTGAGGCCCTCGCGCCGCTGCTCGCCGAGACATTCGGTGGACGATATACGGTGGCCGACGCCTTCTACTCAGTCGTGACGACGCCGCCGGACAAGCTCACCACGATCCAGCGCCTGCCGCATTTCGACGGGGTCGAGCCGGGGCGGCTCGCGCTGCTGCATTATCTGGCTGACGACGCGCCGGGCGGCACGGCTTTCTACCGCCACCGCGCGACCGGCTTCGAGACCGTCGACGCCACCCGGCTGGCGACCTATAACGCCGCGCTCGCCGCCGATCTGCAGCGCAGCGGCCTGCCGCCACCGGCCTATTGCGATGCCGGCTCGCCGCTGTTCGAGCAGGTCGCGCGCTACGACGGCGTCTTCAACCGCGCCATCGTCTATCGCAGCCATACCCTGCACTGCGCCGACCTGCCGCCGGGCAGCCGCTTCGATGCCGATCCGGCGCGCGGACGACTGACGGTCAACACCTTCCTCACCGCCACGGTGTGACCCAGACGCCACGCCGCTAACGCCGCGTCCTGAATACGTATGTGGAACGCTTGGCATTACGGCCGGCGCGCGACATCTTTTGCGTGTCGCTATGGGGCGCAAACAGATCGACGCGGTAACGGCCGCGGCTGGGGAGATGTCGATGCAAGTTTCTGCACAGGTGCGTTCGGTTCGGCCCGCCATGCTGTTCGCCGGTGTCGCGCTGTTCGCCTTGGTCGCCGCGCCGGCGCTGGCCGGCGATGCCGCCGCTCCGGACGATGCGGCTCCCGCCGCCGGCGCGGCTCCGGCGGACGATAGCGATGCGATCGTCGTGACCGGCATTCGCGCCTCGCTCGACGCCTCGGCGAAGCTGAAGCGCCTGCTGCCCAACATCAGCGAGTCGATCTCGGCCGAGGACATCGGCAAGCTGCCCGATGTGTCGATCGCCGACAGCCTCGCGCGGCTGCCCGGCGTGACCGCGCAGCGCCTCGAAGGCCGCGACCAGCGGCTATCGATCCGCGGCCTCGGTCCCGACTTCTCGACGACGTTGCTCAACGGCCGCGAGCAGGTCACCGTCGGCGACAACCGCGGCGTCGAATACGACCAGTATCCGTCGGAGTTCTTCAAGAACGTCACCGTCTACAAAAGCGCCGATCCGTCGGTGCTCCCGAACGGCGTCGCCGGCACCGTCGACCTGCGGATGCTGCGCCCGCTGCAGCAGGCGAACCGCATCATCGCGGTGCAGGCGCGCGGCGAGTTCAACGGCCAGAAGACGCTCAACCCCGACTCCGCCGACAAGGGCTACCGCGCGTCCGCGACCTATGTCGACAAGTTCGCGAACGACACCTTCGGCATCGCGGTCGGCGTCTCGGCATCGCTGATCCCGTCGCAGGACGAGCGCTACAATGCCTGGGGCTATGCGACCGATCCGGCGGGCAACCTGCTGCTCGGCGGGGCCAAGCCGTACGTTCAATCGAACGAGCTTAAGCGTTACGGCGCGGTCGGCACCTTCGAATGGGCCCCGAGCGACAGGTTCCACTCGACGCTCGACCTGCTCTATTCGCATTTCGAGGAGACGCAGCACCTGCGCGGCATTGAGTTTCCGCTGGGCTTCTCGGGGATCAACAACGACCCGACTTCGCCGGGCTATGGAGGCGCGCGGCACACGAGCAACATCACGACCACGAACGGCTTCGACACCACGACGACCTTCGGGAACGTCCATGCCGTCCAGCGCAACGACTATAACAAGCGCACCGCCGACAATTTCTCGGCGGGCTGGAACAACCAGCTCGAACTCAGCGACCACGTCCGCGCCACCGTCGACGCGAGCTGGAGCCATGCCAAGCGCACCGACTTCCTGCTCGAGACCTATTCGGGCTTCGGCTACAACGGATCGGGGCCGGGCGACACCGTCACCGTCACGCAGCAGCCCAACGGCATCTTCAAGATCGTCCCGACGCTCGATTACACCAACACCAACCTCGTCAGGATCACCGATCCCAATGGCTGGGGCTACAATGGCACGCAAGCCGTGGTGCAGTCGGGCTTCCTCAACAAGCCGGCGTTCAAGGACGACCTGAAAGCGCTGCGCGCCAGCCTGGACGGCGACTTCGATGCCGGTCTCGTCAGGGGCTGGGAAGCCGGCGTCAACTACAGCACGCGCAAGAAGACCAGCAACTTCACCTCGTTCTTCCTGTGCCCGCCCGGCGGCGGCACCAACTGCACGGTGGCCAGCGGGACGCCGACTTCGGCACCGATCCCGGCGGGCGCGATCCTCGGCAAGAACATCCCGCTGGGCTATCTCGGCGTGCCCGGCGTGCTCGGGCTGAACCCGCTGTACCTGTACAACAGCTTCCTGAATTCGGCGTACGACAACCGCCCGGTCTCGCTGGTGCGCGACAACGACGTCAAGGAAGACGTGCTGACCGCCTATGCGCTGCTCAAGATCGACGGCACGCTCGCCAGCCTGCCGGTGACCGGCAAGATCGGCGGGCAGGTGGTTTACACCGACCAGCGCTCCAACGGCAGCATCTCGAACTTCTCGAACGGCGTCGTCAGCGTCGTGCCGGCGTCGGGCAACGTCCGATACATGTATTTCCTGCCGAGTGCAGCGCTGTCGTTCGAGGTCGCGCCGCTGACGCTCGTCAAGCTCGGCGGGTCGCGAACGCTGGTCCGCGCGCGGCTCGATCAGGAACGCGTCAACCAGGAGTTCAACATCAACCTGAGCCACCTCGGCTCGACCGATCCGGGCAACAGCGTGTTCAGTTCGAGCGGCGGCAACGTCAATCTGCGGCCGTACATCTCCGACAATGCCGACATTTCGTTCGAGAAATACTTCAGCGGGGGCGGCTACGTCGCGGTCGCCGGTTACTACAAGCATCTGAGCAGCTACGTCGACTCGAGCAGCAGCATTCTTTACGACTTTGCGGCTGCGGTGCCGACCAGCCTGACCCCGGCACAGCAGGCGCAACTCGGGACGACGCTCGGCATCGTCAGCGCGCCGACCAACAAGGGTAACGGCAACCTGAAGGGCTTCGAGGCGACGCTGTCGCTGCCGTTGAAGAACCTCGCCGGCTTCCTCGACGGCTTCGGCGTGTTCGGCAGCGGCTCGTACACCGACAGCCGCATCATCCTCGGCAGCAACCCGACGCAGCCGATCACGCTGCCCGGCCTGTCGAAGTGGGTGGTCAACGCCGAAGTCTATTACGAGCGCTACGGTTTCCAGGCGCGCGCCAGCTACCGCTACCGCTCGACCTATCTCGGCGAAGTCGCAGGGCTGTCGGCGAACCCGACTTTCCGGCAGGTAACGGCGGAAGCGATCCTCGATGCGCAGGTCGGTTACGAGTTCCAGCCGGGTTCGGCGCTCGCCGGGCTGTCGGTCCTGCTGCAGGCGAAGAACCTTACCGACCGGCCGTTCATCACCTACCAGAACAATGATCGGCGGCAGGTCATCGACTATCAACGCTATGGCCGCGACTACTTCGTCGGGCTCGCCTACAAGTTCTGACGCCTTGGAGTACGGGCGGCAGCGCCCGCACTTCGATCGCCTGCCGGAGTTTGCGCGTGGATAGCGAGCGTCCCTTCACCATCGTCATCGCGGGTGGCGGTACCGCCGGCTGGATGACCGCCGCCGCACTCGGGCATTTTCTCGAGGCGGGTTTTCGCGTCCGCCTGGTCGAGTCCGAGGCGATCGGCACCGTCGGCGTCGGCGAGGCGACGATCCCGCAGATCCGCCTGTTCAACGAGGCGCTCGGTCTCGACGAGGACGCGTTCCTGCGCGCGACGCAGGGGACGTTCAAGCTCGGCATCGAATTCGACGGCTGGCGGCGGCCGGGTGAGCGTTACATGCACGCGTTCGGCGGGATCGGCCGCGACGTCGGACTGGTCGCCTTCCAGCATTACTGGCGGCGCGCGCGGGCGCTCGGGTCGGCGGGACCGCTCGCCGACTATTCGCTGAACGAGATCGCGGCGCACGCGGGTCGGATGCACCGCGGTGCGCCATTGACCGCGGCGACCGTGCCGGCGATGCCGTACGCGTTCCACTTCGATGCCGGGCTGTACGCGGCTTATCTGCGCCGCTTCGCCGAGGCGCGCGGGGTGATCCGCACCGAAGGGCGGATCGCCGGCGTCGAGCGCGACGGCGGCTCGGGCGACATCGCACAGCTGACGCTGGCCAGCGGCGAGATCGTCGCGGGCGACCTGTTCATCGACTGCACCGGCTTCCGCGGACTGCTGATCGAGGAGACGCTGAACACCGGCTACACCGACTGGACGCACTGGCTGCCGTGCGACCGCGCCGTCGCGGTGCCGTGCGCGCGCGGTGGCGCGTTCGCGCCCTACACCCGCGCGACCGCGCACGCCGCCGGCTGGCAATGGCGGATTCCGCTTCAGCATCGCACCGGCAACGGCCGCGTCTACTGCAGCGCGGTGCTCAGCGACGCCGACGCGGCCGACGGCTTGCTGGCCAACCTCGACGGCGCGCCGCAAGCCGAGCCGCGCTTCCTGCGCTTCACCACCGGCAAGCGGCGGCGGTTCTGGAGCCATAACGTCGTCGCGATCGGGCTCGCGGCAGGGTTCATGGAGCCGCTCGAATCGACCAGCATCCACCTGATCCAGTCGGCGATCTCGCGGCTATTGAAGCTGCTGCCCGGGCGCGCCGTCGCCCAAGCGCAGCGCGACGAGTTCAACCGCCAGACCGACTTCGAATACGATCGCATCCGCGATTTCCTGATCCTGCATTATGCCGCGAACGAGCGTCCCGAGCCGTTCTGGCAGCAATGCGCGGCGCCGCCGCTGCCCGACACGCTGCGGCACAAGCTCGAGCTATTCCGCAGCTGTGGTGCCATCACCCGCGAGCATGAGGAGCTGTTCACCGAGGTTGGCTGGCTGCAGGTGCTGATCGGGCAAGGCATCGAGCCCGCCGCGCATCACCCGCTCGCCGACGCGATTTCGCCGACCGATCTCGCCGACTATATGCGGATGCTCAACGCGCTCTACACGCGCGAGGCCCAGCGTTATCCGGGACACGCCGACGTCATCGGCCGGCACTGCGCGGCACCGGTCGCCCGCGCCGCATGATCGTCAAGGCCATGCTTGTTGCGGCGGCGCTGCTAGCGGCCATGCCGGTCGCGGCCGCAACCTTTCGCGACCGGCTGCCGCAGGACGAGGTGATCTATTTCCTGCTGCCCGACCGCTTCGACAATGCCGACCCTTCGAACGATCGCGGGGGCTTGCGCGGCGGCCGGCTGGTTACCGGCTTCGACCCGGCCGACAAGGCCTTCTATCACGGCGGCGACCTCCAGGGCGTGATCCGGCGGCTGGGCTACATCCAGGGTCTCGGTGCGACGGCGCTCTGGCTCGGGCCGGTGTTCGTCAACAAGCCCGTCCAGGGCGCGCCCGGCCACGAGAGCGCCGGCTACCACGGTTACTGGATTACCGATTTCACCCACGTCGATCCGCATTTCGGCACCGATGCCGACTTCGCGGCGCTGGTCGCGGCAGCGCACGGGCGTGGGCTGAAGGTCTATATGGACATCATCGCCAACCACACCGCCGACGTGATCCGCTACCAGGAATGCCCGGCGAACGACTGCGCCTATCGCAGCCGTGCCGACTATCCGTACCAGCGCCGGGCGCGGGACGGTGCCGCGATCAATGCCGGGTTCGCCGGCGACGGCAACCCCAGCGCCGCCAACTTCGCGCATCTGACCGATCCGGACTATGCCTATACGGTCGTGGTGCCGCCGGCCGAGGCGCAGGTGAAGGTGCCCGCCTGGCTCAACGACCCGGTCTATTACCACAACCGCGGCGACTCGACCTTCGCCGGCGAGAGCTCGACGATGGGCGACTTCGCCGGGCTCGACGACCTGATGACCGAGCATCCGCGCGTCGTCGCGGGCATGATCCAAATCTACGGCGGCTGGATCGACCGCGGCATCGACGGCTTTCGCATCGACACCGCCAAGCACGTCGACGCCGCCTTCTGGCAGGCGTTCGTCCCCGCGATGCTGGCCCTCGCCAAGGCCCGCGGCATCCCCAACTTTCACATTTTCGGCGAGGTCGCGACCGGTGCCAACGACCCGGCGCTGCTGGCCGAACACACCCGCGTCGACAAGCTGCCGAGCGTGCTCGACTTCGCCTTCCGC
>JANOOK010000020.1:0-19810 GCA_031421275.1 Sphingomonadaceae bacterium
GGCGGAGCGTGCCGCCCGCTACACGGCCGACGCGATGGCGGCGGGCATGGTCGCCGTCTACACCGCGGTCGCCGATCGCAGCGCGAGGCAGGCGGCATGAGGATCGTCTATTTCACCCACTCGCTCGCCTCGTGCTGGAACCACGGCAACGCCCATTTCCTGCGCGGCGTACTGAGCGAGTTGCGCGCGCGGCCATGACGCGGTGGCGCTCGAACCGCGCGGCAACTGGAGCCTGGCCAACCTGCTCGCCGATGCGGGCGATGCAGGGCTGGCGCCGTACCGCCGCGCCTATCCCGAGCTGGTCGCGGACAGCTATGATCCGGCAGATGACCTTGCGGCGCTGGTCGACCGCGCCGATCTGGTCATCGTGCATGAATGGAACGAGCCCGCGCTGGTGGCGGCACTCGGCCGGTTGCGGCAGTGCGGCGGCCGCTTCACGCTTCTGTTCCACGATACCCACCACCGCGCGGTCAGCGATCCGGCGGCGATCCGTGCCTTCGACCTGTCGGGTTATGACGGCGTGCTGGCATTCGGGGAGGCGCTGTCGGCGGTCTATCGCGGCTGGGGCTGGGGCGAGCGGGTCTGGACGTGGCACGAGGCGGCCGACATCCGCCGCTTCCACCCGCCCGGGGTCGAAGGCGAGCGCGCCGGGCTGGCGTGGATCGGCAACTGGGGCGACGGCGAGCGCACCGCCGAGCTGGAAAACTTCCTGTTCGCGCTCGCGCAGGCGGCCGGGCTGCCGCTCGACATTTACGGCGTCCGCTACCCGGCCGAGGCGCTGGCGATGCTGGTGCGGTACGGTGCCCTCTACCACGGCTGGCTGCCCAACGCCGCCGCGCCCGCGATCTTCGCCCGCGCGCTGGCGACGGTGCACGTGCCGCGGCGCTATTACGCCACCCTGCTGCCCGGCATCCCGACGATCCGGGTGTTCGAGGCGCTGGCGTGCGGCATCCCGCTGGTGTCCGCGCCGTGGTCGGACAGCGAGGGACTGTTCCGTCCCGGCCGCGACTATCTCATTGCCGACGACGGCCCGGCGATGACCCGGCACCTGCGCGATCTGGCCGGCGACCCTGCCTTACGCGCGGCACTGGCGGCGAGCGGGCTGGAGACCATCCGCGCCCGGCACAGCTGCGGCCACCGCGTCGACGCGCTGCTCGGCATCGTCGCCCAGCTTGCCGTCCATCCCGCCGAGCCGGTCCGGAGTGTCGCATGAAGATCGCTTTCTACGGCTCCAGCCTGCTGTCGTCCTACTGGAACGGTGCCGCCACTTACTACCGCGGCATCCTGCGCGACCTCGCCTCGCGTGGGTACGACATTACCTTCTACGAGCCCGACGCGTTCGACCGGCAGCAGCATCGCGACATCGAGCCGCCGTCATGGGCGCGTTCGGTGGTCTATCCGGCGACGATCGAGGCGGTGCGCGGCGTGCTCGCCGAGGCGGGCGCAGCCGATATCGTCGTCAAGGCGAGCGGCGTCGGCGTGTTCGACACCGAGCTGCTGCAGGGCATCATCGCTCATGAGCGGCCCGGTGCGCTCAAGCTGTTCTGGGACGTCGATGCGGCGGCGACGCTCGACGAGATGCGGGCTGACCCCGGCCACCCGGTGCTGCGCGCGCTGCCGGCGCTCGACATGGTGCTGACCTACGGCGGCGGCGCGCCGGTCATCGACGCGTATCGGGGCTTCGGCGCGGCGCAGTGCGTGCCGGTCTATAACGCGCTCGACCCGGCGACGCATCATCCGGTCCCGCCCGACGCGCGTTTCGCCGCCGACCTCGCCTTCCTCGGCAACCGGCTGCCCGACCGCGAGGCGCGCGTCGAGGAGTTCTTCCTCAAGCCCGCCGCGTTGCAGCCGGAGCGCAGCTTTCTGATCGGCGGCAACGGCTGGGAGATCAAGGCGATGCCGGGCAACGTCCGGCATCGCGGGCACGTCTATACCGCCGAGCACAACGCCTTCAACTGCACGCCGCTCGCCGTGCTCAACGTCGCGCGCGATAGCATGGCAAATATCGGCTTTTCGCCAGCGACGCGGGTCTTCGAGGCAGCGGGAGCGGCGGCGTGCCTGATCACCGACGCATGGGAAGGCATCGAGCTGTTCCTGACGCCCGACACCGAGGTGCTGGTGGCGCGCGACGGGCAGGACGTTGCCGACCACGTCGCGGCGCTGACCCCCGAGCGCGCCCGCACGATCGGCCGCGCCGCGCTGGCGCGGGTGCTGGGCAACACACCTATGCGCTGCGGGGTGCACAGGTCGACGCGATTTTTCGCGCGCATCAGAAACAGCGCGCCGCGGCATGAAGCTCGTCGTCCTCGGGCTCAGCCTGTCGTCGTCGTGGGGCAACGGCCATGCGACGACCTATCGCGCGCTGCTCCGCCGGTTCGCGGCGCGCGGGCATGACGTGCTGTTCCTCGAACGCGACGTGCCCTGGTACGCCAGCCACCGCGACTTGACCGACCCCGATTTCTGCCGCCTCGAATATTATGGCGACCTCGACGAGCTGGCGGGCTGGCGCGGTGCGATCGCCGGTGCCGACGCGGTCATCGTCGGCTCGTACGTCCCCGACGGCACCGCGGTCGGCGAATTCGTGCAGGCGCACGCCCGCGGCCTCGCGGCGTTCTACGACATCGACACGCCGGTCACCTTGGCGGCGCTCGCCAGCGGCGACTGCGCCTATCTGTCGCCCGCGCTGATCCCCGGCTACGGCGTCTATCTCTCGTTTACCGGGGGACCGACGCTTGGCACCATCGAACGCCGCTTCCGCTCACCCGCCGCCCGCGCGCTCTATTGCTCGGTCGACCCGGAAGCTTACCGTCCGCTCGACGTGCCCAAGCGCTGGGACCTGTCGTATCTGGGCACCTACAGCGACGACCGCCAGGCGACGCTCGAACGGCTGCTGATCGAGCCGGCGCGGCGGTTACCCGGCAAACGCTTCGTCGTCGTCGGACCTCAATACCCGCACGGCATCGACTGGCCGGCGAATGTCGAGCGCATCGAGCATCTCGCCCCGGCAGCCCATGCCGAATTCTACTCGGCGTCGCGGTTCACGCTCAACATCACCCGCGCCGACATGATTGCCGCCGGCTGGTCGCCGTCGGTCCGGCTGTTCGAAGCGGCGGCGTGCGCGACGCCGATCATTTCGGACGATTGGCGGGGCTTGAACACCCTGCTCGAACCGGGACGCGAGATCATCCTTGCCGACAGCGCCGATACAGTGATCGCAGCGCTCGCCACCGATGCCGCCGCGCTCGGCCGTGCCGCTCGGGCGCGCATCCTCGCCACGCACACCGCCGCCCACCGCGCCGCCGAGCTCGAAGGCTATCTGACTGAACAACTTATAACCCGCGTGCTTACCGAGGCAAGTCAATGAATGCGATTGGGAAGAATGCGATTGGCCGACTGACGCTCGTTGCGGGCGGGGCCGGGTTCATCGGGTCGCATCTGTGCAAGGCGCTGCTCGACCGGGGAGATCATGTCGTCTGCGTCGACAATTTCCAGACCGGGCGGCGGATCAACCTGCGCGAACTCGAACACGACCCGCGCTTCGATCTGATCGAAGCCGATATCGTCGAGCCGCTGCCGCCGGCGGTCCTGGTGCTGACCAGCCGCATCGACCGCATCTATAACTTCGCCTGCCCGGCCTCGCCGCCGGCGTATCAGGCCAATCCCGAACATACGATGCTGACCAATGTCGTCGGCACCAATCACCTGCTGCGGCTCGCCGAGGCGGCGGGCGCGCGCTTCCTGCTCAGCTCGACCAGCGAGGTCTACGGCGACCCCGAGGCGCATCCGCAGCGCGAGGACTATCGCGGCTGGGTCAGCTGCATCGGGCCGCGGGCGTGCTACGACGAAGGCAAGCGCGCCGCCGAAGCGATCACCTTCGACTATGCCCGCCTTAAACGCGCCGAGGTCCGCGTCGCGCGCATCTTCAATACCTACGGCCCGCAGATGGACCCCGACGACGGGCGCGTCGTCACCAACCTGCTGTGCCAGGCGCTGTCGGGAGCCGAGATCACCATCTACGGAGACGGCAGCCAGACCCGCAGCTTCTGCTATGTCTCCGACATGGTCGAGGGGCTGATTGGCTTGATGGAGAGCGATCACGAGCTGCTCGAGGCGGTCAACCTCGGCAACCCGCACGAGATCACCGTGACGCAATTGCTCGACCACGTCGTCGCGCTAACCGGCAGCAACGCGCCGGTTATTCAGAAGCCGCTGCCGGTCGACGACCCGCGCCGCCGCTGTCCCGACATCAGCCGCGCCCAGGCGCTGCTCGGCTGGTCGCCCAAGGTGCCGTTGACGGCAGGGCTGGCAACGACGCACGCGTGGCTCGCGGCGGAGATGGCGGCGGTAACGGAGCCTGCGACGCCGCCGCTGTATGCGGCGAGGCGGCGTGGACGGTCGGGGTAAGCACTTCTTACCTTCGTCATTCCCGCGAAGGCGGGAATCCATGACCACAAACTTCGACGCTTGAGGGCATGGGCTCCCGTCTTCGCGGGAATGACGAAAGGAGTTTAGGCGTGTCCCGTCACCGCGACCAACGGATCGCTCCGCTGCCCATCAGCCAGTACCTCGATCTCGACCCCGCTGAAGCCCGCCCGTTCGAGATACAGCCGCACCAGCGCCGCATGGCCGTTGGTGTCGAGCGCGCGCCAGATCGCGACCGCCTTGGTCGGGAAGCAGCGGTTCGAGAAGCTGATCACGAACGGTGCGCCCGGCCGCAGTATGCGGCGAACATCGCTCAGCACCTCGACGGGCTGCTGCAGATACTGGATGCCGACGCAGCACATCGCGGCGTCGCAGCTGGCATCGTCGAGCGGCAGTACCGCATTCTGGTTCAGGTTCTGCACGAACCAGCGGGTCAGCCGCGGGTTCGCCGCCAGCTCCTCGGCATTCATGCCGTGGCCGATCACGGCGGCGGTGGGCAGATCCTCTGGCAGGTGGCTAACCCAGCTCGACATCAGGTCGAGCAGGACGCTGTTCGCGGGCAGCACATTGCGGTAGTAGGCCGTCAACGTCGCGACAGCCTCCTCGTCAATATGCGTGACCAGTCGCGGCGGCGCGTAGAAGGCGAGATCGTCGCCGCTGTCTTGCTTGGTAAAGGCCTCGGCGGGCAGTTCGGGCAACGCGGTTGACATGGCGCTGCAAGTAGCGCGCCCGCTGCCCGGTTCCAGCGTCGGCAGCGCCGCAGGCGCACCAATCCGGCCAGCCCGCTAGCGGAACCACGTTCGCGGCAGTGCGTACCCTATGCTAGCGCGTCGCACGCGGCGATCGATGAATACTCAAGGAACCAGCATGTCAGTCAACGTCATCTACAAGACCAGTGCGACGGCTACCGGCGGCCGCGACGGCGCGACACGCTCCGACGACGGCTCGGTCGAAGTCAAGCTCGTCGTACCGAGCGAGATGGGCGGCCCCGGCGGGGTCGGCGCCAATCCCGAAAAGCTGTTCGCGGCGGGCTACTCGGCGTGCTTCCTCGGCGCGATGAAGGCCGTATCGGGCAAGGAAGGCGTCAAAGTTCCCGCCGACGCCACGGTTACCGCGACGATAGGCTTCGGGCCGCGGTCCGAGGGCGGTTACGGCATCACCGCCGACCTCAAGGTCAACCTGCCGGGCGTCGACCGCGAGGCAGGCGAGCGGCTGATGCACGCGGCGCACGTGGTCTGCCCCTATTCGAACGCGACGCGCGGCAACGTCGACGTCGGGCTGACGCTCGCCTGATCGCAGCCACGGGGAGCTGAATATGGCTGCATCTAAGCATGCCGTCCTGTACCGGATGATCCTGCCCGATCACACCTGCCCGTTCGGCGTCCACGCTAGGCAGCTGCTCGAAGCGCACGGCTACACGATCGATGAGCATATCCTGCACACGCGGGCCGAGGTCGACGCGTTCGAGGCCAAGCAACACGTCGAGACCACGCCGCAGGTGTATCTCGACGGCAGCCGGATCGGCGGTAGCGACGAGCTCGAAGCTTATCTTGCAACGCGTGCGTCAGTCACGCCTTAGCCGCACCCCATTCCGCCGATTCCGTCGTGCTGCTCGCATAGCGCGTTGTGCCATTGTGCCAATCGGGCTACGCGAGCCGCATGCAGACCTACCTTGAATTCGAAAAGCCGGTTGCCGAGCTCGAGACGCGCATTGCCGAACTGCGCGCGCTGGCGACGCCCGAAGCGACCACCGAGGCTGCGGCGCTCGAGGAGCGCGCCAACCGTCAGCTCGCCGACATCTATACCCGACTGACGCCGTGGCAGAAGACCTTGGTCGCCCGCCATCCGGCGCGGCCGCACTTCAAGGACTATGTCGCCGGGCTGATCGCGGACTTCACGCCGCTTGCCGGAGACCGCCAGTTCGGCGAAGATTGCGCCATCGTCGGCGGCATCGGGCGGCTCAATGGCCGCGCGGTAATGGTGATCGGCCAGGAGAAGGGCTTCGACACCGCCAGCCGGGTCAAACACAATTTCGGCATGGGGCGACCCGAAGGTTACCGCAAGGCGGTACGCCTGATGCAGCTCGCCTCGCGTTTCGGGCTGCCGGTGGTAACTTTGGTCGACTCGGCGGGGGCGTATCCGGGTGTCGATGCCGAGCAGCGTGGTCAGGCCGAGGCACTGGCGCGCGCCACCGCCGCCTGTCTCGATCTCGACGTGCCGATGGTCGCGGCCATCGTCGGCGAGGGTATGTCGGGCGGGGCGATCGCGCTCGCCACCGGCAACCGCGTGCTGATGTTCGAACACGCCATCTACGCGGTGATCTCACCCGAAGGCTGCGCTTCGATCCTGTGGCGCGCCGGCGACAAGTCGGCCCCGAGCGGCCCCAGCCGCGCCGCCGATGCTGCCGAGGCGATGAAGATCACCGCGAGCGATCTGAAGCGGCTGGGGGTGGTCGACCGCATCATCTACGAGCCGCGCGGCGGCGCGCACCGCGATCCAGCGACTGCGATCGCGCGGCTCGGCACCGCGCTGACCGCCGAACTCGATGCGTTGGCAGGGCAAGCCCCGGCAGCCCTGCGCAGCGGGCGGCGCGCGAAGTTCCTGGCGATTGGGCGCGCGGCGTGACGGTTTGAGCGCGACACGCAACGACCCCGATTGCTCGGGCCCGGTCCCGGTCACCGGGCTGCCGCTGGTCACTGTCGTCGCCGCCGCGTTGATCGACGCCGACGGCCGCGTGCTGGTCGCGGAGCGCCCGACGGGCAAGTCCCTTGCCGGCATATGGGAGTTCCCCGGGGGCAAGATCGAGCCCGGCGAAATTCCAGTGACCGCACTGGTCCGCGAGCTGCGCGAGGAGCTCGGCATCGACATCGGTCCCAACTGCCTGTCGCCCGCCGGGTTCGCCAGCCACGGCTATGACGATTTCCACCTCATCCTGCTGCTGTTTGTCAGCCGCCGCTGGCGCGGCACGCCGCGCGGCCTCGACGGCCAACGGCTGCAATGGCTGCGACTGCCCGAGCTGTTCAAACTCGCCATGCCGCCGGCCGACCGCCCACTGCTGGGGCTGCTTGCGGCACAACTTTAGAACGAGGTCGGACGTCGCAGTCCATCCGGTGATCTTTCCATGCCGCCACGCTGATCCTATCTTGACAGCATATCATTCGGAGACCGATCATGACCGATGCCAGCCAGCCGCTCGACGTGCCCGAACTGCCGGTGCCGGTCGAGCCCGAGCCCGATGTCGCGCCGTCGCCGCTGCCCGAGCCCGAAGTCGGTGGGCGGAAGGGACCCGAGCCGACGCGCTTCGGCGACTGGGAGAACAAGGGCATCGCGGTCGATTTCTGAGCCGGCTCAGCCGGTCGGCGGTACGGCCAACCCGAGCATCGCCGAGTCGCCCGGCGTGTCGTCCCGCGCCGCCCGCTGCCGCAGCAGCACCGCCAGCCCCAGCCCCACCGCGGCGATCGCCGTCATCGCATAATAACCCGGCGCCCCGAAATGGTCGTATAGCGGCCCCGAGATGAGCGTCGCCGCTGCTTGCGTCGGCGCGCTGGCGATGGCCATGTAGATCATCTGCGCCGTCGGCGTCCGCGCATCGCCGTGCAGCCGCTGGATCAGCCGCATGCCGCCGAGGAACGTCGCCGCAAACGTCAGCGCGTGGAGCAGCTGTAGCGGCACCAGCACCGCCAGCGGCGGCAGCGACGCCAGCGCGGTCCAGCGGATCACCGCGCCGATACCGCCCGCGACGATCAGCGTCTCGGGCCGGAATCGCGCCGACCAGCCGCCGAGGAACATCAGGAAGCCGACCTCGGCCACCGTGCCGATGTTCCACAACATCGAGATCGTCGTTCCCGACAGATGCTGCTGGTTTGCCCAGATCAGCGACCCCGCGGTGTACAGGAAGCCGTGCGTTGCCTGGATCAGCCCGGCGGCAAAGATAAACAGCGTGAAGGTCGGATCGCGCAGCATGCCGAGCCCAGCCGCCAGCCGCTCGCCGAACGCTGCTTGCGGAGCGACACCCGCCACCGGCTCGGGCCGCATCCACGCCGCCGCGGCGATCAGCAGCGCCGACGTGCCGAGCAGCCATGCCCAGATCGACCGCGGGCCGAAGAGGTCAAGCAAGAGCCCGACCGCGGTACTGCCGACGACGAACGCTGCCGATGCCAGCCCGCGCGCGACGCCGTAGCTCGGCCGGGCGCTCCGCGTCAGCCGCAACAGCGCGGTCTCGACGATCGGCAACAGCCCCCAGAATGCAATGTCGAGCAGCAGGATAAGCCCGAAAACCGCGTAGAAGGCGTGCAAAAAGCGCAAGATCAGGAACCCCGCGGTCAGCAGCCCCGCGAACAGGAACATCGGCGCGCGCCGGTCGCTGCGCCCGTCGGCCCACGCCGCGGTCAGGGGTCCGGCGACAACGCGCGAGAAGCCGCCGATCGCCAGCACCAACCCGATCTGCGTGCCACTGAAGCCATGCACCTTCTCAAGCCACAACGGCAGGAACGGGATAAGGCAGCCGAACCCCGCGAAGAACAGGCAGGCGAGCACGGTCGAGCGGATGGCGGGGGACATGCTGCGATAGTGGCGTGGGAAGGTGGACTCGGCAATCCGCCTTCGGGGAGGATTGGCTTCGGCTGCAACCCCTGCCACAACCGGCCAAACCTTGGGAGCCCGCCGATGCCTATCCCCGAACTGTTCGACCTTACCGGCAAGACCGCGCTGATCACCGGCTCGTCGCGCGGCATCGGCAAGGCGATCGCGCACCGCATGGCCGAACATGGCGCGCACGTCGTCGTCAGCAGCCGCAAGCTCGACGCGTGCGAGCTCGCGGTCGCCGAGATCAATGCCGCGGTCGGGCGTCCCGCGGCGGTGGCCATCGCGGCAAATATCGCGCTCAAGGAGCAGCTGCAGGCGCTCGTCGACCAGACGGTCGCGCGCTTCGGCCAGATCGACACGCTCGTCTGCAACGCCGCGTCGAACCCTTATTTCGGCCCGCAGGCGGGCATTACCGACGAGCAGTTCGGCAAGATCCTGCAGAACAACATCGTTTCGAACCACTGGCTGATCAGCATGGTCGCCCCGGCGATGCTGGCGCGGCGTGACGGTAGCATCACCATCATCTCGTCGATCGGCGGGCTTCGGGGTTCCACTATCATCGGAGCCTATTGCCTCTCGAAAGCTGCCGACATGCAGCTGGCGCGCAATCTCGCCGCCGAATACGGCCCGTCGAACGTGCGGGTGAACTGCATCGCGCCCGGGCTGATCAAAACCGATTTCGCCAAGGCGTTGTGGGACAACCCCGACATCCTCGAACACTCGACCAATGGCACGCCACTACGACGTATCGGCACCCCCGACGAGATCGCCGGCATGGCGGTGCTGCTCGCCAGCCCGGCGGGCGCGTTCGCGACCGGGCAAAGCTTCGTCATCGACGGCGGCGCGACTGTAGTGTGAACTTTCTCCGCGCGAAGATTCGCGCTATGGAGTGTCGCTTGCGGTGAGTGCGTTGCTACTGTAATACAGCGGCATGGCGGCGGATGGGACGGCAATGAACATGTATCCGAACTTGTCGTCGGCGAGCGCTGCCGACAGCATGCCCGTTGTGCCGCGGCGGATAAGCCGCCGCTGGCCGATCGTTGCCGTCGTCGTGCTTCTCCTCGCGGCGGCGGTCGCGTGGGTCATGCACAACCGTGCTGGTGCCAAGGCGGCAGCGGCCGCAACCGCGGCATCTGCCGATGTCGTACCATCGGTCAGCGTTGTCGTGCCGGGCCAGCTCGCGGTCGCCGACACCGTCCATGTCACCGGCAGCATCGCGGCGCGGCGCGACTTGCCGGTCGGCATTCAGGGCGACGGCGGCATGGTCACCGACGTGCTCGTCGATGTCGGGCAAAGTGTCCGTCGCGGTCAGGTACTGGCGCGCGTCGACCACGCCGTCCAGACGCAGCAGGTCGCGTCGATGGCCGCCGCGATCCGCTCGGCGCGCGCCGATGCGGCGCTGGCGCAGGCCGAGCTCGACCGCGCCGGGCGACTCGTCGACAAGGGCTTCATCTCCAAGGCCGATATCGACCGCAAGACCGCAGCGCGCGACGGCAACCTCGCCAAGGTTTCGCTGGCACAGGCGCAGCTCGGCGAGATGCAGGCACGCATGGCGCGGCTCGACATCCGCGCGCCCGCGAACGGCCTCGTGCTGACGCGCAACATCGAAGCCGGGCAGGTCATCAGCCCCGCCTCGCCCAGCCTGTTCCGCATTGCCGAGAACGGCGTCCTCGAAATGCGCGCGCAGGTCGCCGAGCAGGATCTGGCTCGGCTCAGGGTCGGCCAGCCGGCGTACGTCCGCCCGATCGGCTCGACCACCGATTACCCGGCGCGCGTCTGGCTGCTCGATCCCGTCATCGACAACGCCAGCCGCCAGGGTATCGCGCGACTGGCGCTGACGTACGAACCGGGCCTGCGCGTCGGGGCCTTCGCCAACGCCACGATCGCGGCGGGCGAGGCGACGCAGCCGGTGTTGCCGCAGTCGTCGGTGATGGTCGACGATCGCGGCAGCTTCGTCTATGTCGTCGGCGACGGCGGCAAAATCGTCCGGCGCGCGGTCAAGGTCGGCGCGGTCAACGCTGGCGGCATGAGCATCGCCTCGGGGCTGACCGGCCGCGAACAGGTCGTGCTCAGCGCCGGCGCGTTCCTGCAGCCGGGCGAGAAGATCAAGCCGGTGGTGACGAGTGCGATAGCCGCGAGTGCAAGTGCCGGAGCGAACTGACATGCGTAACATCTCGAGCTGGGCGACGAAGAACCCGACCTTTCCGATCGTGCTGTTTCTCGTGCTGCTGTTCCTCGGCGTCGTCAGCTTCAACCGGATGCCCATCAATCAAAATCCCGACATCAGTTTTCCGCTGGTGACGGTGTCGGTATCGCAGCCCGGCGCGGCTCCGACCGAAATGGAAAAGCAGATCACGCAGCGCATCGAAGGTGCCGTCGCGTCGATCGGCAACGTCCAGCACATCGTCTCGTGGGCGGTCGAGGGTACTTCGGTCACCAACGTCGAGTTCGCCGTCGGCACCGCGACCGATCGCGCCGTCAACGACGTCCGCGACGCGGTCGCGAAAATCCGCCCCGACCTGCCCGAAGGCATTTACGAGCCGGTCATCCAGCGCGTCGATTTCGATACCAACCTCGGCCAATATGCGGTGACAACCACCGACATGACGCTCGAGCAGCTCAGCTGGTTCGTCGACAACACCGTCGCCAAGCGCCTGCTGGCGATCCCCGGCGTCGCCGGAATAAGCCGCTCGGGCGGGGTCAGCCGCGAAATCCGCATCGATCTCGATCCGGTCAAGCTGCAGGCCTACGGCGTCACCGCGGTGCAGATCAACAATGCGCTGCGCAGTCTCAACATCGACGCCGCGGGCGGCCGAACCGAAGTCGCCGGGGCGGAGCAGGCGGTGCGCGTGCTCGGCGGCGCAGCAACCGCGGGCGTGCTTGCCGACACGCGGATCTCGATCATGGGTAATCGTACCGTCCGGCTGGGCGACGTTGCGACGATCCGCGACGGTGCCGCCGAGCAGCGCTCGCTGGCGCGGCTCAACGGCCGCGAAGTGACGTCGTTCGTGGTCCGAAAAGCGAAGGGTGGGTCCGAAGTCCAGACGATGGACAAGGTCACCGCCGAACTGGCGCAGATCTCGAAGGAAAATCCCAAGGCGCACATCGCCCTGATCGACGACAACGTCAAATACACGCGCGAACAGTATAAGTCCGCGATCGACGCGCTGGTCGAGGGTGCCATACTTGCCGTGCTCGTCGTGTTCGTATTCTTGCGCGATTGGCGCGCCACGGTGATCTCGGCGTTGGCGATCCCGCTGTCGTGTATCCCGGCGTTCTTCTTCATGGACGTGATGGGCTTTACACTGAACAGTATCAGCCTGCTGGCGCTCAGCCTGGTCGCGGGCATCCTGGTCGACGACGCGATCGTCGAGATCGAGAATATCGTCCGTCATATGCGGATGGGCAAGACCGCATGGCAGGCCTCGCTCGATGCCGCCGACGAGATCGGCTTGGCGGTCGTCGCGACGACCATGGCGATCGTCGCGGTATTCCTGCCCGTGGCGCTGATGCCGGGCATATCGGGCCAGTATTTCAAGCAGTTCGGGCTGACGGTCGTCGCTTCGGTACTGATGTCGCTGCTCGTCGCGCGGCTGATCACGCCGCTGTGTGCGGCGTATTTCCTGAAGCCGCACGGCGCTCGCGCGCATGCGTCGGGACCGGTGATGGCACGTTATATCGACTTCCTGCGCTGGTCGATCCGGCATCGCTGGATGACCGTCGGCGGCGGTGTTCTGGCCTTTGGGCTGACGATCTTCCTCGGCATGCAGCTGCCGATGGAGTTTCAGCCACCGGTCGACAACGGCGAGAGCACCGTCGCGATCGAGATGGCGCCGGGCGTTCGGATCGACGACGTCAAGCGCATCTCCGCGCAGGCGGCGGCAATGCTGCGCGCACGTCCAGAGGTCAAGACGGTGTTCGAGACGGTCGGCGGCGACGAGGAAATCCGCTTCGCCAACCTGTCGCTCAGTCTCGTCCCGCGCAATCAGCGCAAGCTCTCGACGATCGAGTTCGAGCGGGACATGGCCCCGGCGCTTCGCAAGCTGCCCGATGCCCGGGTCAATTTCCAGTCGCAGACGGGCGGTTACGGCGGTCACGACGTCACGGTGGTGCTGGTCGGCGACGATCCGCTGCTCCTCCACAGCTCGGCCGAGGCACTGATCCGGGGCATGAAGCGCATGACCAGCCTGCGCGATGCGCATCTCGACGCCGACCTGCAGCGCCCCGAGATCGTCATCAAGCCACGTTTCGATCTCGCCGCGCAGCTCGGTGTATCGGTGCAGGCGCTGAGCCAGACGATCCGCATCGCGACGATCGGCGATGTCCCGCAAAATCTCGCAAAATTCTCGCTCGCCGATCGCCAGATCCCGATCCGCGTCCAGCTTCCCGACAGCGCCCGCGGCGATATGTCGATGCTCGAGAACCTGCCGGTACCCACGACGACCGGCGCGACGGTACCGCTCAAGGTGCTTGCCGAGATCAACTTCGCGGAAGGTGCGACGAAGATCCGCCGTTACAACCAGGGCCGCCGGATTGCGCTGGTCGCCGATCTCGCACCGGGGCAGCGCAGCGGCGACGTGACGGCAGCGATCAAGAAGCTGCCCGAGTATCTCAAGCTGCCGCAGGGCGTCAAGGAAGTCGCCGTCGGCCAGGCCGAGTGGCTCGGCGAACTGATCAGCAACTTCGTCTACGCGTTGATTGCCGGAGTGTTGCTCGTGTTCGCGGTACTGGTCCTGCTGTACCGCCGCGTCCTGCCACCGTTCGTCAACATGGCGTCGTTGTTCCTCGCCCCGCTCGGCGCGATCATCGCGCTGCTGGTCACCGGCGAATCGCTGTCGATCGATGTGTTCATCGGGCTGCTGATGCTGTTCGGCATCGTCGCCAAGAACTCGATCCTGCTGATCGACTTCGCGATCGAGGAGATGCGGGTCGGCATCGACCGGGTCGAGGCGATCCTCGATGCCGGGCGCAAGCGCGCGCAACCGATCGTGATGACGTCGGTGGCGATGATTGCGGGCATGCTGCCGATCGCGCTGTCGCTCGGCAGCGACGGCTCGCAGCGCGCGCCGATGGGAGTCGCGGTGATCGGCGGCATCGCGCTGTCGACGGTGCTGACGCTGATCATCGTGCCCGCGGCATTCACGATTGCCGATGACATCGAGAAGTGGCTTGCGCCGCGGGTCGGCCGCGTGCTGACCAACGGCGCTGCCGGCGCGCTGCCCGCGCCCGCCGCGACCCCGGCGGAATAGGGCGGCAGCGCTGCGCGTCGCCCTCAAGCCGTTCGAGCTTGCCGACACGCCGTTCCATCGGATGCGGCTGCTCGCGACGTTGCTGCTCGTCGTCATGGCGGGGGTGTTCACGCTCGCTGCCTTCTATCAGAGCGACCATCCGTGGCTGAGCTATGTCCGCGCGTTTGCCGAGGCGTCGCTGATCGGCGGGCTGGCAGACTGGTTTGCAGTGACCGCGCTCTTCCGCCGCCCGCTCGGCCTGCCGATCCCGCACACCGCGATCATCCCGAACAACAAGGACCGTATCGGCGACAGCCTCGCGCGGTTCCTGAAAGATAATTTCCTCACCCCGCGCGTCGTGACGCGGCGACTCGAGACCTTCGACGTCGCCGGGGCGGCAGCGCATTGGCTGGCGGCACCGCGCGAGCATAGCCGCAGCGGCGGACGACGGCGGCGCGGCCTGAGCAAGCTGCTCGCGCGGCTGGTCGAGGCGCTCGACCATGCGACGCTCGGCAGCATCCTGAAAGACGTCGCCACGGCGCGGTTGACCCGCATGGAGCTGGCGCCGCTGCTCGCCAGTATCATCGATGCCGCGATCGTCGACGGCCGCCACGAGCCCGTCGTCGATGCCGCGATTCAATGGGCGGCGCGAACGCTCGATGCGCAGGAGAGCATGATCCGCGATATGGTCCACGACCGCACCGCATGGCTGCTGCGGCTCGCCTCGCTCGACGACCGGGTGGCGGATTCGATCATCGATGCGCTGCGCAACCTCGTCAACGAGATCGCCGCCGATCCCGCGCATCCGCTACGTATCAAGATCACCGAGGCGTTGCGCGACTATGCCTTCGACCTGCGCCACTTTCCCGAAACACAGGCTAAGGTCGAGGCGCTGAAGGCCGACCTGCTCGCCAACCCGCAGCTAAGCCACTGGCTCGATGGGCTGTGGAACAGCGCCCGCGTTGCGCTGATGCGGCTGCTGACCGACCCCGCCAGCATCGGGGCCGGGCAGCTCGAGGTTGCCGCGATCAGCCTCGGCCGCACGCTCGAAGCCGATGCAGCGTTGCGCGCGGTGCTCAACCTCCACCTGCGCCGTGCCGTCGTCGGGCTGGTCAGCGACTATGGCGACGCGATCGTGACCCTGGTCAGCGACACCATCCGCAGCTGGGACGCGGTCACCGTGACCGGCAAGTTCGAAGACGCCGTCGGGCGCGATCTGCAGTACATCCGCATCAACGGCACCGTTATCGGCGGGCTCGTCGGGCTGATCATCCACGCGCTGTCGGTGGCGGGATAACCTTTAGTCGTCGTTGCTGGACCCGACCTGCCCGGCAAATTTGAAGGTGAGCCGCCGCCCGTATTCGCCGCCACCCAGCGTGACGCTGTGGTTCGTGAAACTCTGGGCGTTAGCGATGTCGAACACGCCAAGCGCCGCGGCATCGAGGCCGCCGTACGCCGGCTTGAGGTCGGCAATCATTTCGTCGCGGCCGAGCGGGCGCGGCGGCACCGCCATCACCTCGGCAAGTGAGCCGATCGCCAGCAGCGGTGCGCTGAAGCTCGCATCATAGCCGTGCAGTGACGGCAGCGCCGGATCGGGATCGCGATAGCCGGGATCGACGAACGCTGCCTCGGCGAAGCTCCAGCCCGGTGCCGTGTCGCCGGCAAAGCCCATATTCGGCACGACCGCCGGCGGCAGCGCCGGGCTGAGTGAGCCGAGGTCTGTCAATGCTAACACGGTGCCGGGAGCGACCGACAGCAAGGCGATTGCGATCGATCGTCGGCAGCGCCACAGTAGCTTCACAACCAGGTGACATGCCCCATCTTGCGTCCCGGCTTGATCTCGCTCTTGCCGTACAGATGCAAATGCGCGCGCTGGTCGGCGAGGATCGTCGCCCAGTCGTGCACCGCCTCGCCGAGCAGATTGACCATACGGATCGACGGCGCGGTCAGCCCAGGGTTGCCCAGCGGCAGGCCGCAGATCGCGCGGATGTGGTTCTCGAACTGGCTGACCCGCGCGCCTTCGATCGTCCAATGGCCGCTGTTGTGGACCCGCGGGGCCATCTCGTTGAACACCGGGCCGTCGGCGCAGGCGAAGAACTCGAGCGTCAGCACCCCGACATAGTCGAGCGCTTCCGCCGCGCGCCGCGCCAGCGTCAGCGCCGCGGGTTGCCAGCGCGTGATGCTCGCCGGAGCCGGAACCGTGCTGCAGTCGAGGACGCCGCCGACATGGGCATTGTGCGGCACTTCATAGGTCGCGCTGCGACCGTCGTGGCCGCGCGCCAACAGCACCGAGAACTCGGCGTCGAAGTCGACCAGCGCCTCGAGCAGCGCCGGGTGTCCGTCGATTGCTGCCCACGCCGCGTCGGCCTGATCGGGCGTGTCGATCCGTGCCTGGCCCTTGCCGTCGTAACCGAAGCGCCGCGTTTTGAGCAGCGCCGGAGTGCCCAACACGGTCAGGGCTTCGCCAAGCTCGGCGCGCGTCGCCACGGCGCGATACGGCGCGGCGCGGCCGCCCAGCCCGGCGATGAAGCGCTTCTCCGCCAGCCGGTCCTGCGCGACCTCGAGCGCGTTCGCCCCCGGAAATACCGGCACCAGCGTCGCCAGATGCCGCACCGCCTCGACCTCGATATTCTCGAACTCGAAGGTCGCGACGTCGATCTGCGCCGCGAACGTCGCCAGCGCCGCGCGGTCCGTATAGTCGGCGCGCGTCACCTGTGCCGCGACATCGCCCGCCGGCAGCTCGGCCTCCGGTGCGAGAATGTGGACGCGGTAGCCCATGTTCGCCGCCGCCAGCGCCAGCATCCGCCCCAGCTGCCCGCCGCCAAGGATGCCGATCGTCGAACCCGGTGGAATCATGCGTGGGTCAGGCCCGCGATCTCCTCGACGGGCGGCACTTCTGCCACCGCATCGCGCTGCGCCGCACGCCAGGCCTCGAGGCGCTCCGCCAGCGCGGCATCGAACACCGCAAAGCTCGCCGCGACGAGCAGCGCGGCATTGATCGCGCCGGGCTTGCCGATCGCCAGCGTCCCGACCGGCACGCCGGCGGGCATCTGGACGATCGACAACAGGCTGTCGATGCCGTTAAGCGCCGGCGTTTCGATCGGCACGCCGTACACCGGCAACCGCGTCAGTGCCGCGCACATCCCCGGCAGATGCGCTGCCCCCCCGGCTCCGGCGATGATGGCCCCGAGCCCACGCGCCCCCGCTGTCGTTGCGTAGTCATACAGCCGCGCCGGCGTCCGGTGCGCCGACACGACCCGCGTCTCGTGCGCGATGCCGAGCCCCGCCAGCGTCGCTGCCGTATGGCGCATCGTCGCCCAGTCGGACGTGCTACCCATGATGATGCCGACCAGCGGTAATGTCACTTCGCGCCCCCGAGCAGGAAGTGCCGGACCTTAGGGCGCGGGGCGGGAGCGGGCAATGGGGGTGGCTCCGCTGCCATCGCCATATTGGTTGTTGCCATCGCCGCCTCGCTGACCTCACCTCTAAGCGGGCAGCCTCGCTACCTTCGCCGCGTGGTCGTCGCTCGGCTTCGCCGCGCTGCGTGCTGCTGTTCACGCGCTGCGAAGCCGCCGCACTTACCGCGCCAATCGCCGCCTCCGAGGCCGAAATCGACGAAGCGTCTATCACCTGTTCGATTTGTCGAAGGACGATGTCTAACGATAATCCGCTTACCGACCTGCGAAATGGATTATT
The DNA here is from genome assembly GCA_031421275.1 of Sphingomonadaceae bacterium. Taxonomy (GTDB): domain Bacteria; phylum Pseudomonadota; class Alphaproteobacteria; order Sphingomonadales; family Sphingomonadaceae; genus Polymorphobacter_B. The sequence continues at coordinate 17,931 of JANOOK010000020.1, forward strand.
TCATCCTCGCCCCCGCCGGGACGCCACCATGTCGATGCGAACCGTTCTCACTGACACCTTAGGCTCACCTTAGCCCTGTGAAGAAGCTAACGCGCACCGTTCTGGGTGTGTCGAAAGAGTCGCCAAAGGCGGATTTCAGTCGCTTCGATCCAGCCGCCGCTACCGGAACGGCACCTCGTCGAACGCCCGCAACTTGCGCGAATGCAGCCGGTCGCCAGCGGCCCGGAGCAGCTGCATGGTCTCGATGCCGATCTGCAGGTGCTCGCTGATCGCGCCTTCGTAAAAGCGGTTGGCCTGGCCCGGCAGCTTGATCTCGCCGTGCAACGGCTTGTCGGAGACGCAGAGTAGCGTGCCGTAGGGGACCCGGAAGCGGTAGCCCTGCGCCGCGATCGTCGCCGACTCCTTGTCGTCGGCGACCGCGCGGCTCTGGTTGAAGCGCAGCGCCGAGCGGCTGAAGCGCAGTTCCCAGTTGCGGTCGTCGGTGGTGACGACGGTGCCGGTGCGCAGGCGGGGCTTGACCGCGACGCCCGCGAGTCCCGTGACGCGCTCGGTGGCCTGCGTCAGCGCCTGCTGGACCTCGGCGATCGGCGGGATCGGGATCTCGGGCGGCAGCACGTCGTCGAGAACATGATCGTCGCGCAGATAGGCGTGGGCGAGCACATAGTCGCCGATCGCCTGGCTCGGCCGCAGCCCGCCGCAGTGGCCGATCATCAGCCACGCCTCGGGTCGCAGCACCGCCAGATGGTCGGTGATCGTCTTGGCATTGGCCGGGCCGACGCCGATGTTGACGAGACTGATCCCCGCCCGCCCCGGCGCGGTCAGGTGGTATGCGGGCATCTGGTGCCGCCGCCACGCGCCGTCGGCGATGGCATGCGCCGGATCGGGGTCGTCGCGGCCGATCACCCGGCCGCCGCTGCACGACAGCGCGGTGTAGGGCGTGTCCTCGCCGAGCTGGCGGCAGGCCCAACGGACGAACTCGTCGACGTAACGGTGGTAGTTGGTGAGCAGCACATATTGCTGCACGTCGCCGGTCGGCGTGCCGGTATAGTGCTTCAGCCGCGCCAGGCTGAAGTCGGTACGGGGCGCGTCGAACAGCGCCAGCGGCCGCGTCGGATGGCTCGTCATGTCCCACAGCCCGTCGACGAGCTCGTCGCCGATATGCGCCAGCTCGGTCGTCGGGAAGTGCCGCGCCAACTCGGCCGCGGCGACGGTATCGAGCCGCAGGTCGGTCGCGCCGTCGAGGACGTAGGGGTAGGGGATTTCGACGGCGGACGGCGCGACGCCGACCTCGACGCCGAAGTCGTCGATCAGCAGCTCAAGCTGCTGGATCAGGTAGTCGCGGTACAGTTCGGGGCAGGTGATCGTCGTCGCATAGTCGCCCGGCACGCCGATCCGTGCATAGGCTCGGATCAGCCGCGCCGCGCCGCCGCCGCGATAGCGCAGCCGCAGCTCGGGATAGGCGAAGCACCCCGCTGCACGGGCACCGGGTGCCGGCACGCTGCCGTCGGTAAGATAGGCGGCGAGCGCGGCGCGTAAGGCGGCGACCGAGGCGCTGTGCAGGCGGCTGAGCTGGTCGACAAGGGCGCTCGCGTCAGGGGGCGTGCTGGTCATAACGGTGGCACAGCGGGCCCAGCGATGCGGCGATAGCGGGGCTGACGCGGCAAGGGCATGGTGATATCGGAGCGCGCAAGGAGCCAATTATGCAATTCGACCTGACCGACGATCAGCGCGAGATCCAGGAGGTCGCGCAGCGTTTCACCGCCAGCGACATCACTCCCCACGCGGCGCACTGGGACGAGCACCACGTCTTCCCGGTCGACACGATCCGTGCCGCCGCGGCACTGGGTTTCGGCGCGATCTATGTGAGCGAGGCGAACGGC
>JANOOK010000021.1:0-39571 GCA_031421275.1 Sphingomonadaceae bacterium
TCAGCCATGATGCGTGACGGTCCACGCCTCGCGGCTGTTCCACACTTCGTCCGCGCCGGATACCGTGCAGCCTTTGAGGCCGGCCTCGACGGTGCCGATCGCGTACACCGTCTCGCCCGCCGTGGTCAGCGCGGTCGCGACGTCGGCGGCAACGTCGGCGGCGACCGCCAGCACCATGCCGATGCCGCAGTTGAACGTGCGCGCCAGCTCGCCCGGCTCGATCCGTCCCTGCGCCTGCAGCCAGCCGAACAGCGGAGGCTGCGGCCACGCACCCGCCTCGATCCGCGCATGACTCCCGGCGGGCAGCACCCGCGGCACGTTCTCGAGCAGCCCGCCGCCGGTGATGTGCGCCAGCGTGTGAATGCGACCCTCGCGCAGCAGCGGCAACAGGCTCTGCACATAGATGCGCGTCGGTTCGAGCAGCGCTTGCCCCAGCAGCTGCTCGATATCGAACGGCGCGGGGCGGTCGAGGCGGAAGTTGCGGTCGGCGACGATGCGCCGAATCAGCGAATAGCCGTTCGAATGTGCGCCCGACGATGCCAGCCCGAGCAGCACATCGCCGGGCCCGACCCGGTCGCCGGTCAGTTGCTGTCCCCGCTCGACCGCACCGACGCTGAACCCCGCGAGGTCGTAATCGCCGGGTGCATACATTCCCGGCATCTCAGCGGTCTCGCCGCCGATCAGCGCGCAGCCGGCGATGCGGCAACCGTCGGCGATCCCCGCAACCACTGCCGCCGCGACGCCGGTGTCGAGCTGCGCGCAAGCAAAATAGTCGAGGAAGAACAGCGGCTCGGCCCCCTGCACGATCAGGTCGTTGACGCACATCGCAACGAGGTCGATGCCGACGGTGGAGTGGGCGTTCAGCTCGATCGCCAGTTTCAGCTTGGTCCCGACGCCGTCGTTCGCCGCGACCAGCAGCGGGTCGGTGTAGCCCGCCGCCTTGAGGTCGAAGAAGCCGCCGAAGCCGCCCAGCTCGGCGCTCGCCCCCGGCCTCGCGGTGGCGCGGGCCAGCGGCGCGATCATCCGCACCAGCGCATTGCCCGCGGCAATCGAGACGCCGGCATCGGCATAGGTCAGCGGCACGGGTTCGGTCATCGGGTGTTCCTAGAGCAACATGACCCGAGGTCGAACCCCTTTCGTCGTTCCCGCACACGCGGGAACCCATGACCACAAATCTTGGGGAGCTGTGTCCATGGATTCCCGCGTGCGCGGGAATGACGGGAGTGCCGCTACACTACTCCAAGACATCGCCCTTGGATTTCAGCCTTGGAGGCCCGATAAGGCCGCACGACTTTTCGGGACCAAGACTTGCGTAGACTTACGATATCACTCGCCCTGACCGCCATCGTCACCACCCTCGCCCCCGCGCAGGCGCAGGAAGACAGCGCGGGAGCCTATGCGGTCGGCGGCATCGCCGTCGACGTCACCGCGAGGACCACCAACGACGCCCGCATCGAGGCCTATCACGTCGCCGAGCGGCAGGCGTGGCCGCTGCTGTGGGCGCGGCTGAGCGGGCAGCCGGCGGGTAGCGCGCCGCGGCTGTCAGACGGCACGATCGACGGCATGGTTTCCGGCTTCGAAATCCAGGGCGAGCACTTTTCCGCGACACGCTACATCGCCAAGCTCGGTGTCGTCTTCGACCGCAGCCGCGCGAGCGGCTATTTCACCACGGGTTCCGGCGCGACCCGGTCACCGCCGATGCTGCTGCTGCCGGTGCTGATCGACGGCGGCGTCCGGGTGATCTACCAGGCGAAGACGCCGTGGTTGGCGGCGTGGCAGCGCTTCCGCGATGCGGTCACGCCGATGGACTATGTCGAGGCGCAGGGTACGCCCGCCGACAACGTCCTGCTGACCGGTTATCAGCCGCATCGCGACGACCGGCCGTTGTGGCGCAATATCCTCAACCGCTTCAAGGCCGCCGACGTGCTGATCGCCGAGGTCAAACTCGACCATGATTATCCCGGCGGGCCGGTCAGTGCGATCTTCATCGCGCGCCACGGCCCCGACGCCACCGAACTCGGGCGCTTCGAACTGCGCTCCGGCAGTGAAGGGCTGAGCGCGATGTTCGACGAGGGCGTCCGGCGCACCGACGCGATCTATGCCGAAGCCTTGCGCGACGGCCGCCTGCGCAGCGAGCCCGACCTGACCGCGCCGCTCGAAGCCTTGGGCGCGATCGGCAGCGATATCGGCACGATGAGCGAAGCCACGCCGAGCGGCGGCACCGACGCCGAAGTCGCCACCCCCGACGCGCGCAGTTGGAACGACCTCGAGACCATGCTCAAGGGCACCCCCACGGTATCGGGCGTCACGCTGACCAGCCTCTCGCTCGGCGGCACCTCGCACATCGTCATCCGCCACACCGACAGCTTCGATATGCTGGCGTACCAACTCGATCAGAAAGGGCTCAGGCTCGCGCCGTCGGGCGGTGGGCTGCTGCTGCGGCGCAAGGTGGCGGGCGATCCCGTGATTGCGCCGCCGGTGAGCGCGGCCGACTTGGCGAAGGCGGAAGCTGTGGCCGAGCCCGATGCCGCGCCGTTGGCGGGCGATGCGGCTGGCGCGAAGGTGCCGCCGGGCAGTTTGCCGCCGCGTACGCCGCCGGTGGTGCCGGAGGCGCGGCGGCCGTCGCGGTCGTCGACACGGCCGACGAAGCCGGCGACGACGGAGCCGGGCGGTCCGGTCGACTTGCTGCCGCCGGGCGGCCCGCGGTGAGTGAACTCACGCAAGTCTGCGGCAGCTTGGGGTGGAGTGCGGACCGGCCGCTATTAAGATCAGACCTCGAGCACGATGACGGACGCACCACGATCTGGTCGGATCAGTTGCGCTCGCGGCCTTCGGTTCCGTCGCCCGGCGTTATAAACAACGCTTTGCCCGCGCGAGGGACATTTGCTGTATGCCAGACGCCGAGCGGAACGATGGTGAAGTCGCCGGCAATCAGCCGTCTTTCGATCAGTGCCCCATCGACTTCCAGAATAAGAATAAGCTCGCCCGATAGCTGAAGGATCAGCTCCTCGCCATTTGGGTGCCGTTCCCAACTTGGCCAATCTGTATCGCTCTCGATCAGGCTGACAAGGCGTCCCGGTGGCAGCGCCTCCACGCCATGTGCCCAAAAAGCTGCATCGACTTCGACAGGAAGACAGCTGCCGTCGAGTGTCAGTTGAGCGAAGTGACTGCCCAGGACGTAGACGGTGGCCGCGGGTTCATTCATGTCGCGGCATCAAGAGCATCATAAGCCGCGACCACGCGCTTTGGGGCAGTCCGCCGCCACGTACGCTCGAGGAATGGCGTAAGTCGGGTAAGATCCACTGCAGCGATCCGGGCCAGGACGATATCGTATCCAAGGTAATGGTCTTCGGTAAAAAAGACTTCGGGTGCCCGCGTGGTCAGCATCTCGCGTTCATCCGGATCGATGTCTTTCAGCACAATCGACAGGTCGTGAACTCTGAGCCGCGTCAGCATGGCCCTGCCAATCTTCAGCGACGGTTCGCCGTAGGAATGTGCCTCCGTCACCCCGCCGAGCCGGTGCGCAAACCTCACGATGTCGGCCCAGGTCGCCATGACAACGGACATAACAGACTAGAAGGAATGGCACCAATCAGGCAGCGGATGAAGCTCGGCGCGCTTCCGCAAAGGGAACGATTGCCGTCAGGACGGTCGAGGTCGCAATCTATGGCAGCGCCTGGCTCGAACCCTTAACGTCGTTGGTCATTTGCGGTAAGAGCGAGACGAACGATTACGAGATGGTCAATGGGCTTGGAAGCCGTTTGCCAATGCCGTGTGGATGATGTGAGCGCCGAGGCTAAAGTGCTTCTCGAAGCTCGCGAGCTGATCGTGCGGAAGCCGTTTCGCCGCACGATCAAAATCGATGAGATGGCCGATGTCGAAGCAGTGGGTGACCTTCTGCGTTTTTCGCACGGGGCCTCTAGCGTTGTCCTCGAACTAGGGGCCGCAGTCGCCGAAAAATGGGCCAGGAAGATCTCGTCGCCGCCGCCTAGCTTGGGCCAAAAGCTTGGTATCGGACACTCCTCGCCGGTATTCGTAATCGGCAGCGTTGAGGATCCGATTCTCGTCGACGTGCTCGACGGGCATAGCGCTGATTCCGGCACTGCTGTGATGAGCTTGGCAACTGTTCATACCGATCGAGAACTTCGCCACGTGCTTGCCGTGCACGAAGCGGCGATGGGCAAAGCTCCCATCTGGATTGTTTACGCCAAAGGTCCCGCAGCAACGTTTGGCGAGACTTCTGTTCGACAGCGGATGCGAGCGAAAGGCTATCGTGACACAAAGGTCTCGGCCGTTTCGACCGAATTATCCGCGGCCCGGTTCGCACCGCGCTGAACGGCCGATTTTCGGCAAGACGAAGCTACGTGAACGTCTGTAACGTCGTCGCAAGCAGACGCGAGAACTCCCATTCGGAGCGATGGAACGGTCGTCACGATAAAGTGAGCTGAGCACGCCGTGGCACCTCGCGGCGTCCTGTCGGGGTCGAACATTTCGCTGTCCTACAGTGAGCCAATGTGGTTAGTATGCCGTATGGAAAATGTTCGCCTCCACTATACTGCAACGCATTCGGCCCGGACGCGAAACAGCGCGGTGGCTGTCGATATTATCCCTGGTTCCGCTATTTCGACTCGGGTAGCTGGTCTGCAAGGCCGACGTCAGGGCTGGCTCCGCGTGTTGGATTTAGTGCAACCGATTTTCGATCAAGTTGCTGAAGTTATTCAAGATATCATATTGCAGCCAGTCGCCTTCGATTCGCCTTCCCGTGGTCCCGGACGCGGGCCGCAGGCCGACGGACTGAAGCTCGGCCGGTTCTCGCTGGGTGCGTTGGTCGATTCGACGGCAGGGTCAGGCCTGTCGATCGAGTTGCGGGTGGCCGAGATGGCATAGAGTCGTTCACGGACCGCCACCAATGCACCAGCTCCCGCTCCCGCTCGCTTACCGCCAAGCCGCCGGCGTCGGCGACTTCTTCGTGTCTGCCGCCAATGCCGATGCGGTCGCGTGGCTCGACCGCTGGCCCGATTGGCCGCAGCCGCAGGCGATGCTGCTCGGTCCGGCGAAGGCGGGGAAAAGCCATCTGGCGAAACTGTTCGCCGGCCGGAGTGGGGCGACCATATTCGACGATGCCGACACGCACACCGCGCCCGAGGCGCTGTTCCACGCGTGGAATGCGGCGACGCTGACCCGGCCGCTGCTGCTGACGGCGCGGGCGCTGCCGCGGGAATGGCGCGCGATGCTGCCCGATCTCGCGTCACGGCTGGCGGCGACACCGACGCTGGTCATCGCCGATCCCGACGACGCGCTACTCGCCGCCGTTCTCGCCAAGCAGTTCGCCGACCGCGGGTTGCGAGTCGCGCCCGACGTCGCGGCGTATCTGCTGGCGCGCATCGACCGGAGCTTTGCGGGCGGCGCGGCGATCGTGGCGAAGCTCGACGCCGCGGCGCTGGCGGCGGGGCGCGCGGTGACGCTGCCGCTGGCGCGCGCGGTGCTGGAGGGCCAGGGGGATTGGCTGGCGGAAGGCGGCTAGCGTTGCCGCTGTCTTTCTAGCCAAAGCTGTGGCCTACGCCCCGTAACCGTCATCGACCTGGCGCAGGATTCCGCCTACAAGCGGCGCATGAACAAGGCTTTACGCGAACTTTTACCCGAAGGAGCATCGTCACCCCTGCCAGCCCCGGCACCGGTGCTGACCGTCCACGACCGCTATTTCAACCGCGAGCTGTCGTGGCTGGCGTTCAACGAGCGGGTGCTCGAGGAAGCGACCAATCGCAGCCACCCGCTGCTTGAAAGGCTGCGCTTCCTGTCGATTTCGGGGAATAATCTCGACGAGTTCTACATGGTGCGGGTCGCCGGCCTGCGCGGGCAGGTGCAGGCGGGGATCGAGACGCTGAGCCCCGAGGGCGCGACGCCGTCGGAACAGCTGGCGGCGATCGCGCTGACCGCCGACCGCCTGATGGAATCGCAGCAGACCGTGTGGGGCGAACTGTGCCGCGAGCTTCGCGGTGCCGACTTTTGCGTGCTGCGCAGTATCGACCTCATGCCGACCGAGAAAGGCTGGCTCGAACGGCACTTCCTCGAACAGATCTTCCCGGTGCTGACGCCGCAGGCGATCGACCCGGCGCACCCGTTTCCGTTCATCCCCAACAAGGGCTTCAGCCTGATCCTCGAGCTGCGGCGGAGTTCGGACGACGAGATCCTTCGCGCGCTGCTGATGCTGCCGTCGATGCTGCCGCGCTTCATCCGGCTGCCGGGCAAGACGCCGCGCTTCATCAGCCTCGAGAACACCATCCGGCTGTTCTTCGGGCAGCTGTTCCCCGGCTATGTGCTGCTCGGCGACGGCGCGTTCCGGGTCATCCGCGACTCCGACATCGAAGTCGAGGAGGAGGCCGAGGACCTCGTGCGCTTCTACCAGACCGCGATCAAGCGGCGACGGCGCGGCGAGGTCATCCGCTTGAAGATCGAGCAGGCGACGCCGCCGGGGCTGCACCTGATGGTCCGCGACGCGCTCCATGTGCACGACCGCGACGTCACCGTGGTGTCCGGCATATTGGGCATCGCCGACCTCGGCATCCTCGTCGAGGAAGACCGGCCCGACCTCAAGTTCGAGCCCTATTCGCCGCGCTTCCCGGAGCGCATCCGCGAGCACGGCGGCGACTGCTTCGCGGCGATCCGCGCCAAGGACCTCGTTGTCCATCATCCGTACGAGAGCTTCGAGGTCGTCCTCGCGTTCCTCCGCCAGGCCGCGGCCGACCCCGACGTCATCGCGATCAAGCAGACGCTCTACCGCGCCGGCAAGAACTCACCGATCGTCCGCGCGCTGATCGACGCCGCCGAAGCCGGCAAGTCGGTCACCGCCGTCGTCGAATTGAAGGCGCGCTTCGACGAGGAGCAGAACCTGATGTGGGCGGCCGCGCTCGAACGTGCCGGGGTGCAGGTGGTCTACGGCTTCATGGAGTGGAAGACGCACGCCAAGCTGTCGATGGTGGTGCGTCGCGAAGGCCCCGAGATGCGGACCTACGTGCATTTCGGTACCGGCAACTATCACCCGGTGACGGCCCGTATCTACACCGATCTGTCGTTCTTCACCGCCGATCCCGTGCTGGCGCGCGACGCGGCGCAGGTGCTCAACTACATCACCGGCTACGTCCAGCCGACCAACCTGCAGAAGATCGGCATGTCGCCGCTGACGATGCGGCCCAAGCTGTACGGGCTGATCGACGCCGAGATCGCCAACGCCGAGGCCGGGCGTCCGGCGGAGATCTGGGCCAAGCTCAACAGCCTCGTCGACACCGGCATCATCGACAAGCTTTACGAGGCGAGCGCCGCGGGGGTCGACATCGACCTGATCGTGCGCGGTATCTGCTGCCTGCGCCCCGGGGTGCCCGGGCTGTCCGAGCGCATTCATGTACGGTCGGTGATCGGACGTTTCCTCGAACACAGCCGCATCTTCGCCTTCGCCAATGGGCACGCGCTGCCGTCGCCGCAGGCCAGGCTATTCATCTCGTCGGCCGACTGGATGCCGCGCAATCTCGACCGCCGCGTCGAGGTGCTGGTCCCGATCGAGAACCCGACGGTCCACGCGCAGGTGCTCGATCAGGTCATGCTGGCCAACCTGAAGGACACCCAGCAATCATGGCAGCTGCTCGCCAACGGCAGCTACCGGCGGCTCGACCGGTCGGGTCCGGTGTTCAACCTGCACCACTATTTCATGACCAACCCGTCGCTGTCGGGTCGTGGCGCGGCGCTCAAGGATCCCGAGGCGGTGCCGCGGCTGGTCCTCGATGCCGACGAGGACGCCTAGATCAGCGGGCCTGGCCGCCACGACTTCGCCCGGCTATTGCCGGAGTGGATCCGCCCCGCTGGAGCGCCTGTGCCCGCGACGAACCTGCTGCCGCAATTCGATCTGCTGCCCGAGCTGGAGCCGGCCCGTAAAGGGCTGGCGGGCATCATCGACATCGGCTCGAACTCGGTCCGTCTGGTCGTCTATCAGGGGCTGACCCGCACGCCCGCAGTCGTGTTCAACGAGAAGGTCATGGCGGGGCTGGGGCGGGGGATCGCCAATAATGGCCGGCTGAGCAACGGCTCGATGCAGCTGGCGCTGACGGCGCTGGCGCGATTTGCGATGCTCGCCGACGACATGGGCGTCGAGTCGCTGCGCACGGTGGCGACCGCTGCGGTCCGCGAGGCGAGCAACGCGGAGGTGTTCCTGACCGCCGTGCGCGAGCGCTGCGGGTTGACGATCGAGGTGATCAGCGGCGAGGCGGAGGCGCGTGGTGCGGCGCTCGGCGTCATCGCGGGCATTCCCGATGCGGACGGTGTCGTCGGCGATCTCGGCGGCGGCAGCCTCGAGCTGATCCGCGTCGGCGGCGGCGAGGTCCACGACCGCATCTCGCTGCCCATCGGCGCGCTGCGATTGGATGCGGTGCGCAAGCGCGGCGCGCGGGCGCTCGGGCCGTTCATCAAATCCGCGCTCGATCAAGTCGGCTGGGCAAGCAAGGGCGCGGGCCGGCCGTTCTATATGGTCGGCGGTTCGTGGCGCGCGCTGGCGCAGCTCCACATGCAGCTGAGCGACTATCCGCTGCCGGTGATCCACCAATATACGATGGCGGCGGACGACCCCGACTGGCTGGTGCGGGCGCTGGCGCGGATGGAGCCCGCGACGCTGAAGGCGGTGCCGAACATTTCCAGCTCGCGGGTACCATCGCTGCCCGGCGCGGCGCTGCTGCTGCGCAGCGTCGTCAAGCGGCTCGGCAGCAGCTGCGTCATCGCCAGCGCTTACGGGCTGCGCGAAGGTCTGCTCTACGGGCAGCTGCCGCCCGACCTGCAGCGCGAGGACCCGCTGCTGGCGGGGGCGCGCGACGAGGGCGCGCGGCAGGGCCGCTTCCCCGAACACGGCGAGCTGCTGATGACGTGGATGGACAAGCTGTTCGCGGGCGAAAGCCCTGGCCAGCGCCGCCTGCGGCTGGCGACGTGCCTGCTCAGCGACGTCGCGTGGCGGGCGCACCCCGATTTTCGCGCCGAACGCGGGCTTGACATCGCGCTGCACGGCAACTGGGTCGCAGTCACCGCGGCCGAGCGCGCGACGCTGGCGGCGGCGCTGTACTCGTGCTTCGGGGGAGCGCCGACGTCGCCGGCGTTGACCATGCTCGCCGAACTGGCCCCGGCCCCGATGCTGGCACAGGCCCACCACTGGGGGCTGGCGCTACGCCTCGGCCAGCGGCTGACCGGCGGCACCGCGCGTGGGCTCGCGGCGAGCCGGTTGGAGCGTGACGGGGCGGTCCTCCGGCTGACTTTGCCGTCCGAACATGCGGCGCTGTACGGCGAAGCTGTCGCCCGGCGGCTCAAGGCATTGGCGCTGGCGCTGCAGCTGACGCCGGAATTTTCGATAGCCAGTGTCGCCGGAAGTTCACTCAAAGTTCCCTGACTGAAACGCATATATCGCTTTAACTTGAATGCGTTATCGTGTGACGAAAATCGCGTGATGCTCACCCGATCGCGCTCATCGCCAACCGCCCATCCTTCACCGCAAATCCCAGCTGCCCGTCGACCAGCGCCAGCGCATCTTTGCCGAACACGTCGTAGCGCCAGCCGTCGAGCACCGGCAGGCCGGCGCGCACGCCGCCCGCGATCGCGTCGAGGTCGTCGCCGCGGACGATCAGCTTGGGCGCGACATTGGCTTCCTTGGCGCGTATTTTCAGCAGCAGCTTTAGCAGGTCGGCTATCAGCGCGCCTTCGGTCGACAGCCCGGGGCGCGACACCTCGCGCGCCGGCATCTCGTCGGCGCCGAGCGGCCGGGCGGCGGCAAGTGCCTCCATCAGCCGCTTGCCGATGTCGTTGGTGCCCCAGGTCGCCGACAGCCCGCGCACCTTCCCGAGCTCGGTCTGGTTGCGCGGCGGTGAGCCGGCGAGGTCGCCCAGCGTCTCGTCCTTGACGATGCGCCCGCGCGGCACGTCCTTCGACTTCGCCTCGCGCTCGCGCCAGGCGGCCAGCGCTTTCAATCGTCCGAGCACCTCGGGCTTGCGGCTCGGCAGCCGTAGCCGGACCCACGCCGTTTCGGGGTCGTTGGCATAGGTGAACGGGTCGGAGGCGCGCGCCATCTCGTCGTCGAGCCAGTCGCCGCGCCCGGTGCGGCGCAGCTTGTCGAGCATCTTGGGAAACAGCGTGGCCAAATGCGTCACGTCGCCGATCGCATAGTCGAGCTGACGGTCGTTCAACGGCCGCCGCGACCAGTCGGTGAAGCGCGCACCTTTGTCGATCTGGATATTGAGATACGAGGCGACGAGGTTGGTATAGCTGACCTGCTCGCCTTGCCCCAGCGCCATCGCGGCGATCTGCGTATCGAACAGCGGCATCGGCGTCTTGCCGGTCAGATTGAAGATGATCTCGAGATCCTGCCCGCCGGCGTGGAAGACCTTGAGCACCGGCGCCTCGACGAGCAGGTCGAGTAACGGCTTGAGGTCGAGCCCGGGCGCTTTCGGGTCGATCGCCGCGGCTTCGTCGCCGCCGGCGATCTGGACGAGGCACAGGTCCGGAAAAAACGTGTTCTCGCGCATGAACTCGGTGTCGACGGTGACGAAGTCGGCCTCGGCGAGCCGCGTGCAGAGCGCCGCCAATGTCGCGGTGTTGGTGATGAGGGGGTGAATTTGCATAGGGCGTCATAGGGTCCAAATTCGGGTGCGGCTAGAGGGTGTTCGGGCGCGGCGTTAACGGGTCGGTAGGGCTAAGGTGAGGCCAAGGTGTCGGTCGGAACGATTCATTCGCGGGCTTTGGCGACTCTTTCGACACACCCAGATCGGGATTCACTTTCGTCATCGATGGGCAGTTGACAGCCCATGAACGCAGGCGACCGACGGCTATTGTCGCAGGTCCCGCGTGTGCGGGAAGGACGAAAGTGGGGTTGATATACGTCATCGCGTTCTCCTGCGCCCTCTCCCGTGCTTACGGGAGAGCGCCGGGGTGAGGTGTTGCTTCACTGCTTTCGGGCCGGGATAAAGGCAGCAAGACCCTCACCCAACTCTTTCCCTCAGGGGCGGCAGAGGACTAGAAGTAGTATGAAAACGCGAATTTCTAACCTATCCGGTACATAAAGTCAATGCCCGCCGTGCCCGCAACTTGACAACTCCGCGCTTGCCGTGCGTCACGCAGCCCGACCCTGTAATCACCCGAACGGACCCCATGCACGTCTATCGCACCCATAACTGCGCCGCGCTGCGCCTCAGCGACGCCGGGACCACGGCGCGGCTGTCGGGCTGGGTCCACCGCAAGCGCGATCATGGCGGCGTGCTGTTCGTCGACCTGCGCGACCACTACGGCCTGACGCAGATCGTCGTGAACCCCGACAGCGCCGCATTCGCCCCGCTCGACGCGGCGCGGGCCGAGAGCGTTGTCACCGTCACCGGCGAAGTCGCGGCGCGCATCGCCGGGGCCGAGAACGCCAGCCTGCCGACCGGCGACATCGAGCTGCGCGCCACCGACGTCGTCATCCAGTCGCCCGCCTCCGAGCTGCCGCTGCCGGTCGCGGGCGAGGCCGACTATCCCGAGGAGGTGCGGCTCAAATACCGCTTCCTCGACCTGCGTCGCGAGCGGTTGCACCGGAATATCATGCTGCGCTCGGGTGTCATTGCGTCGCTGCGGAGCCGCATGATCGCGCAGGGCTTCACCGAGTTCCAGACGCCGATCCTGACCGCCAGCAGCCCCGAGGGCGCGCGCGATTTCCTCGTGCCGAGCCGGGTGCATCCGGGCAAATTCTACGCTCTGCCGCAGGCCCCGCAGATGTTCAAGCAGCTGCTGATGGTCGCCGGCTTCGACCGTTACTTCCAGATCGCACCGTGCTTCCGCGACGAGGACGCGCGCGCCGACCGCTCCCCCGGCGAGTTCTACCAGCTCGACTTCGAGATGAGCTTCGTCACGCAAAACGATGTATTCGCGAGCATCGAGCCGGTGCTGGCAGGGGTCTTCGAGGAGTTCACCGGCTTCGTCGACGGCAAGCCGAAGAGCGTCACCAAGCCGCCGTTCCCGCGCATTCCCTTTGCAGAGTCGATGCTGAAATATGGGAACGATAAGCCGGATTTGCGCAATCCGATCGAGATCGTCGATGTGACCGAGCAGTTCCGGGGCAGCGGCTTCGGCCGGTTCGCGTCGATCGTCGAGGGCGGCGGCGTGGTTCGCGCGGTCCGTGCGCCGGGTGCCGGAGTGAACAAAAGCCGTAAGTTCTTCGATGACATGAACGCCTGGGCGCAGTCGGAGGGCTTTCCCGGGCTCGGCTATGCGACGCGCAAGGCTGGCGTGTTCGGCGGTCCGATCGCGAGCAACCACGGCGAGGACGGCATGGAGCGGTTGCGCGCGGCGCTCGACCTCGGTCCCGACGACGGGGTGTTCTTTGCCGCAGGGCCGGTCGCGCAGGCGACCAAGCTTGCCGGACTGGCACGGACGCGGGTCGCCACCGAACTCGAGCTGATCGAGCCGGGCACGTACAAGTTCTGCTGGATCGTCGACTTCCCGATGTTCGAATATGACGAGGACGCCAAGAAGATCGACTTCAGCCACAATCCGTTCTCGATGCCGCAGGGTGAGCTGCACGCGCTCGAAACCATGACCCCGACCGATATCCTCGCCTACCAGTACGACATCGTCTGCAACGGCATCGAGCTGTCGTCAGGCGCGATCCGCAATCACAAGCCGGAGATCATGTACAAGGCGTTCGAGATCGCGGGCTACAGCCGAGCCGACGTCGACCGCGACTTTGCCGGCATGATCAACGCCTTCAAGTTCGGCGCGCCGCCGCACGGGGGTTCGGCTCCCGGCGTCGACCGTATCGTCATGCTGCTGGCGGACGAACCCAATATCCGCGAGGTCGTGCTGTTCCCGATGAACCAGAAGGCCGAGGACCTGATGATGAACGCCCCGAGCGCGGTGGCGGCGAAGCAGCTGAAGGAGCTGCATATCCAACTGATGCCGGGGGTGAAACTTTAGCGTCCTGCTTTGCCAACCCTCTCTCGCAAGCGCGGGAGAGGGCTTGAAAGGATTGGCATGCCCAAACGCCTCAAGCACCTCGACCCCGCGCCCGAGATCAAGCGGCAGGATTACGACAAGCGCCTGCTCGACCTGCAATATAAGCTGCAGCTGATCCAGGCCGCGTACATCACGCAGGGGCTGAGCGGCATCATCGCGATCGAGGGCTGGGACGCGGCGGGCAAGGGCGGGCTCATCCAGCGGCTGACCGCCGAACTCGATCCGCGCTTCACCAACGTCTGGTCGATCGGCGCGCCGACGAAGGACGAACTCGGGCATCACTTCCTGTGGCGGTTCTGGCAGCGGCTGCCGGCGCGGCGCGAGATCGCGCTGTTCGACCGCACGTGGTATGGTAGGGTCCTCGTCGAACGCGTTGACAAGCTTACGCCCAAGCCGGTGTGGAAGGCGGGCTATGCCGCGATCAACGACTTCGAGGCGACGCAGCTCGATGCCGGCGTCCGCATGGTCAAGCTGTTCCTGGATATCACGCCCGACGAGCAGGACCGCCGCCTGCGCGAGCGGCTCGAAGTGCCGTACAAGCGTTGGAAGACCGGGCTCGACGACTATCACAACCGCTCGATGCGGGACGACTATGTCGAGGCGTATGAGGACATGTTCGCGCACTGCGACGCGGTACCGTGGTCGGTGATCGCCGCCGACGACAAGAAGAGCGCGCGGATCGCCGGGTTGGAAGCGGCGATCGCGGCGTTGGGGGCGGGGGTGGATTTGAGCTATCCGCCGGTTGGGGACGAGCTGCGGGCGGTGGCGGAGAAGGCGTTGGGTGTGAAGCTGGCGGTGTAGTGAGCTTCTGCTCCCCTCCCTCCTTCAGGGAGGGAGCAGGTACAGTCAGTCCCGCTTCCCTAGATACCCCGCCAGCCGCTTCTTCGCCGACATCACCGCCGTCGTTGGATGCAGAGCGTCGTACACCACCGCATTGCCCAGCACGCGCTGGACATAATCGCGGGTCTCGCTGAACGGGATTGCCTCGACCCAGTCGATAACGTCGACGCCGGCGTCGCGTGGGTCGCCGTTCGCCGCGATAAATTTGCGGGCATTGCCGGGGCCGGCGTTGTAGGCGGCGACGGCGAGCACGTAGCTGCCGCCGAACTGGTCGCGAATGCGGGCGAAATAGGCCGACCCCAGCGTGACGTTGTATACCGGGTCGTCGATCAGTCGCGGCGTGCTGTAGGGCAGGCCGAGCTTGGCGGCGGTGTCGGCGGCGGTGCCGGGCAGCAGCTGCATCAGGCCGCGGGCGTTGGCCCGGCTGAGCGCGGCACGGTCGAACTGCGATTCCTGCCGGCTGATCGCGTGGATCATCGTCCAGCTGGCGTCGAGCGTCGCGGGCAGCGACAGCTGCGGATAGGCGATGTCATAAAGGCTAAGCTCGCCGTCGCTGCGCGCTGCCTTGCCGGTCAGCACGCCGAGGTCGGGGCGATCGAGCTCGGTCGCGAGGTCGCCGAGCAGGCGCTGGCCTTCAAGCGTGTCGGCGCGGTCGACCAGCGCGTGGAGGAACAGCGACTGCCGCCCGCGGTCGCCCAGCTCACCGAGGTCGCGCGCGATCCGGACAAGCGTGTCGCGGCCGAACTTGGCGCGCGCCGCGGGACCGACGTTGACCGCGTGCGCCGGCGGCAGCGGCGGCGTCGGGCCGATCTCCTCGGCGGCGAGCTGACCGTAATAATAGTCGGCATGGGTCGCCGCAGCGGCGTATAGATCGTGTGCGGCCTGGGTCTGGTGCGCGGCAGCGGCGGCCCGGCCCGACCAGTAATCGCCGCGCGCCTGGCTGACCGGGGTCAGCGCTGCGTCGCGCACCGCCTCGAAGTGGCGCAGCGCTTCGTCCGGGCGGTTCAGCTTGCGCAGCGCGAGCCAGCCGGCGGTCCATTCGGTATCGATCAGCAGCTGCCGCAGCCCGAGCTGGTGATCGCTGAGCAGCCGCCCGAACGGCAGCGTGTGATGGTTCGCCGCTAGCCGGTAGGCGAGGTCGTACTGGCCTTCCCGCAGTGCCGCGCGGGCGAATTCCAGCCGCGCCTTGAGCCAGATGTCGGGATCGGTGACCAGCCCCGGCGGCTCGTTATAGCCGGCGAGCAGCATTCGTGCCGCGCCGGCATCGCCGGTCTTCCGCAGCCAGAGCGCGCGGTCGAGCAGCAGCCCGGCATCGCGTTGCTGCGCCGCGGGTACCGCCGCCCAGCGCGCCTCCGCATCGGGCGCGTTGATCCGCAGCGCGAGGCGGGCGGCCGCCCACGCCCCGTGATCGGGCGGCAGCAGCGTCAGCAGCCGCGCCGCGGTGCTCGCCTGGCCGCTCCACAGCAGCCCATCGAAACGCGCTTGATGATCGGCCGCGGTCAGCCGACTGCCGAAGCGCGACTGCACCGCCGCCTCGCTTAGCCCGTCGAGGTTGGGCGATACCCACGCGCGGCGGGCGAGTGCCGTCGCCTCGGCCGCGTGCCCGGTGGCCAGCTGCGCTTCCGCGAGGCGGACCTGCGCTGCTGCGCTCAGCGGCGGGAAGGCGGCGAAATAGGTCAGCCGCGCGTCGGGCGCGACACTCGCGTCGATCAGCTTTTCGGCATGGCGGCGCAGCGCCGCCTCGGCGGGCCAGCCGGGATAGCTGCGCAGGAAACCAGCGAGCTCGGCGAAGCTCGTCGGCGCGGTGTCGCGGCGCAGGCGGTCCCACGTCACCAGCGCGTCGAGCAGCACGTCGCGCTGCGGGGCGACGACCGGCGACGCGGCGAGCAGGTCGAAGCGCCCGGCATCGTTGTTGGCGAGCTTGGCGATGTAATACGACCGCATGCCCAAGGTCAGCGCGGGGGTTGCCGGGGCACGATCGGGGGCGGCCGAGCAGGCGCTCGCGGTGCCCGCCAGCATCAGGCCGACGAAGGTGCGCTGGAGTTTACTGGACAAGCGGCGTCCGGGCTTTCTATCTGACGTCGCACATCGAAAGTTCGGGAGCATGGTGCTTCCTAGGCGGTTCGGCCGCGGCGGTGAAGGCGCTTTGGGCGTGAAAGGTTCGAGGACGATGTTTCGTGGGTCGATCCCGGCGCTGGTGACGCCGTTTAAGGGCGGCATGGTCGATGCGGCGGCGCTGAGCGCCTTCGTCGACTGGCAGATCGCGCAAGGCTCGTCGGCGCTGGTGCCCTGCGGGACCACCGGCGAGTCGGCGACGCTGACGATCGACGAGCACAATCACGTCATTGCGCTGACGGTCGAGGCCGCGGCCGGCCGCGTGCCGGTGATCGCCGGCTGCGGCTCGAACGACACCGCGACCGCGCTGCTGCACATGCGCCATGCCCAGAAAGTCGGCGCGGCGGCGGCGCTGGTCGTCTGCCCTTATTACAACAAGCCGAGCCAGGCGGGGCTGTACGCGCATTACCAGGCGCTGACCGAAGCTTGCGAGCTGCCGATCCTGATCTACAATATCCCGAGCCGCTCGGTGGTCGAGATGAGCGTCGAGACGATGGCGCGCTTGGCCGAACTGCCCGGCATCATCGGCGTCAAGGACGCGACCGGCAATCTGGCGCGGGTATCGGCGCAGCGCGCGGCGTGTGGCACCGGCTTCGTCCAGCTGTCGGGTAACGACGACATGACGCTGGGGTTCATGGCCATGGGCGGCCACGGCTGTATCTCGGTGACGGCGAACGTGACGCCGAAGCTGTGCGCCGAGTTTCAGGCGGCGTGTGCGCGTGGCGATTATGCGGCGGCGCTGGCGTTGCAGGATAGACTGTACCCGCTGCACGCGGCACTGTTCACCGACGCCAGCCCGGGGCCGACGAAGTATGCGCTGGCCGAGATGGGCCACATGACGGTCGAGACACGGCTGCCGATCACGCCGCCGTCGGCTGCCGCGCGTGCCGCGGTCGATGCGGCGATTGGCGCTGCGGGGCTCGGCTGATGGCGCGCGCCTACGTCAACACCGGGGTCAAGGCGAAGATCGTCGCCGAGAACCGGCGCGCGCGCTACGAGTTCTTCATCGACGAGGTGCTCGAGGCGGGGATCGCGCTGGCGGGCACCGAGGTCAAGGCGCTGCGGCAGGGCGAGGGCTCGATCGCCGAGGCCTATGCCGAGCTGAAGGACGGCCAGATGTGGCTGGTCAACGCCAACATTCCCGAATTCAGCCATGGCAACCGCAACAATCACGAGCCCAAGCGGCCGCGCAAGCTGCTGCTCCACGAGCGCGAGATCAAGCGCTTCAACGGCGCGGTGACGCGGCAGGGGATGACGCTGGTGCCACTGATGATCTATTTCAACGACCGCGGCCGGGCCAAGGTCGAGCTGGCACTGGCCAAGGGCAAGAAGCTCCACGACAAGCGTGATACCGAGAAGGCGCGCGACTGGAAGCGCGAGGCGGGGCGGCTGCTGCGCGAGCGGGGGTAGGGGTGCTCCACGCTAACCTCACTCTCCTCGGGCTGCTGCTGTTCGTTGCGGCGATCGTCGCGATCGCGACCCGGCGCTTGCAGGTGCCGTACAGCGTCGGGCTGGTGTGTGCGGGCATCGTGCTGGCGTTCGTGCCGCTGACGTTGACGCTGCCGCTGTCGCGCGATCTGATCTTCGAGGTGTTCCTACCGCCGATCGTGTTCGAGGCAGCGTTAAACATTCATTGGCGCGATCTGCGCCGCAACTTTCCGGTGGTCGCGACGCTGAGCAGCGCCGGGGTGATAATCGCTGCGGCGGTGGCAACGGCGGGAATGCATTTCCTCGCCGGGTGGAGCTGGGCAGTGGCGGCGCTGTTCGGCACGCTGATCGCCGCGACCGACCCGGTTTCGGTGATCGCGACCTTCAAGAGCGTCAACATCGATCCGCGGCTGCACCTGTTAGTCGAGAGCGACAGCCTGCTTAACGACGGTACCGCGGCGGTCGCCTTCGCCGTCGTGCTTGCTGTGGTAGCGGGAGCATCAAGCGGCATCGTCGCGGTTGGCGGTTCGCTGATCTGGATGATACTCGGGGGCGCGACCATTGGCGCCATCGCTGCGTTGGTGCTGCTAATGATTGCCGGGCGCACCGACGACAGCCTCGTCGAGCTGACACTGACGACATTGATCGCCTATGGCTCGTTCCTGATCGCCGACCGCCTCGGCATGTCGGGAGTGCTGGCGACGCTGACCGCCGGGCTGATCGTCGGCAACTCGAGCGAGCTCGGCTCGATCAGCGAACGCGGGCGGGCGTCGGTGTTCAACTACTGGGCGTATCTCGCCTTCCTTGCCAATTCGCTGATCTTTCTGCTGCTCGGGGCGCAGGTGGCGCTGCAGCCGTTCCTCGACGTGCTTTGGCCGGCGGCGGTAGCGATCGTCGTCGTGCTCGCCGGGCGCGCCATCGCAATCTATCCGCTATCGGTGCTGTTCCTGCGAACACGGCTGCGGATCGACATTCGCCATCAGCACATCCTCGTCTGGGGCGGACTGCGGGGAGCTCTCGCGCTCGGCCTCGCGCTCGGGCTGCCTGATGAATTGCCGGGGCGCGCCGCCGTGATCACGGTGGCGTTCGCGGTAGTCGCATTCTCGATCTTCGTGCAGGGGCTGACGATGACCCCGTTGCTGCGGCGATTGGGGTTGATCCGGGCGAACTAGGGCAGTGAACGACCGTCGTCATTCCCGCGTGCACGGGAATGACGAAAGTGGTTAGGTACAGACTTGCGCTGATCTAATAAGCAGTTGAACAGAAAGGACCCCGCCCGTGCCCGACGGCATCAAGGACAAGCTCATCGCGACCAAGCAGGCGTGGGCGCGCGCCGGACGGCTGCTGACCGGCACGGACGGCGATCCCACGACCGATCGGCTGCCGCCGGGGCAGCGGCTCGTCAAGGACTGGCCGGTGCTCGATCTCGGCATCCAGCCCGATGTGGCGCGCGACGACTGGCGCCTGAAGATCGACGGCGCGGTGACCGCCCCGGCCGAGTGGGACTTCGCGGCGCTGCTGCGCCAACCGGCGTTCGAGGACGTTTCGGACATCCACTGTGTCACCGCGTGGTCGCGCTACGACAATCGCTGGACCGGCGTGTCGACGCGACACCTGCTCGACGTCGTGCAACCATTGCCGGGTGCGCGGCACGTCATCCTGCACGGGTATGACGGCTATACTACCAACGTCGCGCTCGAACATTTCGCCGAGGCCGACTGCCTGCTCGCGCACGCCCATGACGGCGTCCCGATCAGCCGCGAGCATGGCGGCCCGGTGCGGCTGATCATCCCGCGTTATTACCTGTGGAAATCGGCCAAGTGGCTCAAGCGCATCGAGTTCGCGACCGCGGACGCGCCGGGGTTCTGGGAAGTTCGCGGTTATCACAACGTCGGCGATCCGTGGAGCGAACAGCGTTATGGCTGACGTTGCGATCCTCAATGCCCCGGCAGCTGCCGATCCGCTCGCGGGGCTCTCAGCGCAGGGCATCGCGATCCTGCATGCCCTGCCGCTCGGCCTGGCGCTGCTCGACACCGACGGCCACTGCCTGATGACCAACGATGCCTTTGCCGAAACCGTCGGCGGCGGCTGCCACCGCGACTCCGGAGGGCTGGCGGCGCTGGCGGTCGAGGACGACCGCGAACGGCTGCGCCGCGCGATCGGCATGGTTCTGACCGGCAGCCCCGAGCCGCAGGAATGCCGCATCCGCCTCGCGATGCGTCCCGACGAGAATGTCGCCTTGACGCTGGCGGCCGCGCCGGCCGGCTGGGGTTTCAGCGTGCTCGTCGCGGTCCGCGATATCCGCGAGCAGCTGCGGCTCGAGCAACAAGTCGCGCAGGTCACCAAGATGCAGGCCGTCGGGCAGCTTGCAGGCGGGATCGCGCACGATTTCAACAACATCCTGACAGCTGTGCTCGGCCTGTGCGACGAGCTGCTGGCGCGCCATCTGCCGAGCGACCGGGATTACGACGACATCGACCAGATTCGCCAGAACGGCAACCGCGCCGCCGATCTCGTCCGGCAGCTGCTCGCGTTCGCCCGGCAGCAAACCCTGCGCCCGCAGCTGCTCGACATCGATCACATCATCACCGGGGTCAAACCGCTGCTGCTGCGCCTGCTTGGCCTCGGCGTCGATCTCGTCGTCACGCCAGCGCCGAGCGAGCTGCCGCTGGTCCGGGTCGATCCGGGGCAGCTCGAGCAGGTCATCGTCAACCTCGCCGTCAACGCGCGTGATGCGATGCCCGACGGCGGCACGCTGACGATCGCGTCGCGTATCGTCATGGCGGCCGACGTCCCCGCGCTGGGATTTCGCATCATGCCGATTGCCGACTATGTCGCGATCATCGTCACCGACACCGGCAGCGGCATCGCTCCCGAGATCAGCGCCAAGATTTTCGAGCCGTTCTTCACGACCAAGCCCGTCGGACAGGGCACCGGGCTTGGGCTGTCGACGGTGTACGGCATCGTCAAGCAGACCGGCGGCTTCATCTTCGTCGACAGCGCCCCCGACGCGACCAGCTTCACGCTGTATTTCCCCAGTGCCGGCGCGCGTCCGGCACAGCCCGCGCCGCCGTCGGCAACGGCCAGCAAGGCGGTCCCGCTGCAGGGCACGGTCCTGCTGGTCGAGGACGACCGCGCGGTACGGCTGGTCGTCGCGCGCGCGCTCACCGGGCATGGCCTGACCGTGCTGACGGCGGCCGACGCGGTCGCCGGTCTCGAAATCATCGAACGCGAACGCGCCCGGATCGACCTGCTGATCTCGGACGTCGTCATGCCCGGCATGGACGGCGTCGCGCTGGTCGAACGCGCGCGCCAGGAGATCAGCGGGCTGCCCGCGGTGCTGATGTCGGGTTACGCCGACCCGCCGCAGCGCCGGGCACTCGACGGAACCGGGGTGCGCTTCGTCGCCAAGCCATTTGCGATTACGGATTTGGTCGCAACCGTACGGCTGGCGCTGACCGCTGAGCGCCAGGTTGCGCCGCGGCGTTAGAACCGGTATCGATACGGCGACGACGTGTCGGAGATACGACGGCAGGGGTTATGCAGGCGGACGGATCACAGGCACGGCAGCGGGTTGCGATCGTCGAGGACGAGGTGCTGATCGCCATGCTCCTCGAGGACATTCTCGACACGCTCGGCTTCGAGGTCGTGGGTCCGGCGACGACGCTGCAGGAAGCGGACGCGTTGCTCGCGCCTGGCAACGCCGTCGATATGGCGATCCTCGACGTCAATCTCGGCAGTGACCCGGTTTATCCGGTCGCCGATCGGCTGATTGCCGCAGGGGTCGAGGTGATCTTCGCGACCGGCTCGCATCGCAGCGTCCTGCCCGACCGTTTCGCCGGCTGCAAAGTGCTCGAAAAGCCTTACGCTTTCAATGCGGTCGAGCGCGCGGTCAGTGCATTGACGAAAGTTTGAAATAAGTCTGTTCTTCTCTTGTTCCGGTCGAACAAACGTCGTACATCGAATGCAGTTGTAGGGGCGTTCGGCGACCGATAGGGAGAGACGACGTGGCAGCAGCATTGAAAGTGGTGGACGGCGGCATGGACAGGGCGAAGGCGCTCGAAGCGGCGCTGGCGCAGATCGACCGCGCCTTCGGCAAGGGCTCGGTGATGAAGCTCGGGTCGCGCGAGGCAATGGAGATCGAGTCGAGTCCGACCGGTTCACTCGGCCTCGATATCGCGCTCGGCATCGGCGGCCTGCCGCGCGGGCGCGTCGTCGAGATCTACGGGCCTGAAAGCTCGGGCAAGACGACCTTGGCGCTGCACTGCATCGCCGAAGCGCAAAAGGCCGGCGGTACCGCGGCGTTCGTCGATGCCGAGCATGCGCTCGACCCCGCCTACGCCAAGAAGCTCGGCGTCAACATCGACGAGCTGATCGTCTCGCAGCCCGACACCGGCGAGCAGGCGCTCGAGATCGTCGACACGCTGGTCCGCTCGAACGCCATCGACGTGCTGGTCATCGACTCGGTCGCGGCGCTGGTGCCGCGCGCCGAGATCGAGGGCGAGATGGGCGACAGCCACGTCGGCCTGCAGGCGCGGCTGATGAGCCAGTCGCTTCGGAAGCTGACCGGCTCGATCAGCCGGTCGCGCTGCATCGTCATCTTCATCAACCAGCTGCGCATGAAGATCGGCGTCATGTACGGCAACCCCGAGACGACGACCGGCGGTAATGCGCTGAAATTCTACGCCAGCGTCCGCCTCGACATCCGCCGCACCGGCCAGATCAAGGACCGCGACGACATCGTCGGCAACACGACGCGCGTCAAGGTCGTCAAGAACAAGGTGTCGCCGCCGTTCAAGCAGGTCGAGTTCGACATCATGTACGGCGAAGGCATCTCGAAGACCGGCGAGATTCTCGACCTCGGCGTCAAGGCCAATGTCGTCGAGAAATCGGGTGCCTGGTTCAGCTTCGACTCCATCCGCATCGGGCAGGGCCGCGAGAACGCCAAGAAATATCTCAAGGAAAACCCCGCGGTGCGCGACCGCATCGAGAAAGCCATCCGCGACAACGCCGCCGGCATCGGCGAAGCGCTAATGGTCGGCCCGAGCGCCGACGATGACACCGACAGCGAGATGTAGCTGGACCGAGCGAGTGAGGCACGGGTGCTTGAGCTGTGTGCCTCGCTCGCCTAAGTCTTGAAACATGACGACGACCAACGAAATCCGCCGCTCGTTCCTCGATTACTTCGCCCGTCACGGCCATCGTGTCGTACCGTCGGCAGCGCTGGTCCCGCAGAACGATCCGACATTGATGTTCGTCAATGCCGGCATGGTGCCGTTCAAGGATGTTTTCACCGGGCTCGACAAACGCCGTTACACAACTGCCGCCTCGGCGCAGAAGTGCGTTCGCGCCGGTGGCAAGCACAACGACCTCGACAATGTCGGCTACACCGCCCGCCACCACACCTTCTTCGAGATGCTCGGCAACTTCTCGTTCGGGGCGTATTTCAAGCGCGATGCCATTGGACACGCCTGGACGCTGTTGACGCGCGAATGGGGCATCGACCCCGACCGGCTTACCGTTACCGTCTATCACACCGACGACGAAGCCTTCGACCTCTGGCGCGAAATCTCGGGGCTGCCGCCTGAGCGCATCATCCGGATCGCGACCAACGACAATTTCTGGTCGATGGGCGAGACCGGCCCCTGCGGCCCCTGTTCGGAAATCTTTTATGACCATGGCCCGCATATCGCCGGGGGTCCGCCGGGCTCGCCCGACGAGGACGGCGACCGCTTCGTCGAGATCTGGAACCTCGTCTTCATGCAATATGAGCAGGTCGACGCTGCGACCCGCCTCGAACTGCCGCAGCCATCTATCGACACCGGCATGGGGCTCGAACGCATCGCCGCGGTGCTGCAGGGCACCCACGATAATTTCGAGACCGACACCTTCTGCGCGCTGATCGCGGCGAACGGCGAACTGACCGGCACCGCGACCGACGGTGACTTCAAGGTCTCGCACCGGATCATCGCCGACCATTTGCGGACCAGCGGCTTTCTGATCGCCGATGGCGTGCTGCCGTCGAACGAAGGCCGGGGCTATGTCCTGCGCCGGATCATGCGTCGCGCGATGCGCCATGCGCACTTGCTGGGCACGGCCGAGCCGTTGCTTCACCGGCTGGTTCCGGCGCTCGGCGCTGCGATGGGCAACGCCTATCCCGAACTGATCCGCGCCCAGCCGCTGATCGAGGCTACGCTGCAGCTCGAGGAAACCCAGTTCCGGCGGACGCTCGACAATGGACTGCGCCTGCTGGAGCAGTCTACGATGGGCATGAGCGCGGGCGAGACCCTGCCGGGTCACGTCGCATTCAAGCTCTATGACACTTTCGGCTTTCCCTATGATCTGACCGAAGATGCGCTGCGCGAGAAGGGCTTGGAGATCGACCGCGCCGGCTTCGAGGCGGCGATGGGCGAGCAGCGCCGCGCCGCGCGTGCCGCCTGGACCGGTTCGGGCCAGCAAGCCTCGGATCCGCTGTGGTTCGACCTCATCGATCAGCACGGCGCGACCGAGTTCGTCGGTTACTCCAGCGACTCGGCGCAGGCGCAGGTCGTCGCGTTGATCCAGGGCGGCGGGCTCGTCGATCACGCCAGCACCGGCGACGACGTCGCCGTGCTGGTCAATCAGACACCATTCTACGGCGAATCGGGCGGGCAGGTCGGCGACGCCGGGCGGATCGCGGGGGAGAACGGCCTGCGGCTGACCGTTCGCGACACCTCCAAGCCGCTCGGCAAGCTGCTTGTCCATCATGCTCGCGTGGACGCCGGCCGTATCGCGGTCGGCGACGTGGTTACCTTGGCGGTCGAGATCGAGCGGCGCTTGCAACTGCGCGCCAATCACTCGGCGACGCACCTGCTGCACGCCGCGCTCCGACACCGGCTCGGTCATCATGTCACGCAGAAAGGCTCGCTGGTCGCGCCCGACCGTCTGCGCTTCGACTTCAGCCAGCCGCGCGCGCTGACGACAGCGGAACTCGTTGCGGTCGAGGCCGAGGTCAACACGCAGATTCGCCATAACGCGCCGGTCACGACCCGTCTAATGACGCCCGATGCGGCGATCGCCGCGGGCGCGATGGCGTTGTTCGGCGAAAAGTACGGCGACGAAGTGCGGGTGCTGTCGATGGGCCGGATCGAGGACGAGGTCAGCTATTCGACCGAGCTGTGCGGCGGCATGCATGTCGGTGCTCTCGGCGATATCGGACTGTTCAAGATCGTCGGCGAGAGTGCCGTCGCCAGTGGTGTCCGCCGGATCGAGGCGCTTACCGGGGAGGCGGCGCGGGCCTTCCTGACGGCGCAGGAGGATCGGCTCAAGGCTGCCGCGGTGGCGCTCCGGTCGCGGCCCGACGAAGTGCCGTCGCGGATCGCGGCGTTGGTCGAAGAGCGCAAGCGGCTCGAACGGGAGCTGGCCGATGCGCGGCGCAAGCTTGCTTTGACCGGCGCGGACGGTTCGGCATCGGCTGAAGCTGCCGGGCAATCGGCTGAAAATGCAGCCGGCGGCGTCGAAGTCATCGGCGGCAGCCAGTTTGTCGGGCGCATCGTGCCGGGTCTCGATGCGAAAAGCCTGCGCGGGCTGATCGACGATCACAAGCAGCGGCTCGGCTCCGGCGTCGTCGCTGTCGTCGCGGTCAATGACGGTCGCGCCGCCGTCGCCATCGGCGTCACCGAAGATCTGACCTCACGCTATAGCGCGGTCGACCTTGTCCGGGTCGCGGCCGCTGCGGTCGGCGGGCAGGGCGGCGGCGGTCGCGCCGATATGGCGCAGGCCGGCGGCCCCAACGGCGGCGATGCGACCGCGGCGATTGCCGCGGTTCGCGCCGCGCTCAGCGAGGCCGCCATCGCGGCTTAAGTCGCGACCGTGACCATCATCGCCGCGTCCAGATTGGCACGAACCGCTTCGAAGAATTGCTCGGTGGTCAGCCACGCCTGATCTGGGCCGACGAGCAGCGCCAGATCCTTGGTCATCGCGCCCGCTTCGACCGTCTCGACGCAGACCCGCTCAAGCGTCTCGGCGAAATGCGTCACATCGGGGGTGCCGTCGAGTTTGCCGCGATGCTTGAGCCCGCCGGTCCACGCGAAGATCGAGGCGATCGGGTTGGTGCTGGTCGGCTTGCCCTGCTGATGCATGCGATAGTGGCGCGTCACGGTGCCATGCGCCGCCTCGGCCTCGACCGTATTGCCGTCGGGCGTCATCAGGATCGAGGTCATCAGCCCGAGACTGCCAAACCCTTGCGCGACCATATCGGACTGGACGTCGCCATCGTAATTCTTGCACGCCCAGATGAACTTTCCCGACCATTTCAGCGCCGAAGCGACGAGGTCGTCGATCAGCCGGTGCTCGTAGACGATGCCGAGCTTGTCGTAGGTTGCCTTGAAGTCAGTTTCGTAGATTTCCTCGAACAGGTCCTTGAAGCGCCCGTCATAGGCCTTGAGGATAGTGTTCTTGGTCGACAGATAAACCGGCCATCGCCGGGCGACGCCGTAATTAAGGCAGGCGCGCGCGAAGTCACGGATCGAATCGTCGAGGTTGTACATGCCCATGGCGACACCGGGCGACGGATAGTGGAAGACTTCGTGTTCGATCGTCTGCTTGCCGTCTTCGCTGACCCACTTCATCGTCAGTGTACCGGGTGCCGGAACGAGGAAGTCGGTGGCGCGGTACTGGTCGCCGAACGCATGGCGGCCGATGACGATCGGATCGGTCCAGCTGGGTACCAGCCGCGGGATCGTCGCGATGACGATCGGCTCGCGAAACACCACGCCGCCGAGGATGTTGCGGATCGTGCCGTTCGGCGATTTCCACATCTTCTTGAGGCCGAACTCCTTGACCCGCGCCTCGTCGGGGGTGATCGTCGCGCATTTGACGCCGACGCCGTGTTCGCGGATCGCGTTCGCCGACTGGACGGTGACCTTGTCGTCGGTGGCGTCGCGATTTTCCATGCCGAGATCGAAGTAGATCAGCTCGATGTCGAGGTAGGGCAGGATCAGCTGCTCGCGGATCCAGTGCCAGATGATCCGGGTCATCTCGTCGCCGTCGAGCTCGACGACCGGTTTCGCTACCTTGATCTTGGCCATGCTGTCCTCATGAATGCCGGACTGCTGTACGGGGCGGGCGGCGCTCGATCAACGGGCGATGCGGGTCGCGGGCCGTCCGATACGCGCCGCCAGCGCGCCGACATCGCCCAGCCGTTCGAACAGCTCCAGTGTGCGCGGGTAGGCGAAGCCTTGCTTATCAAGATGTTCGAGTAATGCGGTGAACGGCCCCCAGTAAGCGTCGCTGCCGAGCAGCCAGATCGGCTTGTCGTGCAACCCGAGATTGCGCCATGTCATGACCTCGAACAACTCGTCGAAGGTGCCGATGCCTCCGGGCAGCACGACGATCGCATCGGCGCGCGCGTGCATTTCGGCCTTGCGCGCGTGCAGCGTCGGCGTGATGTGCAATTCGCTCAGGCCCGGCTGCGCGACCTCGGCAGCTTCAAGGCAGGCGGGCAGGATACCGACGACCCTGCCGCCGCCGGCGAGCGCGGCGCGCGCGGCCGCCCCCATCAGTCCACCGCTGCCGCCGCCGTAGACCAGCGTCAGCCGGTGTTCGGCGCAGAAGCTGCCAAAGCGCGTCGCCAATTCGATATCGGCGGAATTCGTTCCGGAGCGCGAGCCGCAGAACAGGCAGAGGCTGTTGATCATTATCGCCCCTAGCGCGGTCGCGACGCGTTGTCAGCGGGGGCATCCGCGGCTAAGCTGCCCTACATGGACATGACACAACTGCCTGTCGCGCCTGCGACTGCGAAATACCATTTGCCGCCGGTTCATCCCGAAGGGCGCAAGTTCATCGCGATCTCGGCGGGAATCACGCTGCTGCTCGGTTTTGCATTACATTGGGAAGTAGCGGGCTGGCTGATGGCCGGCATCACCTTGTGGGTGGCAGCGTTCTTCCGCGATCCCGAGCGGGTGACGCCGGTCGGCGACGGGCTGATCGTCTCGCCCGCCGACGGCATGGTGTGCATGATCGCCGACGTCGAGCCCCCGCGGCAGCTGACCGGTGCGGGCGGCCTCGATCCGGTCGCGGTCAAGCGCGTGTCGGTGTTCATGAATGTGTTCGACGTCCACATCAATCGCTCGCCGATCGCGGGGATCGTCCGCCGCGTCGTCTATGTGCCCGGCAAATTCCTCAACGCCGACCTCGACAAGGCGAGCGACGACAACGAGCGACAATATTATATCGTCGAGGGCGCTGGCGGTGTCCGGGTGGCGCTGACGCAGATTGCCGGGCTGGTGGCGCGGCGGATCATGCGCTTTGCGAGCGAAGGCGACAGTGTCGTCGCCGGGGAGCGCATTGGGCTGATCCGCTTCGGCAGCCGGGTCGACGTGTATCTCCCCGCCGGTTACGCCTGCCAGGTGCTGCCGGGCCAGCGCTGCGTCGCGGGTGAAACCGTGCTGGCGCGCTATGGTACGTCGCCGCTGCTGACCGGCAGTACGCAATGAGGGTTCGCGATCGCGGTCGAGTGCGTATCGACCACCGCCGGTGATCGTCGACGACGGCGGGTCGCCGCGGCGCTTTCGTCGTGTCCTGCCGATCCGAGCGCTGATCCCCAACGCGGTGACCGTGCTGGCGCTGTGCTTCGGGTTGACCGGCGTGCGTTTTGCGATTGCCGGCGAGTGGGAGAAGGCGGTCGCGTCGATTATCGTCGCGGGCGTGCTCGACGGGATCGACGGGCGGATTGCGCGGCTGCTCAAGGGGACGAGCCGGTTCGGGGCCGAACTCGACTCGCTATCAGACGTGACCGCGTTCGGCGTCGCGCCGGCGCTGATCGTATATCTGTGGTCGCTGCAATATCTGCCGGGGATCGGTTGGGTTTTCGCGATGGCACATGCGGTGACCTGCGCGCTGCGACTGGCACGCTTCAACGCCGGGCTCGGCAGCGAGGACCCGCCGGTAAAGCGCGCCGGCTTCCTGACGGGCATTCCTGCCCCCGTCGCCGCGGGATTGACGCTGAGCCCGATGTTCATCTCGTTCTGGCTTGATCCGCCGCTCTTAAACAACCTCGAGGTTCGCGCCGCAATCGTCGCCAGCGTCGTTACCGTCGTCGCTTTTTTCATGGCGTCGAGCTTGCCGACGTTCAGTTGGGGCTCGACGCGTCTACGACCGGGCTGGCGCATGCCGGCGCTGCTCGGTGTCGGGCTGTTCGCCGCGGCGCTATTCTCGGCACCTTGGATGACATTGTCGCTGCTATCGCTGGCGTACGCCACCTCGGTCCCGCTCGCCTTGCGGAGTGCACGCCGGATCAGGCTGCGTGCATTGCAGCGCGCTGTCGCCAATGCGACCGGCGCGACGACGACGGCCAACACGACGGTCGCGGGTGCCAGGGATGCTGCGTCGACACCGAACGATCAACCCGCTGTGCGTTAGCGGTGCCGCCGGCAAGCGACCCCAATGCACCGCCGATGGCAGCTCTCGATCGGCCGCACAGCCCGCCGACCAGGCCGAGCAAGACGACGATGCCGAGGCCGGATACAATACCGAATAACTGAACTAGCATCTCGATCCTTTCGGTTGATGATCCCATCGTTCCTGATATGTTCTATATTGTCAAGCGGTGTTCATCGTGAACGGCGGCTGCTAGCGTCACATCAAGGTTCGGGAGGATGATCGATGCAGGATTGGCCGTTACTGGTCTGGCGCTTGATCGATCACGCGGCGGTCAACCACGGCGCGCGGGCGATCGTGTCGCTGCTGGTCGAGGGCGGCGAACATCGCTACGATTGGGCGACGGCGCGGCGGCGCGCAAAGCGAGCCGCCGCGGCGCTGGCCGGACTCGGCATCCAGCCGGGCGATCGAGTGGCGACGCTCGCGTTGAATACGCACCGTCATCTTGAATGCTGGTACGCGGTCGCCGGTATGGGAGCGGTGGCGCACACCGTTAATCCGCGGCTGTTCGACGACCAGATCGTCTATATCCTGAACCACGCCGAGGACCGGGTTCTGCTGTTCGACACCACTTTTCTGCCGCTTATCGAGCGGCTGAGATCGCGGCTGACGACAATCGAGCATTATGTCCTGTTGACCACGCGCGAGCACATGCCGGCGGGCAGTCCGCTCGACTTGGGGTGTTACGAGGACCTGCTCGACGCTGCGGCGGACGGCTTCGTGTGGCGGGCGATGAACGAGCAGGACACGGCCGGGCTGTGCTATACCAGCGGCACGACCGGCAATCCGAAGGGTGTCGCCTACTCGCACCGATCGAATGTGCTGCACGCTTATGCAGCGTGCATGCACGACACTTTCGGGCTCGGGTCGCAAAGCGTCGTGTTGCCGATCGTGCCGATGTATCACGCGAACGCGTGGAGCATCCCCTATGCGGCGGCCGCAGCCGGGTGCAAGCTGGTACTGGCGGGACCATATAGCGATGCGGCGACGCTGCAGCGGCTGATCATCGACGAAGGCGTGACCTTTGCGCTCGGAGTGCCGACGATCTGGCAGGGTTTGCTGCACCGGCTCGAGCAGCATGGCGGCGGGCTCGGCATGCTCACCAGCGTTGCCATCGGCGGCTCGGCGGTACCGCGCTCGATGATCGACAGCTTCGAGCGCGACCACGGCATTACCGCGCGTCAGCTGTGGGGAATGACCGAAATGTCGCCGCTGGGTACGCTCGGGGCGCCGTGTTCCGAAGTCGTCGCAATGTCTTACGAGGCGCAGCTCGACTATCGTGTCAAGCAGGGCCGCGCAATCTTCGGCGTCGAGATGAAGGCAATCGGCGACGACGGCGGCGAGCTGCCGCGCGACGGCCGCAGCTTCGGTCGGCTGCTGGTGAAGGGTCCGTGGGTCGTCGAGCGTTATTACCGCAGCCAGACGTCGGCACTCGATGCCGAGGGCTGGTTCGACACCGGCGACGTCGCGACGATCGACGCGCTCGGCTATATGCAGATTGTCGATCGCTCGAAGGACGTCATCAAGTCGGGCGGCGAATGGATCAGCTCGATCGATCTCGAAAATGCTGCAGTCGGAGCGCCGGGAGTGTTCGAGGCGGCGGTGATCGGCGTCGCGCATCCCAAATGGGATGAACGGCCGCTTCTCCTCGTGGTGAGGAAACCGGGGGCAAGTGTCTCGAAAGACAGCATCTTGGCGCACTTGACCGGGCGCGTGGCGAAGTGGTGGCTGCCCGATGACGTGGTGTTCGTCGACTCACTGCCGCACACGGCGACGGGCAAGCTGCTGAAGACCGAGCTGCGGAAGCAATATGCGGGGCATTGCTGGCCGGCGAGCTGAGCCGCTCAGAACAGCGCCAGCTGCGCCCCGCCCGGTACCTTGAACAAATCGCAGCGCAACTCCGGCCGGCCACGATCCAGCCCGAGCCGCGCTTTCGCCAATCGAACGCGTTGCTGCAGCATCGCCGCGTACGGACCCTGGCCTCTCATCCGGGTAGCGTAGTCGGGATCGTTGTCGCGACCACCGCGCATCGCCCGGATCAGCTGCATGACGCGAACGGCGCGATCGGGATAATGCGCGTCGAGCCAAGCGCGGAACAGCGGCGCGACTTCATAGGGCAGGCGCACGGGCCTCGCGAATGCATGGCGTGCGCCCGCCTTGGCGGCGGCAGCAAGAATGGTCTCGATCTCATGATCGGTGATCGCCGGGATCACGGGCGACACCGAGACCATCACCGGAATACCCGCGGCAGCAAGCGCGCGGATTGCCGCGAGCCGCCGCCGTGGTGCAGCAGCGCGCGGCTCGAGCGTCCGCGCGGTATGCGGATCGAGCGTCGTCACCGAGACGACGGTACTGACCAGACCGTCGGCGGCCATCGCGGCAAGGATGTCGAGATCGCGGACGATGCGGTCCGACTTCGTCGTGATCATCACCGGATGGCGGAAGTCGCGGAGCACGTCGAGGCAGCCACGGGTGATCGCGAAGCGCGCCTCGATCGGCTGATACGGATCGGTGTTGGTCCCCATCGCCAGCGGCTGCGGGACATAGCCGCGCTTCGAGAGTTCCGCACGCAGCAGCGTCGCGGCATCGGGCTTGGCGGTCAGCTTCGACTCGAAATCGAGCCCCGGCGATAGCCCGAGATAGGCGTGCGTCGGTCGCGCAAAGCAGTAGACGCAGCCGTGTTCGCAGCCGCGATAGGCGTTAACCGACCGGTCGAACGGGATGTCGGGCGAAGTATTGCGCGAAATGATCGTCCGCGGTGTCTCGATGGCGACCTCGGTGCGCAGCGGTGCGATGCCGTCGAGCTGCCCGACGGCGTCGAGCCAATCGCCTTCGAGATCGCGGGCGAGCGTGTCGAACCGGCTGCTGAGCAGATTAGCCGGCGCACCGCGGCCGCGCTGGAGGGGTCCGGTTGGCATGGCGCAGCATAGGCTAGCACTGAGAACAAGACAAGAACGAAAGCCCTAGCGGAGCACCCCGTAGTGAACAGCCCGAACATGCCCGGTATAGACGTTCACCAGGATCAGGTCGGGGCCGTAGCGAACCCAGCGATAATGCAACGGCGGCGAGTAAAGGCCGAACAGGCGATAGTCGTGGAATGTGTATTGCGAGCCGAACAGGATCGCCGGCAGCACCGCCCCGACGTGCCAGCGCCGGTAGCGATGGTAGCCGTGGGGATAATGGTAGACCGGCGGACGATAATGCGGCGGACGGTGGAAGCCCGGACGATAGCCGTTATGTGGCGGCCGTGGCCGATTGGGGCCGGGCCGTGGCGGCTGGATCTGTGGACCGCCGTTGCCGGGCCGTGGCGGCTGGATCTGCGGACCGCCGAAACCTGGATGTGGCGACTGGATCTGCGGACTGCCCAGACCGGGGCGAACCGGCTGAACTTGCGGTTGGCCAGGTTTGCTCGGCTGAACGGGCTGAGGGCCGGTCGGGCGCGCCATGCGATCCTGCGCGACGGCTGATGTCGGCAGGGCCGTCATCATCAGCGCCAACATCAACCAAGGCGTAGAACGCATCGCCGTTCTCCCCAATGAACTACCGTCACGGTGATGGAAGCGCACCATTTCAGCAAGCATCCGGAACGTTCACTGCTCCCGCAGCCGGGGCATCAGTTCGACGAAGTTGCAGGGACGGTGGCGGCTGTCGAGCTGGCTCGCGAGGATACCGTCCCAGGCGTCGCGGACCGCGCCGGTCGAGCCGGGCAGCGCGAACAGATAGGTGCCGCGCGCGACGCCCGCGGTGGCGCGCGACTGCACGGTCGAGGTGCCGATGCTGGCATAGCTCAGCCAGCGGAACAGCTCGCCGAAGCCGGGGATTTCCTTATCCCAGACCCGGGCGAAGGCTTCGGGGGTGACGTCGCGCCCGGTGACGCCGGTGCCGCCGGTCGAGATCACGCAGTCGACTTGCGGGTCGGCGATCCACGCTTCGAGCTGCGCGACCAATGCGGGGACGTCGTCGCGGACGATGGCCCGCGCGGCGAGCATGTGCCCGGCAGCGGTCAGCCGCTCGACGAGGGTGTCGCCCGAGCGGTCGTCGGCGGGGGTTCGCGTGTCGGAGACGGTCAGCGCAGCGATGCGGACGGGCCTGAAGGGCAGGGCGGGATCGATCGGCATGAGGAGAGGTTAGGGGGTGAGTGCAGTGTTGGGAATATGTTCAGGCAATTATCCCTGCGACTGGGACGACAGTGTCTGTTTGCAAGCAACTTTCGTCATTCCCGCGAACGCGGGAACCCATGACCTCGAACTTACGAGGCCTGAGGTCAAAGGTTCCCGCGTTCGCGGGAATGACGAAAGTAAGTTGAAGGAGAGGGCAACTGATTAACCGCTCTCCGCTCGCCGGTCCCTCACCCTCCCACGCCTGAAAAAGGCGCAGGCCCCTCGCTCTCCCGCAAGGGCGGGAGAGGGGTGGCAAGCGGCACTACCATCGGATTGACCTTGACCCCGCTCGCGCCCGGCATGCCGGGGAACTTCGGCCACAGGTTAGCCGCCAGCGCGTCGATGCTCGGCGGCCGCTTGTCGTCGCGCAGCTGGTACATCCAGTAATTCCGCAGCACGACCTCGACATAGTGCCGGGTCTCGCGGAACGGGATCGACTCGATGAACAGCAGCGGGTCGCCATTGTCGCGCAGCGTGGAGTTCCAGCGCTGGACCGAGCCCGGTCCCGCATTGTAGGCGGCGATCACTTTCGGCAGTAACCCGCCGGTCCACGACGTATCGCGCAGATATTCGAGGTACGACTGGCCGAGCTCGATGTTGAAGCTCGGGTCGCCGGGGTCGAGCGGCGGCAGCGCGGTGCCGCTGATGTCTGCCGTCCCCAAGCTCATCGAGCGCTTCACCACCGCAGCGGTGCCGGGCATGATCTGCATGATGCCCCTGGCACCCGTCCGCGAGGTCGCTCGCGTGATGAAGTTGCTCTCCTGCAGCGCGTGCGCGAAAACCAGCGCACGGTCGACGCGCCAGCCGCGCACCGGAGCCCATTCGGGGGCGGGATAGCGCGCCGACAGCGGCGCGACGCTGCCCAGCGGCGGATGCTGCGCCAGCCAATATTGCGTGGCCGGCAGGTTGAGCTTGGCCGACAGGCGCAGCAGCGGCTCATAGTCGGTAAGGTCGGTGGTCGCGCCGAGATATTTCAGCTCGCGGTCGGCAAGTCCCAGCTGCCCGATCTCGACGAGTGCCGCAGCGCGGTGCGCCCCGGCGACGCTGGCGAGGTGGTTCCAGTCGGCGGTGATGAAGTCGGGCTCGGTCCAGTCGAGCGGCGACTTGACGCCCAGCGCACGCTCGGCGAGCATGCCGTAGAACGTCGTCGGGGCGTGCGCCGCCTTCTGCAGGCGCGGCGTCACGAGGTCGGGGCGGCCGGCGGCGAGCCATGACCGGCTCGCCCAATAAGCGGCGGCCGCGGCGAGGTCATCGCTGGCGAAACCGGCGTTGACGCCGTCGAAGTTGGCCGCCGCGGCGTCAAAGTCGCCAGTACGAAACGCCGCGAGCCCGGCGACCCAGCTGCCGAGCGCGGCCCATTCGCCGCTGCCCTTGGCGGCTTCGTGGCCCAAGCGGACCGCCGCGGCATCGTCGCCGACGCTGTAATAGCTCCACGCGGTACGCTCGGCCCACTCGGCCGAGACGTCGGCGGCGCAGTCGCTGTGCAGCCGCGCCCAGACCGCTTCGGCATCGGCGTTGCGGTCGAGCGTCAGCAGCGGCTTCAATTTGGCGGCAAGCTCGGCGTCGGCGGCGGTGCTGCCTTGGCTGCTGCGCGGGCTCATCGCGGGCTTGTACGAGACGCTGACCATCGTCCGGCTGACGGGAAAGGCGAAGCTGCTTGCCGCGGTGCCGAGGCGGCTCGCCAGCTGCGGGGCCTGCGGCAGGTCGAGGTGCGTCTCGAGCCAGTTCGCGAGCGCCTCGGGCGACTGTTTCGCCGCGCCCCGCGCCAGCAGGATCTGCGCCCGCGCGGTGCCGTGCAGCGGGCCTTCGCTCATCGCCGCAAGGCCACCCTCGGCGGCGCTCAACCGGCCCGCGTCGATATCGAGGAAGATTTGCCGGTAGCTGGCGCGCTGCCCGGCGGCGAGCTGCGTCGGCACGCGCCGCTGAGCGGCGGTGATGCCGTCACCGCGGGTCCCGGTGACGACGATGACCTGCGGATCGGCGGGTTCGGCGCTCGCAGGGGTATTCAGGGCAAGGCTGGTTAGCGCCAAGCCGCCCAGTGCCAAGCTGCCCAGCGCCAAGCCGCCTGGCGCGAGGTTGGCGAGGTGCCGAGACTTGGTCGATCGAAAGTCCGTCATGGTCGGTCGAGCCGCGCGCGCAAGGCACAGAGGTCGGCCCACGCCAGCGCCTTGTGCGCCGGCTGCCTGAGCAGATAGGCCGGGTGAAACGTCGGCAGCACCGGCAGTTCCAGGTCGCCGACGCGCGCCACCTGCCACTTGCCGCGCAGCCGGTTGATCCCCGCGTTGACCCCGCACAGCGCCGCGGTGGCGACACCGCCGAGCGCGAGGATGGCGCGGGGCCGGGCCAGCTCGATCTGGCGCTCGCGGAAGGGGCTTAGCGCGGCGGCATCGGGGCCATCGACCCAATAGGTGACGTTGGTCAGATACGCCGAGCGGCGGTCGCGCCCGATGCTGGCGAGCATGCGGTCGAGCAGCAACCCGGATTGTCCGGCGAAGACGTGGCCGGCGGCGACGTCGTCGGCGGTCGGCCCGTCGCCGATCAGCATCAGCCCGCCCGCCGCCTCGCCCGCGTCGAACAGCGGCAGCGTCGCAGTGTATAGCCGTGCCGCCGCGGCTGCGAGCGCGCGCAGGCTGTCGGCGCTCGCCGCAAGCTGCCAGGCGTCGGTGGCGATAGCCGGCGCGGCAGTGGCCCGCGCTGGCTGGTGCCGCGGCGGCGCGGCCGACGTCGCGGCCGCTTGGACAAGCAGCGGCGTTTCAACCGGTCGCGTCTCAGCCAGCCAGGCGCGCGGCGCGTCGCCGACGAGCGTGTCCACGCCCGCGTCGACCAGCCAGCCCAGTGCGGACGCAAGTTCGCCGCGTGTCGCCTGTATCCCCATGCTCATTGCAGGAGCGACCTTGTGCGGCACCTCCGGGTCTGGTCAACCGGACGCGGCGACCGTATCTGTTCAATCATTGCAATTGCGCGACGGGTTGGTGAATGACACGCGAGTCGATGCCTTATGATATCGTCATCGTCGGTGGCGGCCCGGCCGGGCTGTCGGCGGCGATCCGCGCGAAACAAGCCGCCGCGACCGCCGGCATCGAGCTGGCGGTCTGCGTCATCGAGAAGGGTGCCGAGATCGGCGCGCACATCCTGTCGGGCGCGGTGATCGATCCGGTCGCGCTCGACGAGCTGCTGCCCGAGTGGCGCGACCTCGACAGCCCGCTGACCGTGCCGGTGACCGAGAGCCACCACTGGATCCTGACCCAGACCAAGCAGTATGAGTTTCCGCACGCGCTGATGCCGCCGTTCATGAACAACAAGGGCTGCTACACGCTCAGCCTCGGCAACTTCTGCCGCTGGCTCAGCGTCCAGGCGGAGGCGCTCGGCGTCGAGATCTTCCCCGGCTTTGCCGCTGCCGAAGTGCTGTTCAACGACGACGGCTCGGTCAAGGGCGTCGCCACCGGCGACATGGGCGTGGCCAAGGACGGCACCCACAAGCCGAGCTATCAGCCCGGGCTCGAGCTCCATGCCAAATACACCTTCTTCGCGGAGGGCGTCCGCGGGCATCTGTCGAAGCAGCTGATCCGCCAGTTCGATCTCGACCGCGATTGCCAGCCGCAGGTCTACGGCATCGGTATCAAGGAGCTGTGGGACGTCGACCCCGCGCTGCATACGCCCGGCAAGGTCATCCACACGCAGGGCTGGCCGCTGACCGAGGCCAATGGCGGCGGCTGGATCTATCACCAGGCGAACAACCAGGTGTCGCTCGGGCTGGTCACCTGGCTCAATTACTCGAACCCGTATCTGTCGCCGTTCGACGAGATGCAGCGCTGGAAGACGCATCCGGCGCTGAAGGCACTGCTCACCGGCGGGCGGCGCGTCAGCTACGGCGCGCGCGCCATCAACGACGGCGGCTGGCAGTCGGTCCCCAAGCTGACCTTCCCCGGCGGTGCGCTGATCGGCTGCAGCGCCGGGTTCGTCAACGTGCCGCGCATCAAGGGCAGCCACACCGCGATGAAGACCGGCATGATGGCCGCCGATGCCGCCGTCGCCGCGATCACCGGCCAGCGCGCCAATGACGAGCTGACCGCCTACGGCGAGGCCTATCAGGCGAGCTGGGTCGAGAAGGAGCTGCGCGGCGTCCGCAACACGCTGCCCGCGGTCGAGAAGTTCGGCAACGTCGCCGGCACCGGCATCGCCGGCGTGACGATGTGGGCCGAGCACCTCGGGGTCCGGCTGCCGTTCACCATGAAGCACCACAAGGACAATGAGCAGCTCAAGCGCAAGGACCACGTCCACAAGATCGCCTACCCCAAGCCCGACGGCGTCTTCAGCTTCGACAAGCTGAGCAGCGTCTTCCTGTCGAACGTCGCCCACGAGGAAGACCAGCCGGTCCACCTGACGCTCAAGGACGCCAGCGTCCCGATCGACGTCAACCTCGCGCTCTACGACGAACCCGCTCAGCGCTATTGCCCCGCCGGCGTCTACGAGATCGTCGGCGTCGAGGAGGACCAACCGCGCCTGCAGATCAACGCCCAGAACTGCGTCCACTGCAAGACCTGCGATATCAAGGACCCGACGCAGAATATCATCTGGGTGGTCCCGGAGGGCGGCGGCGGGCCGAATTATCCGAATATGTGAGCGGGGCGTGAATCCTCACTCGCGCCGCTTGGCAATAGTCCGAGGCCTCAACCCATTGAACGGAACCAGTCTCGCACAGATAGGTGTAATCGGACGACTTCATCTTCTGCGAGAGGCTTGCAATGCGCAATCGGGCCTCTCAGAACATTCAACGTGGCAAGGACTTTTTCCAGCGCCTTTATGTCTTGGAAGATATCAGTAAAATTGACCCAGTTTGATTTGATAATCTCTCCGAGCTCGCCAAAAGTGGTATAATCTATCGGGTCTTGTGAACGGACGGCAATACCAGACTCCCGCTCTCTCTTTTGAGTGACTGCGACATGATTTTTGATATTTTCGTTAACAGTTTCACTCTACCAATTTAGGCCGTGTTTCTCAAATAAGACGTCTGAAATCAGGAGGCGTATTGAATTTTCTAAACAATAGAATACGCGATAGTGCGCACTCATATCGGTGGCTTCGCGTCTAATCTTTTCGTCGAACTGTGGATAATAAGTCTCGTCCAGTCCGCCAGGAGCAGCAGGACGATGACCCAAATCAATGTCATGCTCGCGTTCTACACGCTGAACTGCCGCTTCAATTGCCAGATTATTAAGGGCGAACAGCTTGATGCGGTCGAGTGGTTTACTCATTGATCAATAAATTCTGTTTAATCGCGATAAAGATCGCGTTATAGACCTCAACGTTTGTTGTCTCAGGTAGATTGATATTGATAGTATAGCCGATCCGAAGATCGTGTGCTATCTGGGTCTTAGCAGGATCATGCTTTACCAGTGATTTTGAAATGTCGAGTGGTTCAACACGTCGCTTTTTTGCGTCATCGGCACCTTCGAAATCGGCTA
Organism: Sphingomonadaceae bacterium; assembly: GCA_031421275.1. Taxonomy (GTDB): domain Bacteria; phylum Pseudomonadota; class Alphaproteobacteria; order Sphingomonadales; family Sphingomonadaceae; genus Polymorphobacter_B. The sequence goes on from JANOOK010000021.1 coordinate 38,432, forward strand.
GTTGCTTGCAGGCCTTAAAACTACTGACAATAGCGCTGACGGTTCCGTCGCTAGGCTCCTTGCCTGTGACCTCCACTATCAAGTTTTTCAGCTTATCGTCTGTGAGATCATTAGCAAATTCATTTTTCTGAAAGATGTCAGCAAAGCCTATCCGCATCGCTTCAGCCATTGCAGCACCGCTGCTATCTGCGTTGCGAAAGCGTGTGTAGAGTTCGGAAGGGGTGCCGTCACTTTGTATGAATCCCAACCTTTTCAGAAAGGGTATGAATGGTCGGGCGCTACCCGAACCAAACCCTAGCACTGTAGATTGAAAGTCGGTCGTGTAACGAGGAGGCACTTTTGCCTGCTGAATTTTCTCAAATATTTTTCCGATAAGACCGGTGGAGTTCAGGAAAGGTGGTAAAGACACTGTGCCCCCGTCAAAATGTCTGCTTGTAAGAGTTATTCTCACACAAACGCGCAATCCGCATTGCTACTTTGAACCTATCACACCCTACTAGCAACTCGTCCATGCTTATCAGATCGCGCTGATCGCCATGATTAACGAACTGCTCGTACGTGAAAACAACTCTACAGCGCTCGAGATTGCCGACTATCTGCGCGATGATCTCTAGCCGTTTGAGGTCCTTCGCGGTTCATCAAAACATCTGAACCAGCTCCCGGGCAATACGCTCGCGCATTGCCGGTCGCAGCTCCTCGACGGGGATAAGGTCGACCCCGACGTGAAGCGCATTCGAGAGCTCGAGCTGAATGCGGACCTGGTCGAACAGGCTGAACGTCGTGTTATCCGCGACGTCAAACAGCAGATCGACGTCGGAGGTGTCGGCCGCATCGTCCCGGCCGACCGAGCCGAACAGGTAGAGCGCCGAAAGCCCCTGCCGGCGAAGCGCCGGTTCGAGCGGCTTCAAGCGAATCAAAGCATCAGCACCTTTCATCTCGATACCTCCTGGCGATCGTAGCTGAATTGACAATCGGGTCCAAAACTTCAGCAATAATATTCCAAAGTCGGTGAACCCGGTGACACGTCAGCGAGGAAATCGCTTTCGGTAACCGGATGCGAGCGGCTGACAGCAGGCGGTTGTTGGACAAGCTCATCCTGTGATCCTAACCTGATTGGATCGCTGTAGGACAGCGATAAGT
>JANOOK010000022.1:0-11433 GCA_031421275.1 Sphingomonadaceae bacterium
AGCGGGACGATGGCCGAGTGCGTCGACCAGATCGTCGGGCACGGCGTCCAGCTGGAGGCGGCCGAATGACCGGTTGGACCGCAGCGTTTCAGAACAGCTTTCTCGGCTATGATGTCGGCTATGTCGTCGGCACGCTGGCGCTGGTGCTGCTGATCGCGCTGCCGGTGATGGTCGGCGTGGCGATGGCGGTGTACGCCGACCGCAAGGTCTGGGCGTCGATGCAGCTGCGCCGCGGGCCGAACGTCGTCGGCCCGTTCGGGCTGCTGCAGACCTTCGCCGACGCGCTCAAGCTGTTCCTCAAGGAGACGATCATCCCGTCGGGGGCGAACAAGGGCGTGTTCATCATCGCGCCGATGATCACCTTCACGCTGGCGCTAATCGCGTGGGCGGTGATCCCGTTCGGTGCGGGCATGGTGCTCGCCGACATCAACGTCGGGCTGCTCTATCTGTTCGCGGTCAGCTCGATGGGCGTGTACGGCATCATCATGTCGGGCTGGGCGTCGAACTCGAAGTATCCGTTCCTCGGCGGACTGCGGTCGGCGGCACAGATGGTCAGCTACGAAGTCTCGATCGGCTTCGTCATCATCTGCGTCGTGCTCTATGCCGCGAGCTTCAACCTCAGTGACATCGTCATGGCGCAGAAGGGCAACATCTTCGGGGTGTTCAGCGGCAATTTGTTGAACCCGCTACTGTTCCCGATGGGTATCGTGTTCTTCATCTCGGCGTTAGCGGAGACCAACCGCCCGCCGTTCGACCTGCCCGAGGCCGAGGCCGAGCTCGTCGCCGGCTATCAGGTCGAATATTCGTCGATGGCGTTCGCGCTGTTCTTCCTCGGCGAATACGCCAACGTGCTGCTGATGTGCGCGCTGTCCAGCGTGCTGTTTCTCGGCGGCTGGCTGCCGCCGGTGAACTGGGCGCCCCTGTACGTCATCCCGGGGTTCTTCTGGATGATGGGCAAGATCTTCCTGATGTTCTTCGTGTTCGCGTGGGTCAAGGCAACTGTGCCGCGCTACCGCTATGATCAGCTGATGCGGCTGGGGTGGAAAATATTCCTGCCGCTGTCGGGCATCTGGGTCGTCGTGGTCAGCGGCTGGCTGGTGTTCACCGGGCATTTTCTTTGAGGATGTTGTCGTGATTGACGCGAGCGGACCCGCTCCAATCTCTTCGGCGTATTATTGGAGTTGCAGGGAGCGACATCGGGTTCAGGGGCAGCTGGAGTTTGATCTCCGTATCGCAGTCGATGAAAAATCAAAGTACATTGCAACCGTCATGCGAGTAGTAGGTGCCACGCCCGATGGCGACTATAGCGCGGAGAGTTGGGACTTGGTCAATAAAGGGCGTTGGGCTTTCAGGAGCTTTGAAAAGACTACCGAGACAGATCAGTACAACTTAAGGCTCTATTGGATCAAAAGAGATCAAGCTCGTTTTATGATTTTTCTTTCTGACGTGAACGATAACGGTGGGCGCTACGGTCGGGTCTTTGCGTCTGGGCGCTGCAAATTGCACGGAGCAGTATAATGACCGCCATCTTTCGCGCTGCCAAGTCGCTGCTGCTGCTCGAGTTCATCCGCGGCATGGGGCTGACGTTCAGCTATATGTTCAAGCCCAAGGTGACGCTGAACTACCCGTATGAAAAAGGTCCGCTGTCCCCACGCTTCCGCGGCGAGCATGCGCTGCGGCGCTATCCGAACGGCGAGGAGCGCTGCATCGCGTGCAAGCTGTGCGAAGCGGTGTGCCCGGCGCAGGCGATCACCATCGAGTCCGAGCCGCGCGAGGACGGCAGCCGCCGGACGACGCGCTACGACATCGACATGACCAAGTGCATCTATTGCGGGCTTTGCCAGGAGGCCTGCCCGGTCGACGCGATCGTCGAGGGGCCGAACTTCGAATACGCCACCGAGACGCGTGAGGAACTGATCTACGACAAGGACAAGCTGCTCCAGAACGGCGAGCGCTGGGAGCGGGTGATCGCGGCGAACCTCGCTGCGGATGAACAGTGGCGGTAGCTTCACCCGGTAAACACGGTTGCGGGGGGCGGAGCAGGGCGTTAGACGCACCGCAGCAATGTTGCGCCGCTTCGATCTGATCGACACGGAGCATCAATTTTGTCGTCACCCCTGCGAAGGCGGGGGCCCATAACCTCAGATGTTTGTGGTTATGGGTCCCCGCCTTCGCGGGGGTGACGAGAGTAGACAGGGCCTGCCCCCGCCGCCATGATCGAAGCCTTCGCCTTCTACCTGTTCGCCGGCATCGTCGTGGCGTCGGGCACGCTGGTGATCCTGGCGAAGAATCCGGTGCATTCGGTGCTGTGGCTGATTCTCGCGTTCTTCAACGCCGCCGGGCTGTTCGTGCTCTTGGGCGCCGAGTTCCTCGCGATGATCCTCGTCATCGTCTACGTCGGCGCCGTCGCGGTGCTGTTCCTGTTCGTCGTGATGATGCTCGACATCGACTTCGCCTCGCTGCGGTCGGGGTTCAGCCGGGCGCTGCCGCTCGGGCTGACGATCGCGGCGCTGCTGCTGGTCGAGATATTACTCGTCACCGGGGCGGCGCAGTTCGGGCCGATTGCGCCGAACATCGCGCACGCGCCGGTCGATGTGTCGCTCCACATGACCAATACGCAGGCGCTCGGCGCGCTTCTCTACACGCGTTACGTGTATGTGTTTCAGGCGGCCGGCATGGTGCTGCTGACCGCGATGATCGGCGCGATCGTGCTGACGCACCGCAGCCGACCGGACACCAAGCGCCAGAATATCGGCGCGCAGATCGCGCGTACGCCCGAGCTCGCGACGACCAAGGTCCACGCGCTCAGTGGCGAAGGCGTCGAGCTTTGAGCCGGGACAGCGCCGGTAACCCCCATCGGAACCGCTTATGATCGGCCTGGGGCATTACCTGACCGTCGCCGCGATCCTGTTCGCGCTCGGCGTGCTCGGCATCATCATCAACCGCAAGAACGTCATCATCATCCTGATGTCGATCGAGCTGATCCTGCTCAGCGTCAACATCAACCTCGTCGCGTTCTCGGCATTCGCGCACGACCTCGTGGGCCAAGTGTTCGCGATGTTCGTGTTGACCGTGGCGGCGGGCGAAGCGGCGATCGGGCTGGCCATCCTGGTGATCTATTTCCGCAATCGCGGTACCATCGCGGTCGACGACATTACGATGATGAAGGGGTGAGGGTGGATACTTTCTCAATCCTCCCCGTCTTCGGGGAGGGGGACCGCTTTAGCGGTGGAGGGGCGGCGCGTTCGGGCGCGATCCCGCTTGATGCCAGCGGGGGTTCGATCCCGGTCGCTCTGCCCCTCCACCATGCAAGAGCATGGTCCCCCTCCCCGAAGACGGGGAGGATTTAGGTTGATCCAGCTGCTCGTCTTCCTGCCGCTCGTCGCGGCGCTGATCGCCGGTCTAGGCGACCGCTTGCTCGGCGACTTCGCGGCCAAGCTGGTCACCACCGCGGCGCTGTTCGTCTCGGCGGCGCTGGCGTGGGTCGTGTTCGCCGACATCGGGCTGAGCCACGGGGCGGCGTACACCGTCATCGTGCTCGACTGGATCAACTCGGGCGACATGCACGTCGACTGGGCGTTCAAGGTCGACGCGCTGACCGCCGTCATGCTCGTCGTCATCACGACGGTGTCGGCGCTCGTGCATCTGTACAGCTGGGGCTACATGGCCGAGGATCCCGATCAGCCGCGGTTCTTCGCCTACCTCAGCCTGTTCACCTTCGCGATGCTGATGCTGGTGACCGCCGACAACCTCGTCCAGATGTTCTTCGGCTGGGAGGGCGTCGGGCTCGCGAGCTATCTGCTGATCGGCTTCTGGTATTATAAGCCGAGCGCCAACGCGGCGGCGATCAAGGCGTTCGTCGTCAACCGCGTCGGCGACTTCGGCTTCTCGCTCGGCATCTTCGGCACCTTCCTGGTGTTCAAGACGGTCAAGCTCGACGCCATTCTCGCCGCCGCGCCCGGCATGGCGGGGGCGACGTTCAACTTCCTCGGGCACCCGGTCGACGTGATGACCTGCCTGTGCCTGCTGCTGTTCGTCGGCGCGATGGGCAAGTCGGCGCAATTGGGCCTGCACACCTGGCTGCCCGACGCGATGGAAGGCCCGACACCGGTCAGCGCGCTGATCCACGCCGCGACGATGGTCACCGCGGGTGTGTTCATGGTGTGCCGCCTGTCGCCGATGTTCGAGACCAGCGCGACGGCGCTCGCCACCGTCACCTATGTCGGAGCGGCGACCGCGCTGTTCGCGGCGACGGTGGCGTGCGTGCAGACCGACATCAAGCGCGTCATCGCCTATTCGACCTGCTCGCAGCTCGGCTACATGTTCTTCGCCGCCGGCTCGGGGGCGTACGGCGCGGCGATGTTCCACCTGTTCACCCACGCCTTCTTCAAGGCGCTGCTGTTCCTCGGCGCCGGCGCGGTCATCCACTCGATGCATCACGAGCAGGACATGAAATTCTACGGCGGGCTGCGTAAGCCGCTGCCGCTGACGTTTGCCGCGATGACGATCGGGACGCTGTCGCTGACCGGCTTCTTCTTCACCAGCGGCTATTATTCGAAGGACGCGATCCTCGAACACGCCTTCGCGCGAGGGACGGAGGCGGGCTATGTCGCCTTCGTGGTCGGCGCGTTCGCGGCATTCCTGACCAGTTTCTATTCATGGCGGCTGGCCTTCCTGACCTTTTTCGGAGCGCCGCGCTGGGGGGCGTCCGAGCATATCCAGCACGCGCTGCGCGACCCGCACGGCCATGATACCGAAGGCACGAGCGACGCGGTCGGGCAGGAGCACGACGCCGCGCCGATCTATGCGCAGGCCCCGGCGGGTGACGGCGGCTACCGCCCGCACGAGAGCCCGTGGACGATGCTGCTGCCGCTGGCGCTGTTGTCGGTCGGCGCCCTCGGCGCGGGCTTCGTCTTTCACAGCGTCTTCCTCGATGGCGAAGCCGGTCCGGGATTCTGGCGTGGCTCGGTGGCGTTCAGCACGAAGCTCGCCGCCGCCGCCGAGGCCGACCCGCTGGCGATCAAATGGACGCCGACGGTGGCGTTCTTCCTTGGGCTTTTGCTCGCGGCGCAGAATTACCTGCGCGACCGGGAAGGTCCGGCGCGGTTCACCGCGACCTTCCGCGGACTGTACACCTTCCTCGTCCACAAATGGTATTTCGACGAGATCTACGACGTCCTGTTCGTCCGCGGCGCGTTCGCGTTCGGGCGGCTGTTCTGGCGGGGCGACCGCAATATCATCGACCGCTTCGGCCCAGACGGCGTCGCCAGCGCGGTCGGTGCCTCGGCGCTGGTCGCCAAGCGCTTCCAGTCGGGGCTGATCTACAGCTATGCGCTGGTCATGCTGATCGGCATCGCGGCGGCGGCGACGTGGTTCGTACCGCGCGCGCTCGGGGGTCAATAGGTGCACTTCCCCGTGTTGAGCGTACTGGTGCTGTTGCCCATCCTCGCGTGCGCGTGGATCTTGCTGGCTCCGGGCGACGATCACGCGCGGGCGCACAATGCGCGCAACACCGCGCTGATCGTCACCCTGCTCGAGCTGGTGCTCAGCGTCGCGCTGTGGCGCAGCTTCGACACCTCGACGGCGGCGTTCCAGTTCGTCGAGCGCGTCGACCTGTTCGCGCCGTATCTGAGCTGGCATCTCGGCATCGACGGCATCGCGCTGATGCTGATCGTGCTCAGCACCTTCCTGATGCCGTTGTGCATCCTCGCCTCGTGGCAGAGCATCGGCACCCGCGTGCCCGAATATATGGCGGCGTTCCTGCTGATGGAGACGCTGATGCTCGGCGTCTTCGCTTCGCTCGACCTGTTCCTGTTCTACCTGTTCTTCGAGGGCGGGCTGATCCCGATGTATCTGATCATCGGCATCTGGGGCGGCGCGCGGCGCATCTATGCCAGCTACAAGTTCTTCCTCTACACATTGCTCGGCTCGGTGCTGATGCTGCTGGCCATGCTGTATATGGCCGGGGTCGCGCACACGACCGATATCCCGACGTTGCTGAGCTTTAACTTCGATCCGGCTGTCCAGACGTTGCTGTGGCTCGCGTTCTTCGCCTCGTTCGCGGTCAAGATGCCGATGTGGCCGGTCCACACCTGGCTGCCCGACGCGCATGTCGAGGCCCCGACCGCCGGCTCGGTTATCCTCGCGGGCGTGCTGCTCAAGATGGGCGGCTACGGCTTCGTGCGCTTCTCGCTGCCGATGTTCCCGCAGGCGTCGGCGCAGCTGATGTGGCTGGTGTTCGCGCTGAGCATGGTGGCAGTAGTCTACACCTCGCTGGTGGCGCTGGTGCAGACCGACATGAAGAAGCTGATCGCTTATTCGAGCATCGCGCACATGGCGTTCGTCACCGCCGGGCTGTTCGCGTTCAACACGCAGGGGCTCGAGGGCGGCATATTGATGATGCTCAGCCACGGACTGGTTTCAGCGGCGCTGTTCCTGTGCGTCGGCGTGATCTACGACCGGCTGCACACGCGCGAGATCGCACGCTACGGGGGCCTCGCGAACAACATGCCGCGTTACGCGCTGTTCTTCCTGCTGTTCACCATGGCCTCGATCGGGCTGCCGGCGACCAGCGGCTTCGTATCGGAGTTCCTCGTGCTGGCGGGCAGCTACAAGGCGGCATCGTGGCTGGCACTGGTGATGACGACCGGTATCATCCTCGGCGCAGCCTATATGCTGTACCTGTACCGTCGCGTCGTCTTCGGCGCGCCCGCCGCCGATGAGGCGCGGACGATGGCCGACGTCAACCCGCGCGAGGTGATGATCCTGCTACCCATCGCGCTGGCGGTGCTGTGGATGGGCATTTATCCCGCCAGCTTCCTGAAGCCGCTACGCGCCCCCGTCGCCAATCTGCTGGTCCGGCTGAAGGCGGCGAACCCCGGCGAGCAGGCGATCCACGCTGCGAGACACGTCAAATGATCCCCGCGCTGGTAGCCTCAATCCATGTCGCCGGCCCCGAGCTGGTGCTCGCCACCGGCATTTTGGTGCTGCTGATGATCGGCGTGTTCCGCGGTGATCGCAGCCTCGTGCCGCTGAGCTGGGTCGCGGTCGGGCTATTCGCGCTGGCGGGCGCGGTGCTGGCGTTCCAGCCGCTCGGCATCGCGTTCGGCGGGCTGTACATCGCCGACAATTTCTCGAGCTTCTTTAAGGTGCTGATCCTCGCCGGTGCGGCGGCATCGGTGCTGCTCGCCTTGCCGTATCTCAAGGGCAGCCCGAGCAGTGCGCGGTTCGAATATCCGGTGCTGCTCGCGATCGGCACGCTCGGTATGTTCATGATGGTCAGCGCCAACGACCTGCTGTCGCTCTACATCGGCCTCGAGCTGCAGAGCCTTGCGTCCTACGTGCTCGCCGCGTTCAACCGCAACGAGAGCCGGTCGAGCGAGGCCGGGCTCAAATACTTCGTCCTCGGCGCACTCGCCTCGGGCATCCTGCTCTACGGCATCAGCCTCGTCTACGGCTTCACCGGCACCACCAGCTTCACCGCGCTGCACAGCGTCGTCCACGGTGGCGCGGCGCGCGACATCGGGGTGCTCGTCGGGCTGGTGTTCATCCTGTCGGGCCTCGCGTTCAAGGTCTCCGCCGTGCCGTTCCATATGTGGACCCCCGACGTCTACGAGGGCGCACCGACGCCGGTCGCCGCCTACTTCGCCGCCGCGCCGAAAGCTGCCGCAGTCGGATTGCTGCTGCGCGTCGCGATCGGCGCATTCGGCAGCATGGTCGCCGACTGGCAGCAGATCGTCATGTTCGCGAGCATCGCCTCGATGCTGCTCGGCGCGGTCGGCGCGATCGGGCAGACCAACATCAAGCGGCTGCTGGCCTATTCGTCGATCAACAACATCGGCTTCGCGCTGATCGGGCTGAGCGCGGCGACCCGCGACGGCATCGGCGCGGTGCTGTTCTACATGGCGGTGTATCTCGCGATGACGCTCGGCAGCTTCCTGTGCGTGCTCGCGATGCGCGACAGCGTCGGCAAGCCGGTCGAGACGCTGGCCTCGCTCGGCGGGCTTTCGCGTACCCGCCCGGGACTCGCGGCGGCGCTGGCGATGTTCATGTTCAGCCTCGCCGGCATCCCGCCGCTGCTCGGTTTCTGGCCGAAGTTCGCGGTGTTCACCGCGGCGATCGACGCGCAGCAATATGTGCTGGCGACCATCGGCGTGCTCGCCAGCGTCATCGGGGCCTATTATTACCTGCGCGTCATCAAGGCGATGTATTTCGACGAGCCCGCCGCGGCGTTCGCGCCCGCCGACAGCCGGGTCAATACCGCGATGATCGCGGCGGCGGCGCTGTTCTGCTCGCCGCTCGGGATGCTGGCGATCACGCCGCTGACCAGCGCCGCGCGGGTGGCTGCCACGGCGCTGTTTTGAACGCGACCGAACTGCTGAATATCACCGAGCTGGCCGAGGTCGGTTCGACCAACGACTGGCTCGCCGAGCGCGCGTCGACGCTGCCCGACGCCAGCTGGGTCCGTGCCGACGTGCAGACCGGGGGCCGCGGACGGCGCGGCCGGACGTGGGTGTCGCAGCCGGGCAATCTGTTCGCCAGCGTGCTCGTCCGCTCGCAGCCGGGTGAAGGGCCGGCGCAGCAGCTGTCGTTCGTCGCCGCCGTCGCACTCGACCGGGCGATGGTGCGCTGGGTGGCGCCCGAGCGATTGAGCCTGAAGTGGCCGAACGACCTGCTGCTCGACGGCGTCAAGTGCGCGGGCATCCTGCTCGAAGCGCAGGGCGATGCGACGATCATCGGCTTCGGGGTCAACCTCGTCGACCATCCCGCCGACGTCGAGCGTCCGGCGACGTCGCTCGCCGCTGCCGGTATTGCGCCGCCGACCGCGGCCGCGCTGTGCGCCGCGCTCGCCGAGAGCTTGGCGACGACGCGGGCGCAGTGGGGCGACTACGGGTTTGCTAGTATTCGCACCGCATGGCTGGCGCGCGCCAGCGGGCTGGGGCAGCGTCTCGAAGCGCGATTAGGGCGCGAGACACCGGTGGGGAGGTTCGAAGATTTGGCGGCGGATGGCGCACTGCTGCTGCGGCTGGACGACGGTGCTTTACGCGTGGTTCACGCAGGCGAAGTATTCGCGGCTGTTCGATAGTGATTACCATTCTACTCCCGTCATTCCCGCGAACGCAGGAATCCATGGTCTCAAGCCTCGGAAGTCTGAGGTCATGGGTTCCCGCGTTCGCGGGAATGACGGGAGTGGTGAGCGTCTAGCCCATGCTGCTCGCCATCGATGTCGGCAACACCAACATCGTCTTCGCGCTCGTCGACGGTGGCGCGATCAAATGGCGCTGGCGCATCTCGACCGACCGGCAGCGCACCGCCGATGAATATGCCGTGTGGCTCAACCAGCTGATGCAGCTCGAAGGCGTCGAGCGCACGCACATCGACGCCGCGATCATCGCGACCGTGGTGCCGCCGGCGCTGTTCAACCTCCAGCGGCTGTGCCGTAAGTATTTCAACACCGAGCCGCTGGTCGTCGGGGCCGACGGCATCGAATACGGTATCGACATCAACGTCCCCAACCCGTCCGAGGTCGGTGCCGACCGCATCGTCAACGCGGTGGCCGCCAACGCCTCGACCCGCGGCAACATCATCATCGTCGACTTCGGCACCGCGACCACCTTCGACGTCATTACCGAGGATCCGCTGACGCAGCGCGGCGCGTATCAGGGCGGCGCGATCGCGCCCGGCATTAACCTGTCGATGGACGCGCTCTACACCGCCGCCGCCAAGCTGCCGCGCATCGCGGTCGAGCCGCCGCCGCACAATGGCAGCCCGATCGGTAAGACGACGGTGCATGCGATGCAGTCGGGGGTATTCTTCGGCTATGTCGGGCTGATTGAAGGATTGGTCGCACGTCTTACATATGAGATCGGGCGGCCGGTCACGGTCATCGGCACCGGCGGGCTCGCCACGTTGTTCAACCGCCACACTGACGCCATCGATATGGTCGATGGCGACCTCACCATTCGCGGGTTACTCCGCATCCACGCCCTCAATACGACGGCATCACCGACAGGCATCTAATTCACCATGGCTTCCAATCGAAACAATCGCGGCGTCAGCAAGGGTCTGACGCCGGGAAATGAACTTATCTTCCTGCCGCTCGGCGGTTCGGGCGAGATCGGCATGAACGTCAACCTCTACGGCTGCAACGGCAAGTGGCTGATGGTCGACCTCGGCATGACCTTCGCCGACCCGAGCTATCCCGGCGTCGATCTTATCCTGCCCGACCTGAGCTTCATCGAGGAGCGGCGGCACGACCTGCTCGGCATCGTGCTGACCCATGGTCACGAGGATCATATCGGGGCGATCCCGTATCTCGCCGCTGATCTCGGCGTGCCGCTGTACGCAACGCCGTTCACCGCGGGGCTGATCCACCGCAAGCTCGAGGAGGAGGGGCTGACCAAGGAGGTCAAGCTCCATATCATCCCGATCGACGGCAGCCTGACGCTCGGCGATTTCAAGATCGGCTTCAAAGCCGTGGCGCACTCGATCCCCGAGGGCAATGCGCTGGTCATCGACACCCCGTATGGGCGCGTCTTCCACACCGGCGACTGGAAGCTCGACGACCAGCCGCAGCTCGGGGTGCCGACGACCGCGGCCGAGTTGACCGCGGTCGGCGACGCCGGCGTGCTGGCGATGGTGTGCGACTCGACCAACGTGTTCAATCCCGAAGCGAGCGGTTCCGAGGAAAGCGTCCGCGTGGGACTCGGCGAGGTCGTCGCGGCGCATCCGAACGGCCGCGTGCTGGTCACCACCTTCGCATCGAACGCGGCGCGGCTGAAGACGCTCGGCCAGGTCGCGCTCGACACTGGACGTCAGCTGTGTCTTGTCGGGCGCTCGATGGAGCGCATCCTCGGCGTCGCGCGCGCGACCGGTTACCTGAAGGATCTGCCGCCGCTGCTGACGTTCGAGCAGGCAGCGAACATCGCGCCGTCGAAACTGCTGATCGCCTGCACCGGCGCGCAGGGCGAGCCTGCCGCGGCGCTCAGCCGTATCGCCGAGGGCACGCATGCGCACCTCAAGCTCGATAAGGGCGATCTCGTCGTCTACTCGTCGAAGCAGATTCCCGGCAACGAGCTGGCGATCGGGCGGGTCCAGAACCTGCTCGCCAACCGCGGTGTCAAGGTGATCACCGAGAAGCAGGCGCACGTTCACGTCTCGGGCCATCCCGGGCGTCCCGAACTCGAACAGATGTACGCGTGGATCCGGCCGCAGATCGCGATTCCCGTGCACGGCGAACGCCGCCATCTCGAGGAACATGCTGCGCTGGCGCTGGCCAACGGTGTGCCTCGCGCGATGGTGCCGGTGAACGGCGGCGCGATCCGCCTCGCGCCCGACGGCCCCAGGCTGATCGGTCACGAGAAGGTCGGGCGGCTGGTGCTCGACGGCGACGTCATCCTGCCCGCCGACGGCTCGACGATCGTCGCGCGTCGC
>JANOOK010000023.1:0-3692 GCA_031421275.1 Sphingomonadaceae bacterium
GCACACCGGCAATGGAAGGGCCGTCCGGGCAACCGGGCGGCCCTTCGTCGTATTGGAGGCGGTTCAGGCCATTGCCTCGCGCAGTTTCGCCATGGTGTCGTAGTGCGTCAGGTCGAGGTGCAGCGGGGTCACCGAGACGCAGTTCTCGCGCATCGCCTTGAGGTCGGTTTCGTGGCCCGGCGTTGCCATCTCGCGGCCGTAGCCGAACCAGTAATAGGGGAAGCCGCGCGGATCGACGCGGGCGTCGATGACGATATTGCCGTAATCGCGCTGGCCCTGCTCGGTGACATGGACGCCGCGGACTTCGCTGGCGGGGACGCCGGGGAAGTTGATGTTCATCAGCACACCGGGAGCCCAGATCATGCCGAGTAGCCGCTTGACGATATCCGCCCCCATCGCGGTCGCAGCGTCGAACTTCTCCTGCCCGGCGCTGTAGTCCGCCATCACCTGGCTCAGCGCCACCGAGCGGATGCCCGCAAGGCAGCCCTCCATCGCCGCCGACACGGTGCCCGAATAGGTCACGTCCTCGGCCAGATTGCCGCCACGGTTGACCCCCGACAGCAGCAGGTCGGGGCGATGGTCCTTCATCACCTGGCCGACCGCCATCATGACGCTGTCGGTCGGCGTGCCGCGCACCGCGAAGCGCTTCGGCCCAAGCTTGCGGAGCCGGATCGGCGCGGTCAGCGTCAGCGAATGCCCGGTCCCCGACTGCTCCTCGGCGGGCGCGACCACCCAGACATCGTCCGACAGCTGCGCCGCGATATGTTCGAGCGCGACCAGCCCCGGCGCTTCGATGCCGTCGTCGTTGGTAAGCAGGATGCGCATGGTTATCCGTTCGGTCTAAGTTCGGTTACGCCGCCCATGTACGGGTGGAGTACGTCGGGAACGCGAACCGACCCGTCGGCGCGTTGATAATTCTCGAGCACCGCCACCAGCGTGCGGCCAACCGCCAGCGCCGAGCCGTTGAGCGTATGCACGAAGCCGCGCGTGCCCTTCTCGCCCTTGGCCCGGTAGCGCGTATCCATCCGCCGCGCCTGGAAGTCGCCGCAGTCCGAACAGCTCGAAATCTCGCGATACTGCCCCTGCCCCGGCAGCCAGACCTCGAGGTCATAGGTCTTGCGCGCCGCGAACCCCATGTCGCCGGCGCACAGTAGCATTCGGCGATAGGGCAGCTGCAGCCGGTCGAGGATCGTCTCGGCGCATACGGTCATCCGCTCATGCTCGTCCGCCGCCTGCTCGGGGGTGGTGATCGACACCAGTTCGACCTTGTCGAACTGGTGCTGCCGGATCAGCCCGCGCGTGTCGCGCCCGGCGGAGCCGGCCTCCGAGCGGAAGCAGGGGGTCAGCGCGGTGAAGCGGAGAGGGAGAGTGGCGATGTCGAGGATCTGGTCGCGGACCAAATTCGTCAACGAGACCTCGGCGGTGGGGATCAGGTAGCGCGGTGGTTCCTCGGTGGTCTTGAAGAGATCGTCCTCAAACTTAGGCAGCTGCCCGGTACCGAAAAGCGCCTCCCTACGGACTAGCAGCGGCGGTGCGACCTCCATGTAACCGTGCTCGGCGATGTGCACATCAACCATATACTGGCCGAGCGCGCGGTGCAGACGCGCGAGTGGACCTTTCAGGACGGCAAAGCGCGCTCCGGCGATGCGGGCGGCGGCGTCAGGGTCATAGCCGAGGCGGAGCGCGAGGCAGTCGTGTTCGAGGGGGGAGAAGGCGAACTCGGGCTTGGTACCGCGGCTATATTGTTCTTCATTGGCAGTTTCGTCGCTGCCGCTGGGAGTGTCCGAAGCTGGCACATTGGGAAGACCTGATAAAATTGCGGCAAGTTCACCCTGTGATTCTCTTAAACCTTTTTCGAGAAACGGCAGCGTTGCCCCTAAAACGGCGAAACGCTTTGAGAGCGCATCGTCGGTACTCTGTCGAGCATCCAGAGCTGATTTAATCTCAAGCAGTTCGGCGAGTTTCTGATCGTTCTCCAACACGTCGAGGGAAGCCATTCGAGCGGTTACGCGCGCCATCTCAGCTTTCGCCCGGAAAAACTGCTCACTCAATTTTTTGTGCTCAGAACGCCGGGTATCAATCTCGTCCTGCAGCCCACGAGCCGCATCATCTGCTAGCATGATGCCCTTCGCGGGACTTGCAACATTCCGTCTGGCCATCGCCCGCTCGAATACGATTGGCGCTGCGCGGATGGCTTTGATGTCGTGCATGGCGGGGACGCTATGGCGGCGCGAGTGGCGGGTGGCAAGCTTGGGCTGCGCGCGCGCCGTAACCCTCGGGCCAGCGAGGGTTGCAAATAATTTATGCATGTCATCCCGGCGAAGGCCGGGACCCATGATCACGAACGTTCGAGCTCATGGGTCCAGGCCTTCGCCGGGATGACAATTTCCGGATTGGATGACCGGGGTTACGAGATCGAGGGGCGTGGCAATTTCAACTTAGCGAACCGCATCCCCTCTTCCGATCGCCATCCCGCCCCTACCATCGCCCGCGGACCCCCGCTACAATCCGCCACATGATCCTCGATTGTCCTGCTTGCGGCGCGCGGTACAACCTGCCCGACGATGCTATCCCGCCGGAGGGCAAGTCCGTCCGCTGTGCGCGTTGCAAGCACAGCTGGGTCGAACTTGGCCAGCCGCTCGCCGATGAGCCGCCCGCCGAAGCGCGGCCCGCCTATGCTGCCGCGCTCGACGCGTTGTTTACCGACCCTCCGAGCGCCGCGGCGACGCTCAGCACAAGCAGCGCGTCAGGGCATGCCGCAAGCAGCGCTGGATCGCCGAGCGCGGCCCACGCGACGTCACCGGTTGCGGCAAGCTCCGGCGACACGGCATCTTCACATTTCTCTTCGCCCTCGCCCTCTGCAGTCCCCGCCCCACGCCGCCGACGCGCGCTGTGGCTGCTGCCGCTCCTGCTGCTGATCGCGCTGGCGCTCGGTGCCGCCGCCGTGCTGACCCGCGTCGTCGCGCTGCCCGCCCCGCTGGCATCGCAGCTGAACCTGCCTACATTCGCCCTGCCTGCCATCGACCTGCCGCCGCTCGACCTGACGCGCGTTCCTTATGCCGGGCCATGGCTCGACCGCCGCCTCAACCCGCCCGCGCTGCCGCCGATCCTGCTGACATTGCAAGCGAACGCCGAGTTTCACCAGCTCGCCAGCGGCAGCCGGATGTTGGCGCTGACCGGCAGCGTCGCCAATCCGACCGGCAGCCAGCAGGCAGTGCCCGAGATTGAAGCGCTGATGCTCGATGCCGCGCGCCGCCCGGTCTATCGCTGGCGCATCCCGGCCCCGCTGGTGACGCTGCCGCCGCGCAGCAGCGCGCCGTTCGACAGCTCGGCCTCGGGCTATCCGGCGAACGGTACGACGGTGACGCTGCGGTTCGTGCGAGAGAGTTAGTCGTTCTAGTGCCGTCATTCCCGCACACGCGGAAATGAGGAGGGTGGTTCGACGCAGCCGCATCCTGCTCTGGCGCTGCGCCGCCCGTCCGGTTATGTCCAACGCGAGCATTATCAGCTTGGGGATTATCCGATGATTTTCGACTACAGCGACAAGACCAAGGCCTATGTCGAGAAGCTGCGCGGCTTCATGGACGAGCACATCTATCCGAACGAAGCGCGGTACGAGCAGGAAGTCGGCCAGGGCGACCGCTGGAAGGTGCTGCCGGTCATCGAAGAGTTGAAGCCGCACGCCCGCGCTG
>JANOOK010000024.1:0-71909 GCA_031421275.1 Sphingomonadaceae bacterium
CCCATACACGTCGGCAGTCTGACGTATATGGGCCCCCGCCTTCGCGGGGGTGACGAAGCCAGGCTTTAGCTGATCGACACAGAGTCGAACTCGTTCAAGCAGGAATCGCGCCTTTCCGGTTAAAATAATGCTGTCCTACACCAGCCCGTTCATGCCAACGGTAACTCGCACACCCGTGCCCGAGGTTCAGCTATGACCGATGCTTGCCAGATACCGTTCGACGCCGTCGGGAAGTTCGATGACGCCTTCGCCGACCGCGGCAGTGCCGACGTCGACGCGCTGCTCGCCGAGGTCGACTTTCAGGCTGTCCCTGTCCACCCGCGCGCCGACGGCTGGACGGCGGCGAAGCAGGTGGAGTTTCTGCGCTGGCTCGGCGATCTCGGATCGGTGACCGAGGCGGCGGCGATGGTCGGGATGTCGGTCGCGGGCGCGTATCGGCTGCGTAAGCGGGCGGGAGCCGAGCGCTTTGCGGCGGCGTGGGACAGCGAACTGATGTTCGCCGGCGAGAGCCTGATGCAGCGTAGCATCCGCCGCGCCATCGACGGCACCGCGATCCCGACCATTCATCGCGGCCGGATCACCCACGTCCGGCGAGTGTACGACAACCAGCTTCTGCTCAAGCTCCTCAAGCGCGTCGAAACTCGCAGGCAGCGGCAGCGCCGGCGGGCGAAGTCCTGAAAACAGATAATTACAGAGCGCGGAAAAGTGAGCTTACGCAGCTTAGCGCCGGTTAGGGGGGAGCGAAAACCGGTTGCCTGCTGCGCTCCGGCCGAAGCCGTCGAACGCCCGTTCAGGTGTCGCCAAAGTGTCGCCAAAGCCGCTCCGGCCACGCCAACCTTGCACCTCCGCCCGCCGGTGCTATAGACCCCGCTTCCCGCGCGGGCGTGGCGGAATTGGTAGACGCGCTGGTTTTAGGTACCAGTATCGTAAGATGTGGGGGTTCGAGTCCCTTCGCCCGCACCACGACGCCCGCACCGCCGACCAGATGAGAGTAAGACCATGCGCATTGCCGAAACGCTGAACGAAGGCCTGAAGCGCGAGTATAGCGTCCACATCCCGGCGAGCGACCTCGCCGCCAAGGTCGACGCGCAGCTCGGCAAGGTCGCCGGCCAGATCAAGATGCCGGGCTTCCGCCCTGGCAAGGTACCGCTCAATCTCGTCCGCAAGATGCACGGCGCGCAGCTCCGCGGCGAGGCGCTGCAGGCGGCGGTCGAGGAAAGCATGCAGCAACTGATCAGCGAGCACGCGCTGCGCCCGGCGATGCAGCCCGAGGTCAAGCTCGATGCCCCGCCCGCCGACGGGGCCGATGTCGAATTCACCGTCGCGGTCGAAGTGCTGCCGACGATCGCGACACCGCAGATCGACGGCATCGTGCTCGAGAAGCTGGTCGTCGAGCCCGGCGAGGCCGAGATCGACGCCGCGGTCGAGCGGCTGGCGACGCAGCAGAAGAGCTTCGAGCCGGCGGCCGAGGGCCATGCCGCGGCGACCGGTGACGTCGTCGTCATGGACTTCGAGGGTCGCACCGACGGCGAGCTGTTCGACGGCGGCAAGGGGGAGGGCATGCGCATCGAGCTCGGCTCGGGCGGGCTGATCCCCGGCTTCGAGGAGCAGCTGGCCGGCATCGTCGTCGGCGAGCACCGCACGATCAAGCTGACCTTTCCGGCCGACTATAACGTCGCTTACCTCAAGGGCCGCGACGCCGAGTTCGCCGTCACGGCGACTGCGCTCGAGACCGCGAAGCCGGTGGTGATCGACGACGAGCTGGCCAAGGGGCTCGGCATCGATGACCTCGCGGCGCTGCGCGAAATCCTGAAAGACCAGGTCGACGCCGAGCTGCGCGGCCTGACGCGCATCCACATGAAGCGCAAGCTCCTCGACGCGCTCGCTGCGGCGCACGATTTCGCCGTGCCTGAATCGATGGTCAACGCCGAGTTCGACCAGATCTGGGCGCAGGTCGCCGCCGAGGACGCCGACGCGAGCGACGCGGTTGATCAAGAGGGGGACCGCGCCGAATATCGCCGTATCGCCGAGCGTCGCGTCCGCCTTGGACTGCTGTTGTCCGAGATCGGGCAGGGCAACGGCGTCGCCGTCAGCCAAGCCGAGATGAACCGGTTAATCGGGCAGGAGGCCGCGAAATACCCTGGCCAGCAGCAGCAGGTCGTCAAGCATTTCCAGGAGAATGCGATGGCCGCGGCGCAACTCCGCGCCCCGCTGTACGAGGACAAGGTCGTCGATTTCCTGCTCGGCAAGGCCGAAGTGACCGAGCGCCATGTCACCCGCGCCGAGTTGCAGGCCGAGATCGAGAGCGACGACGAGACGCCGGGTGTGCACGTTCACGGGCCGGATTGCGGGCATGACCACGACCATAAGCTTGAACCCGCTGCGCAGGTGAAGCCGAAGCGCGTCGCGAAGCCCAAGACGGCACGCGCCGCGGAAGCGGGTGCGATCGCCACCTCGGGTGACGGCGTGGCCCCGATCGCCGACGCGGCCGTGGCGGCTACCCCCGCCGCGGCCAAGCCTGCGCGAGCCCGCAAGGCGGCTGCTCCGGCAGCGCCGGTGCCGGCGGCCGAACTGGTGGCCCCGGCCGTCGACGACGTCGCGCTTGGTTCCGGTGTCGAGCTCGTCGACAAGTCCGGCGACGCCGTCTAGCCGCGGTGCAGCTCGCGCCGGTCACCCCCGGCGACGCCGCCGACATCGCCGCGCTGCTCGACGAGTGCTTCGGGCCCGAGCGGCATTTGCGGACCGCCTATCGGTTGCGGTCCGCGGCGGAACCGGTGCCGCAGCTCGGGCGGCTGATGCGGGCACAGGACGGGCGGTTGATCGGCTCGGTCCAGTATTGGCGGCTCGGTCTCATCGCCGAGGGCAGGATGGAGCCGCTGATGCTGCTCGGCCCGCTGGCGGTGACCCCCGCCGCGCGGCGGCACGGTGTCGGGAGGCGATTGCTGGAGGCGTCGCTGGCCCTTGCCGACGGCGGCCATGGAGCCCCGATCCTGCTCATCGGTGACCCCGGCTATTACGGCCGTTTCGGCTTCAGCGCCGCGGCGACTGCTGGCTGGAAGCTGCCCGGCCCGGTCGAGCGGCACCGGCTGCTGCTGCGCCGTCCCGCGGGTGGCACCTTGCCGCACGTCGCGGAGGTGCGCGGCAGCACGTGCCAGCCAGCGATGCCGGCGGGCGCGGCGGCTGGCCGCGGCGACAGTTACAGACCGTTGGCTGCGGTATAGGCTAAGCGCATGACCAGCCTCGCCGACATCGCCGCGCAGCTCGCCGCGGCCAAGCTGCCGCCGGTCGAGCAGTGGCACCCGGCGCATTGCGGCGACAGCGACATTCGGATCGCCCGCGACGGCACCTGGTACCACGCCGGCAGCCCGATCGGCCGTCCGGCGCTGGTCAAGCTGTTCGCCTCGATCCTGCGCCGCGAGCCCGACGGCAGCTTCGTGCTGGTGACCCCGGGCGAAAAGCTCGACATTGTGGTCGAGGACGCCCCCTTCGTCGCGGTCGAGCTGACCAGCGAAGGGCAGGGTACCGCACGCCGCATCGGTTTCCGGCTGAATACCGACGAGCATGTCATCGCCGGCCCGGCGCATCCGATTCGCTTCGATCTCGACCGCGATGGCACGCCGCGCCCTTACGTTGCCGTGCGCCGGGGCCTCGATGCGCTCGTCACGCGCGCCGCTTACTACGAGCTGGTCGAACTGGCGCTGGCCGAAGAGGGCTCGCCCCCGGGATTGTGGAGCGACGGCGCGTTCTTTGCGCTCCCCGGCGCATGAGCTTGTCGCAGCGGCTCCGGGCTGCGGTCGCTGCGCCCGGTATCGGCGTGCAGCGCGGCGACTGGGACTTTGCCGGCAACGGACCGCAAGCGGCCCGGGCGCTGACCCCCGCGGCCGTACTGATTGCGGTCGTCGACCGGCCCGAGCCGAGCCTGCTGCTGACCCGGCGCAATGCCGCGCTGCGCCGCCATGCCGGGCAGGTCGCGTTTCCGGGCGGGCGCATCGATCCTGAGGATGCGAACCCGGTCGCTGCAGCGCTGCGCGAAGCGCAGGAGGAGATCGCGCTGCCGCCGCACACGGTCGAGATCATCGGCGTCACCGACCTCTATGAGACGGTTACCGGCTATCACATCACCCCGGTGCTCGGCATCGTCCCGCCCGATCTGGCGCTGGTTCCCGCAGCGGACGAGGTGGCCGCGGTCTTCGAAGTGCCGCTGGCTTTCGTGCTCGATCCGGCGAACCACCAGCTGCGGCACAGCGAGTGGCAGGGGCGCGCGCGGTCGTACTATGTCATTCCTTGGCCGGAGCATGAGATATGGGGGGCGACTGCGGCAATGATCGTCAACCTTGCCAGACGGCTGGCGTGAAGCTGCCGCCGCAAGTCTGGACGGCATTGCCGGGAGCGCGAGCGGTCCTGAGCGCGCTCGACGTAGCTGCCGATATGACGCGGCTGGTCGGCGGGGCGGTGCGCGACGCGCTGCTCGGGCTGCCGGTCAGCGACTTCGATCTCGCGACGAAATTGACGCCGGACGCGGTGATCGCCCGGCTCGAAGCGGCCGGGATCAAGGCGGTGCCCACCGGCATCGCGCACGGTACCATCACGGCGATCAGCCACGGCCAGACCTTCGAGGTCACGACACTCCGTCGCGATGTCACCGCCGACGGCCGCCATGCCACGGTCGCGTTCAGCGACGACTGGCGCGACGACGCCAGCCGCCGCGACTTCACCATCAACGCGCTCTACGCCAATCCGCTGACACTGGAGATCAGCGACTTTCACGCCGGGCTCGCCGACCTCAAAAATGGCTGCGTCCGCTTCATCGGCGAGCCGCTGCAACGTATCGCCGAGGACCACCTCCGCATCCTGCGCTTCTTCCGCTTCCACGCGCGCTTCGGGTCCGGTGCACCCGACGCCGCGGGTCTGGCAGCGTGCAGTCAGCGCGCCAACGATCTGATGGCATTGTCGCGCGAGCGGGTGCGCGGCGAGCTGGTCAAGCTGCTTGCCGTGCGCGATCCGGTTCCGACGATCGCCGTGATGCTCGCGCATGGGATATTGGCTCCCGTGCTGCCGGAGGTCACTGCCGTCGACAGGCTGGCGCGCCTCGTCGGGGTTGAGGCGGCGGTCGCCGCGGAGGGGGATGCCGCGCACCAGACGCCGATCAATGAGGCGATGTCGCTGCGCCGGCTCGCAGCGCTGCTGCCGCCGGATGCCGGACTGCTCGATTCGGTCGCAACGCGGCTGCGCCTGTCCAATCACGAGCGGGCACGTCTGGTTGCGACGGCCATGGTAACCGGCGACCCGCTGTTGACGCAGGCGTACCGGGACGGTGCCGACAGCGCTTTTGACCGCGTCTTGCTCGCCGCCGAGAACCCGCCCGATGCGGCGACACTGGCGGCGATCGACCAGCTGCGCCGCTGGCAACGGCCGCGGCTGCCGGTCTCGGGCAAGGACATCATCGCCCTCGGTACCGCACCGGGACCCGAGGTGAGCCGCCGGCTGGCGTCGTTCGAAGCGGCGTGGGTCGCTGCTGGCTTTCCCGCCGATCCGACTACCGTGGAGCGTTTGCTTGCGTCGTGCTAGCTGCTCCGGGCACCAGCGAATATTGGCTTTTGTGACTCATTCGAGCCTCGCCTATCCTGCGGTGTCTACCGTCCTTGGTGACCGAGTCGTAGCCCGCCATCCTGCGGCGTGCTACGATTGCATGACTTATTCCGGACATTCAGACCCGTACACAGCAAAGCCCTTCGTGGCTCTGGAGCACACCCAATCCGATAATCAGAAAGGCTAATTACGGCGAGTCGCATATTGCAATCGGGGCTCGTTCTCAAGCTTAGATAACCGGGCCGAGAACACGCCGATTACAGTCGATTAGAGAGGTCGTTCACGTTCTCAACGCCGATTTAGATCGTTAACAGATAAATTTGTCGGCATGACATGATTCCGCCACCAGTAGCGGACCGCTGGTAGCTTATACCGCACCTCGGCGCGCAGTCCGTCTGTACAGGAGAATAAAAGACCATGATCATCTTGCTTTTCCTTTTCTTGGCTGTGACCAACGTTGTGCCTGCGTCGCATCAGGCGCAAGCAGCTAAGCTTTTGCCGGGCTTTTCAGTTAATCTACCAGACTATCCCGTGTCAGACTATTACGCTAGCCATTAAGGGCCTGTGGGTTTTACTCTCGATGTTGATAAAACAGGAACGCCCACGAACTGCATTGTCGTTCAGCCGACAAAATTCCATCATCTAAATGATCGTGCCTGCCAGATCGCAGTCGATAGGATGCGGTTTACTCCGGCGCTCGACGCAGCCGGTAATCCCATTGCGTCGACCGTCACCAAAACAATCCGCTGGAAGCTCAGACATGGCGGTTAACTAAAAACTCCGCCTCGCTAGCTCTGCTATGGGAACGGAGCCATCGTATCCGCGCTGAGGGTGCATCCAATCTGGCGTAGGCCCGCCCTTCCAGTCCGATAATCGTCAATATGTCCAGCAGTTTGAATTGGCACGGAAGCAGCGCCGCAGTTGCTATAGACGTTTGCCGCGGCCGAGCAAAGTCGAGGAACGTACGGGGTCCACTCACCCGAACTTGTTATCCCGCGGGAAGCCCTGCGGCGGCAGGCGTCCCGCACCGCCGCGCGGGCCCACCCACGGGCCGACGTCGGCCTCGGTGCGCGTTCGCGTGCCGCTGCCGCCGAGCTGCCACGATAGCCCCCCGGCACGAACGAAGCTGGTGACGTCGCTCAGGCCACCGTCGCGATATTTCTGCAGCGCGACGCCCTGGCCGCGCACCATTACGGGGACCTCGGCAATCCCGAATAGCAGCAGCTTGCGATTGTCGCCGACTACCCCGAGCATATCGTCGTTCGCGCCGAGCGGCCGCACATGCGCCAGCGCCGCGCCCTCGCGTGGGGTCATCACCTGGCGGCCCTTGCGCGTTTCGCTGAGCAGTTCGGCGCTGTCGACGAGGAAGCCGCGCCCGTCATTCGCGGCGAGCAGCAGCCGTGTCCCCGGGCGGTGCGCGAACAGCAGGGCGATGCCAACGTCGCCGCCGAGATCGACCATGAGGCGTATGGGTTCGCCGAAACCACGCCCGCCGGGCAGCTCGTTCGCCGCGAGCGTGTAGGCACGGCCGGAAGCGGCAATCAGGATCAGCTTGTCGGTGGTCTGCGCGTGGAAGGCGAACCCCGGCCCGTCGCCCTCCTTGAACCTGGCGAGCTCGGGTGAGGTCAGGTCGACGTGACCTTTAAGCGCGCGGATCCAGCCTTTCGCCGAGGCGATCACCGTCAGCGGCTCGCGCTCGATCATCGCATCGAGCGGAATCTCGGTCAGCGTCGGTACGGCGCCGATCTCGGTGCGCCGCGCGCCGAGCGGCGTCTCGGGGCCATAGCGCGCGCGCAGCTTGACAAGATCGCCACGCACCCGCGCCGTCTGCGCCGCCGGCGTATCGAGCAGCTTGCGCAGCTTTGCAGCTTCGGCCTGCAGCGCCTTGTTCTCCTTGACGATCTCGATCTCTTCGAGCCGCCGCAGCGCCCGCAGCCGCAGGTTGAGCACCGCTTCCGCCTGCCGGTCGCTGAGCTCGAAGCGAATCATCAGCTCGGCCTTGGGATCATCGTCCTCGCGGATGATGCGGATCACCTCGTCGATGTTGAGATAGGCCTTGAGATAGCCGTCGAGCAGTTCGAGCCGGTCCTCGATGCGGCCCAGCCGGAATCGGGTGCGCGCCTGAAGCACGTCGAACTGGTGGTCGAGGAAGGCCTGCAACACTTGCCGCAGCGACATCACGCCGGGCACATGATACTTGTTCAAGACATTGAGATTGAGCGGAAAGCGGACTTCGAGGTCGGTCAGGCGGAACAGGCTTTCCATCAGCACCGCGGCATCGACGTTGCGCGACCGCGGTTCGAGCACGAGGCGGATCGCAGTGTCGGACTCGTCGCGGACGTCGGCGAGGATCGGCAGCTTCTTGTCGTTGATCAAGTCGGCGATCGCCTCGATCAGCTTGCCCTTCTGGACCTGATACGGGATTTCGGTGACGACGATCACCCATGTGCCCGATGTGCCCGGCTCGACCGACCAGCGGGCGCGCAGGCGGAAGCTGCCTCGCCCGGTGCGATACGCCTCGCGGATCGCCGCCGCGCTCTCGACCAGCACGCCGCCGGTCGGGAAATCCGGGCCGGGCAACAGATCGGCCTCGGTGGCGGGCTCGTCGAGCAGCGCGCAGGCGGCGTCGCAGATTTCGGCGACATTGTGCGGCGGGATCGACGTCGCCATGCCGACCGCGATGCCGCTCGAGCCGTTCGCCAGCAGGTTCGGGAAGGCGGCGGGAAAGACCTCGGGCTCCTCCTCCTCGCCGTTATAGGTGTCGCGGTACGGCACGCAGGCCTCGTCGAGGCCGTCCATTAGGTCGCCCGCAGCGATCGTCAGCCGGGCCTCGGTGTACCGCATCGCGGCCGCATTATCGCCGTCGACGTTGCCGAAATTGCCCTGGCCGTCGACCAGTGGGTAGCGCAGCGAGAAGCTCTGCGCCATGCGGACCATGGCGTCGTAGATCGACTGATCGCCGTGCGGATGGTATTTGCCCATGACATCGCCGACGACGCGCGCGCATTTCTTGTAACTCGTCGTGTTGCGCGCCGCACTGGCGTCGAGCAGGTCGCCGGACCCCGTCGACGGATCGAGCTTGAGCAGCCGCATCCCCCACAGGATCCGTCGGTGCACCGGCTTCAGCCCATCGCGTACATCGGGCAGCGACCGCGCCGTGATCGTCGACAGCGCATAGATCAGGTAGCGGTCGCTCAGCGCGTCGGCGAAGTTCGTATCGATCGTGTCGTGCATGCGATCGGGGTTAGGCGAACGCTGCGACGGCGCCACTTTCGTTCCGCGAGATCGAGGATGAGCCGGCAAATCCCACCGCTACTTCCAGCACACCCTGCGCCCCGTCGTCGCCCGCCTCGTTTGCCGCCTCGCTCGCCAGCTTCGCCCCCTTGCGGCGATCAAAAGCGTCCCACACCTCATTCCAGTTACCCTTGGTGGCAGCCTTTGAATATTCGGTCGCACGGGCTTCGAAGAAGTTGGCGTGTTCGACGCCGTTAAGCATCGGGATCAGCCAGGGCAGGGGGTGTTCGTCG
Source organism: Sphingomonadaceae bacterium (assembly GCA_031421275.1). Lineage (GTDB taxonomy): Bacteria > Pseudomonadota > Alphaproteobacteria > Sphingomonadales > Sphingomonadaceae > Polymorphobacter_B. The sequence goes on from JANOOK010000024.1 coordinate 9,117, forward strand.
ATCAGGTAGATCGGCTTCATGCCGAGCTGCTTGAGGCGCCAGTCGGCGGTGAAACGGACATATTTCTTGATGTCGTTCGGCGTCATGCCGGTGACCGGGCCCATTTCGAAGGCAAGATCGATAAACGCGTCCTCGAGCCGCACGGTGCGCTGGCAGACGTCGGCGATGTCGTCACGGATTTTCGAGGTCAGCACCCCGGTTTCGGCGCAGAAGGCGTGGAACAGCTTGATGATGCCCTCGCAGTGCAGGCTCTCGTCGCGCACCGACCAGGTGACGATCTGGCCCATGCCCTTCATCTTGTTGAAACGCGGGAAGTTCATCAGCATGGCAAAGCTGGCAAACAGCTGCAGTCCCTCGGTGAAGCCGCCGAACATCGCCAGCGTGCGCGCGATATCGGCATCGTTCTCGACGCCGAACTGGCTCATATACTCGTGTTTGTCGCGCATCTCCTTGTAGTTCATGAACGCGTTATACTCGCTCTCGGGCATGCCGATGGTATCGAGCAGGTGGCTGTACGCGGCGATGTGGACCGTCTCCATATTGCTGAACGCGGTCAGCATCATCTTGATCTCGGTCGGCTTGAAGACGCGGCCGTATTTCTCGTGGTAGCAATCCTGCACTTCGATGTCGGCCTGCGTGAAGAAGCGGAAAATCTGGGTCAGCAGATTGCGCTCGTGATCGGTCAGCTTCTGCGCCCAGTCGCGGCAATCTTCGCCCAAGGGCACCTCCTCGGGCATCCAGTGGATCTGCTGCTGGCGCTTCCAGAAATCGAACGCCCACGGATATTCGAACGGCTTGTAGCTATGGCTGGCCTTGAGCAGGGACATCGTGCGGAGCCTCTCGAAAGTTAACTGGCGAATCGGCGTTCTGGTTTTGTATCAGCAAAACAAAGCAGCGTCAGCAAATCTCAATATACCGAAGCGGCCGTTGTTACGCTACAGTATTCTGTGGGCCATGCCGTCGCGGTGACTAGATGTTGTATTTTCGGCGTCGTTGAAGCAAGGCTACACACCGCCGCAGGTAACCAGTTCGCTCTCGAGATGTCGATGTGCCGAAAGGATCGACAAAGCGCGACATATGTGTACTATCGAAACAGCACACATGGGAGTCATCGATGATCCGTACCGCAGCTGCACTCGTCGTGATCCTCCTTACGACGTCAGCGCTTGCTGCCGAGCGCAACTACCCCGTCGGCGGCTTCGACCGGATTTCGCTCGGCGGCTCACCGGAGGTCACGGTGACAACCGGGCGTACGCCGGGCGTGCGCGCCACCGGCGAGCAGAAAGCGCTCGACCGGCTCGAGATCGAGGTCGTCAACGGCACCCTCAGGATCGGGAGCAAACGCGGCGTCAACTGGGGCTGGGACCCCAGCGAAATGGGTAAGGTGCGGGTCGCGGTGACCGTGCCGATGGTCCGCGGCGTCAGTGTCGGCGGCTCGGGCACGGTCATGGTCGACCGGGTCAAGGTTCCTGCATTTGCCGCCGACGTCGGCGGCTCGGGATCGATCAAGCTCGCCTCGCTCGAGACCGGATCGGCGAGCTTCAGCGTCGGCGGCTCGGGGGATGTCGTCGCTGCCGGGCGGTGCGGCAGCAGTCATGCCAACGTCGGCGGCTCGGGCAGCCTGAAGCTCGGCGATTTGCGTTGCGACACCCTCGACGTCAGCCTCGCCGGCTCGGGTGATGTCGAGGCGAACGCCAGCCGGACCGCCGCCATCTCGGTCGCAGGCTCGGGCGATGTGCATGTCGCGGGCGGGGCGAAATGTACGATCAGCAAGGTCGGCTCGGGGCAGGCGCGCTGCACCGCCTGAACTGCGGGCACGGCCGCTGTCGCTGTCGTTCAACATGCGCGAAGCCCGCTCCGGTAGTCGGGATAGCGCAGCCGCACCCCGAGTTCGCGCCGCATCTTCAACGCCGCGACGCGCCGGTTCTCGGCATAGAAGCCGCGTGACATCGGGCTGAGTGCCGCGGTCGCCAGCGGCTGCAGCGGCGGCCAGGCGATGCCGAGGAGATCGCAGGCGTATTCGATCACGACATTACCCGGCGCGGGTTCATCGTCGGCGAGATTGTACACGCCCGCGCCGCCGCGCTCGAACGAGGCCAGCACTGCGGCGACGATGTCCTCGACGTGGACGCGGCTGAACAGGTGGCCGGGCGCGTCGATGCGGGTTGCGGTGCCGTTGCGAACGCGGTCGAGCGCCGAGCGGCCCGGGCCGTAGATGCCGGGCAGGCGAAACACACGGCATCGGTCGCTCAGCCCCTGCCAGCCGAGATCGGCCTCGGTCCGGGCGCTGCGCCGCCCGCCGCCGACCGGAGCACTTTCGTCGACCCATCCGCCGCCGGCGTCGCCGTATACCCCGGTCGACGACAGATAGCCGAGCCACTGCGGCCTAGCGGCGACAAGCAACGTCCCATAGCGCAGGAGCACCGGGTCGATGCCGCTCGCATCCGGCGGCACCGACGACAGAATGTGCGTAGCGCGGACAATCGCCGCGCCGACCGCCGGATCGTCGAACGCCAGCGCCTCGGGACCGGCCTGACGGCGGCAGGCGATCACCCCGCCACCGCTCGCCCGCACCGCCGCGGCGACACGCGTCGCGGTATAGCCGAGCCCGAAAATCAGCAACTGGATGGTCATTGTCGCCACTGATATCCACCAATCAGCGCGTTTGGCGACTCTTTCGACACACCCAATTCGCTATTTCGCTAGCACCTTCCTGGAAAGATCAGCCCTCCCTGCGTTCACGGCTCGAACATGTCTGGTCCGTCCGCAGTCGGACCGAACAGCGGTGATTACCGTCGGAAGTTGACGAAGTTGACTACCCTGTCGAACTGAGAACATCGATTTCCTGTCCGGTGGCGAGCGGCTCGTAAGTGCCGAGAGCACTCTCTTCAAAGCGTTCGGCAGTTAAAGATTAGGAGATCCGGCGACAATATTGGCACCGAACCTGCTCGGTCCTCAACGAGCGTCTTGCGCCGCAGCAGAACGCCGAGCGGTGCGGCCGGACGCCGCTATCGACGCTCCAATCAGTGTTCTCCGCGGGAATATGGGTCGCCATGCCGCTCCGACTCCGCGATAGTGAATGAGAAGCATAGATATAGTCTATTTGGTACAGTGTTGGAAAGCTGTATATTGAAGGACTGAAAGGGAGTGCTCGGGCAGCTTTCAGGTAACCAAGGCAATCGTCGCCCTCGGCAGGCCAACGTCGTCTCGCCTGACGCAGCCAGCCGCGATTGCGGACATGCGTGGCATGCCTCAGTAGTGCGGACTGACCTGCTCGTCTGCGGATCGGTGCTCTCGACGCGGCAGAATAATAGAGCGAATGGGTGGGGTAACATGAACAACACGACGGTTGATGTCGTTGTCTCAGAGCGTCCCTCAGGAGGTGAACGAGAAAAGCCTTCCAGCGTTTGGACTTTGATGCGGAACCCGACCTTTTTGGGTTTGCTGCTTGCGGTCTACGGTGTCGGTTTGACGCTGGCGCTGACCGGTCCGGCCATGGTCCGCGGTGCCTCCCTAATCATTGCCGTGTTATTTGCCTCGGTTTGCCTACTTCTGCCACGGGCGGCGGCAATCGCAGTCTCGTCGACCGGTATCGGGATTGCACTCGTGCTTCGCGAGATCGGCGAAGCAAAGATCACGCTAACCGAACTGCCCTTGACGATGCTGGACTTACGGATCGCCGCCGCAAATCCCGCCGGCACGCTTGCCGCTGTCGATGCGCCTATGTGGCTGACACCGCTCCTTATTGTGTGTGCGCTTGCCGGTGTGCTGCTGCTCATCGGGGTACTGATTTTGCAAGGTACGATGCATCGGTCGCTAGGCCGGCGAGATCAATATCGCTCAGCGGTAACGATCGGACTCGCCTTGGCGGGAAGCTACCTGTTCGTCAACCGGCTCGGTAACTCGGTCGCATCCAGCGGCGTCGCGGGAACCGCATGGGGTCCGGCGGGCGTGACGCAGCTTGCCCGCCTGATGGGACACCTGCCTTTTCTAATCTACTCCGTAACGCTGGAACGCGAGAATAGCGGCAGCCTCTACTTCAGTGCGCCAGACCGCCCACCGCCATCATTGAAGATTGCGACCGCTGCAGGCATGGTCGCGCCCGGCCGCCAACTTGCTCCGAACATCGTCATGGTACTCATGGAGTCGACCTTCGACGTCAATCGGGCATTTCAGCTTCGGTCTCCTGTCCTCAGTCCAGTCTATGCGTCCTTTGCCGAAACGCAGGCGGTGCTCCCGCTACGCGTCAATGCCGTCGGCGGCGGCACCTGGATCACGGAATTTGAGACTATTACAGGAGTCGATTCACGGCTTTTCGGATATTCTGGCTTTTATACGCATGCGGCGGTGGCACCCTATGTCCGGAATTCGCTGCCTCTATATTTACGCCGACATGGTTATCAAACGAGTGCCTATTATCCAGTCTCGGGGAAATTCTATAACGCCCGTAACGCCTATCGATTTTACGGATTTGAAAGGTTCACGAGTCTCGTCCCCGAGACTTCAGACATTTGGTTGCGATCGGATGCGATCATTGCCGAACGTGCAATCCTGACCGAAAATCGTCAAGCGGATAACAGCCCAGCGCTAGTCGCAATCCTTCTGCTTGAAAACCATTCCCCTCACCCGTGCGATGCCGACGCCAAGACAGGGCCGCAAACACTGTTTTTGGCGGCGGCGACATCGGACGAGACTTGCACTCTTAACGCCTATCTGCATCGCCAAGCGGGGACGGCCGTAGCGCTCGAGAAACTACGGGCTTGGCTTCGAGCGAAGCAGAAGCATACCGGCCGGCCATGGCTGCTTGTCGCTTACGGTGATCATCAACCTTATAGCTTTACCGGCGGCGACGTGAATACCGTGAACCCAATGAATTTCAGCCGGTTCCGCACCGGGCAAGCACTGACCGAAACGCTCGTCCGAATAGAAGGTACCGCCCGTCTCGGGCCAGCGTGCTGCATGGGCCAACTGCCGGATTGGCTGTTGCCGACGATCATCAGCGGAGCAGTGGCGCACACGCCCGATGACCTGTACTTGCCAATCAACCTCGCGCTTCGCGGAGCTTGTGGTACCGATATTTTGCCGCTGGCACAGCCACCTGCGATGACGGGGCTTGGAAAGCTCGTACTGGCCAACGTTAGGGCAAATACTTCTGGGTGCGGGAAAACGGTCGATGGGGCGATTGCTACCTACCGTGTGTCGAAAGTGGTCGCGACACGATGATATTATCCAAATGCCGAAGCTCGCACCGGATCGATGTCGGCTATAAATCGACAGTCCTTCCAAACGGTGGGAGGAACCAATGGCAAATTCAGGCAAGCTTCGGCACGCGCCTGCCGACCTACTTAGGGTCGAAAACCGATAGCTGAACTCACCGCCTCCGACCCGCGCGCTTACTCTTGAGCGACACCCCGCCGCCGCCTATGTCCGGGTTCGCTCCGAAGGACATCCTCATGCTCGACGCCGCCGCACCGCAGACGATTCGCCTCGCGGATTACCGTGCGCCCGACTGGCTGGTTCCCGAGGTGGCGCTGACCTTCGCGCTCGATGCGGCGCGGACGCGGGTGACAGCGCGGCTGACGGTGACGCGCAACGGCACGCACGACCGCCCGCTGGTGCTCGACGGCGAGGAACTGACGCTGGTTTCAGTGACGGTCGACAGGGTCGCCGTCGACGCTATGCCCGCTGGCAGCAAGCTGACGCTCGCGATCGCGGGTGACCACGCTGTCGTCGAAACCGTCGTCGAGATCGCGCCGGCGGCCAATACCAAGCTGATGGGGCTGTACGCCTCGGGCGGCATCCTGTGTACGCAGTGCGAGGCGGAGGGGTTTCGCCGGATCACCTTCTTCCCCGACCGGCCCGATGTGCTGTCGCGTTATACGGTGCGGCTCGAGGCCGATGCGGCGCGCTATCCGGTGCTGCTGTCCAACGGCGACAGGGGCGGGGCGGGGACGCTGGCGGACGGGCGGCATTTTGCCGAGTGGGTCGATCCGTGGCCCAAGCCCGCGTATCTGTTCGCCGTGGTGGCGGGCAGTCTCGCCGCCTACCGCGACAGCTTCACCACCGCGTCGGGCCGCGAGGTGGCGCTGGCGATCTGGGCGGCGGCCGACGACCTGCCGCGCTGCGCCCATGCGATGGCGGCGCTGAAGACCGCGATGCGCTGGGACGAGGTCAGCTACGGCCGCGAATATGATCTGAGCGAGTTCAACATTGTCGCGGTCGCCGACTTCAACGCCGGGGCGATGGAGAACAAGGGGCTCAACGTCTTCAATTCGAAATACATTCTCGCCGATGCCGAAACCGCGACCGACGCCGATTTCGACGCGGTGGCGACGGTCGTCGCGCACGAGTATTTCCATAACTGGACCGGCAATCGCGTCACCTGCCGCGACTGGTTCCAGCTGTCGCTCAAGGAGGGTCTGACGGTGTTCCGCGACCAGCAGTTCTCGGCCGACCAGGGCTCGGCGGCGGTGCGCCGGATCGACGACGTGCGGACGCTGCGCGGAGTGCAATTCCCCGAGGATGCCGGGCCGCTGGCGCACTCGATCCGCCCCGATCAGTATATCGAGATCGGCAATTTCTATACCTCGACGGTGTACAACAAGGGTGCCGAGGTCATCCGCATGCTGCACACGCTGCTCGGGGCCGAGGGTTTCCGGCGCGGGACGGACCTGTATTTCGAGCGCCACGACGGGCAGGCGGTGACCACCGACCACTGGCTCGCGGCGATGGCGGATGCGAGCGGGCACGACCTGACGGGCTTCCGCCGCTGGTATTCGCAGGCCGGGACGCCGCGGATCGCCGCCGAGCTGCGGCACGATGCGGCGGCGGCGACGGCGACGCTGCAACTGGCACAGACGGTGCCGCCGACGCCGGGGCAGCCGGACAAGCTGCCGATGACGCTGCCGCTGCGGGTGGCGCTGTTCGACCGCGATACGGGCGCACGGGTGGGTGATGAGCACGTGGTCGAGCTGGGCGCGACGGCGCAGGTGCGCTTCGACGGCGTTCAGCGGCCGCCGGTGATGTCGCTCAACCGTGGCTTTTCGGCTCCGGTGATCCTGTCGACGCCGGCGTCGCGCGACGAGCTGGCGTTCCTGTCGGCGCACGACGACGATCCGTTCGCGCGCTACGAGGCGCTGCAGCGGCTGGCGCTGGCGGTGCTGGCCGAGGATGGACCGGCGGACGATCTGGTCGCGGCGGTCGGCGCGACGCTGCGCTCGGGGCTCGATCCGGCGTTTATCGCCGAGGCGGTGCTGCTGCCGTCGGAGGCGTTCATCGGCGATCAGGCGGCGGTGGTCGACGTCGATGCGATCCACGCGCGGCGCGATGCGATACGGCGGCAGGTTGCGGCGGCGCTGCGCCGCGAGTGGTGGGCGGCATATGAGGATCACGGTGCCAATCGCTACGAGCAGACGCCTGAGGCCAAGGGCCGCCGGCGGCTGAAGAATGTCGCGCTCGGTTACCTGCTCGCCGACGACGCACCTGATGGAGTAGCGGCGGCGTACGCGCAGTTCACCGACGCCGACAACATGACCGACCGGATCGCGGCGCTCGGCGGGCTGGTCAACTCGGCCGCGGGCGAGCGCGAGACGGCGCTGCAGGCGTTCTATACGCGCTTCGAGCATGACCCGTCGGTGATCGACAAGTGGTTCACCGCGCAGGCGCTGTCGACGCGGCCCGATACGCTGGCGCAGGTCGACGCGCTGCGGACGCACCCGGCTTTCAGCCGTAGCAATCCCAACCGGCTGCGCGCGCTGATCGGTGCATTCGGCGCGAACCAGCTGCGCTTCCACGCCGCCGACGGCGCGGGCTACCGGCTGGTCGCCGACGAGGTCATCGCGGTCGACGCGCTGAATCCTTCGCTGGCGGCGCGGCTGGTGACGCCGCTCGGCCGCTGGCGGCGGTTCGATGCGGCGCGGGGCGCGCTGATGCGCGGCGAGCTCGAGCGCATCGTCGGCCGGGCAGGGGTGTCGAAAGACGTTTTCGAGATGGCGAGCAAGAGCCTGGCCTAGACGCTCGTCCCTTTACAGGCGCGAACCGCGCGGTATCAGTGCACGCCATGCTGAGCAACGCCCCCGATCCGGCAGTCGACTGGCGGCGCGTCGCTTACCTCGTTCAGCTGTCGCGCGCCCTCGATGCGATGGAAGAAACGCGGCTCGTCCCCGAAAAGAAGGTGCTCTACCAGTTCTCGGCGCGCGGGCACGACCTCGCGCAGGTGCTGCTCGGCTGCCAGCTGACGCGGGCAACCGACGCAGCGTTCGGCTATTATCGGTCGCGGCCACTGCTGCTGGCGCTTGCCGTCGACGTTGCCGACGCGCTCGGCTCGGCGATGGGGCGCAGCGGCGGCTATTCGGACGGGCGCGACATCGGCGTGGTCTTCAACTACCCGAACCCGCACGGGGCCTCGGCGCTGCCGATGTGCGGCGGCGTCGGCGCGCAGTACACCCCGACGGCGGGCTGGGCGCAGGCGATCGAGTATCATCGCGAGGTGCTGGGCGATCCCGCTTATGCCGACGCGATTGCGGTCGTGCTCGGCGGCGACGCGTCGGTGGCGTCGAACGGCTTTTGGGCGGCGCTGACGATCGCGACGACGCAGGCGCTGCCGATGCTGTTCTACATCGAGGACAATGGCTACGGGATTTCGGTACCGTCGAGCTTCCAGACGCCGGGCGGCGATATCGCCGCCAACCTCGCCAGCTGGGCGGGGCTCGAGGTGTTGAGCGGCGACGGCACCGAACCAGCGGAGGCGGCGCGGCTGGTCGCGGCGGCGGTGGCGCATGTCCGCGAGCGCCGCGGGCCGTGCCTGCTGCGGCTGACCGTGCCACGGCTGCAGGGCCACAGCTTTCAGGATACGCAGGCGTACAAGTCGGCAGCGTTCGTCGCGAGCGAGTGGGAGCGCGACCCGCTGCCGAAACTGCGCTCGTTCCTCGTGCCCGCGCTATTTGGCGACGACGAATGGCGCGCGATCGAGGCGCAAGCCGCCGCCGACGCCGAGGTCGCGCGGGAGGGTGCCGAGGCCCGGCCCGTTGCCGACCCCGCTACCGTCATGCGCCACGTCTTTGCCGAGCCCGGCGCGCTCCAATCTATGGGCGGGCAATGGACGCACGGCTACATATCGCCACTGTCCAGCCCCGATCCCAGACCCGAAGGCCAGCGGGTCAACATGGTGACCGCGATCCGCCGGACGCTCGATCACGAGCTGACGGTCAATCCGCGCGTCGTGCTGTTCGGCGAGGACATCGGCCCCAAGGGCGGCGTCCACGCGGTGACGCTCGGCCTGCAGGACAAGTTCGGCGAGGCCCGCGTCTTCGATACCAGCCTGTCGGAGGAAGGCATCATCGGGCGTGCGGTCGGCATGGCCTTGGCCGGGCTGATGCCGGTTCCCGAAATCCAGTTCCGCAAGTATGCCGAGCCGGCGACCGAGCAGCTGAACGACTGCGGCACGATGCGCTGGCGCACCAACAACCGCTTCGCCGCGCCGATGGTGGTCCGTATCCCGGGCGGCTTCTTCAAGTGCGGCGATCCGTGGCACAGCCAGACCAACGAGGTGGCGTTCGTCCACGCGCCCGGCTGGATGGTCGCGGTGCCCTCGAACGCCGCGGACGCGGTCGGGCTGCTGCGCGGGGCCTTGCGCGGCAACGATCCGGTGATCTTCTTCGAACACCGCGCCATGCTCGACGACGTGTGGGCGCGCCGGCAGTATCCGGGCGACGACTATGTGCTGCCGTTCGGGCAGGCGAAGACGACGCGCTCGGGCGACGCGATCAGCATCATCACCTGGGGTGCGATGGTGCCGCGCTGCGAGGTGGCAGCCGAGGGCCGCTCGGCCGACGTCATCGACCTGCGCACGCTGATGCCGTGGGACAAGGCGGCGGTGCTCGCCTCGGTGCGGCGGACGCGGCGCTGCCTGATCGTCCATGAGGATCTGCAGACCGCGGGCTTCGGCGCCGAGATCGCCGCGGTGGTCGCCGACGAGGCGTTCATCGACCTCGACGCGCCGGTGTCGCGGCTGACCATGCCCGACATCCCGAGCCCGCACAACGCCGTGCTGCTCGACTGGGCGGTGCCGTCGGTCGAGCGTATCCGCGCCAAGATCGACGAACTGATCGGGTTTTGAGCATGGCCGCGCTGCACGACATCATCGTCCCGTTCGAGCAGGAGGGCACCAAGGCCGTCGTGCGCGCGTGGCTGAAGGCGGTCGGCGACGCGGTGACCGAGAACGAGCCGCTGGTCGAGCTCGAGACCGACAAGGTGACGCAGGAGGTGTCGGCGGCAGTAGGCGGGGTGCTGCGCGAGATCGTGATCGCGGCGGACGGCGATGCGGTGCCGGGGGCGGTGCTCGGGCGGATTGCGTTGACGACCGAGGCAGATGTCGGGGCGGCGATGGGTGCGGAAGCAACGGCCGTGGATGGGCCGGCTGCGATCCGTGGCAGGAACTCCGACCAAGACACGTCACTCCCGCGCCGGCGGGAGTCCATATCCGTCGACGATTTGACGCGTATCGACCCCCGACGGCGCGGGGCTTACGACGAGGGTGGTGGCGAGCCGACACCAGCTTCGGACACGTCGCAGGCAACCGCGCTTTCTCCCGCCGTCCGCCGCGCGGTCCAGCAGCACAAGGTGGACCCCGCGACGATAGCCGGCAGCGGTCGCGGCGGCCGGGTAACGCGCGCCGATGTCGATGCGGTCGTCGCAGCACGGGGCAACCAGACCGCAATGCCTGCCCCTGCCAGCCCTCCGCCGAACGGCGTCCGCCAGGTCCCGCACGACCGCATGCGGCTGGCGATCGCGGCGAACATGCTCGGCTCCGTCACCACCGCGCCGCACGTCACCGCGGTGTTCGAGGCCGACTTCAGCGCAATCATCGCGCATCGCCGCAAGCATCAGGCCACCTTCGAAGCGGGCGGGGTCAATCTGACCTACACCGCTTATATGATCGCCGCGTCGGTCGCCGCGATGCGCGCCGTGCCGGTGGTCAACAGCCGCTGGTACGACGACCGGCTCGACGTCTTCGAGGACGTCAACATCGGCGTCGGCACCGCCCTCGGCGACAAGGGGCTGATCGTGCCGGTGGTGAGCCGCGCCCAGCAGCTGTCGCTGCTCGGCATCGCGACCCGGCTCGGCGAGCTGGTGACGCGCGCCCGCGACGGCAAGCTGAGCGGCCGCGACGTGCGCGGCGGCACATTCACGATCTCGAACCACGGTGTCTCCGGCTCGCTGCTCGCGACGCCGGTCATCATTAACCAGCCGCAGTCGGCGATCCTCGGCGTCGGCAAGCTCGAAAAGCGTGTCGTCGTGCGCGAGGTCGACGGAAGTGATGCGATGCTGATCCGGCCGATGGCGTATGTCTCGCTGACGATCGACCACCGCGCCATCGACGGGCACCAGACGAATGCGTGGCTGACCAAGTTCGTCACGACGCTGGAGAGTTGGCCGCTATAGGCGTGCGCGCAACTGCTTAGTTCGCTTTCACCCACCCCGCCACATCGACCGCGAGCCGGTTCGCCGCGGTGTTGAGCGCCACCGCCACATCGGCCGGGGACTGGCTGACGACCGGTTCGCTCGCGTCGAAGCGGCGCAGCGCGACCGGGCCCTTGCTGTTGGTTGCCAGCGCAGCATCGTAGCGGACCCTGACGACGGGGCGGCCCGCGTTGCGGACGTCGAGGCTGCATTCGATCAGCGTGCCATCGAGGCTGCGCCCCGGCGCGAGCGGCGCGGCGCGCGGATCGAGCGTCGCGACGCCGTTCGCCTCGAGCGTGTCGGCGAGGACGCGCTGCAGCTGGCGGTTGGGCTGCTCGGCCCAGGTCGCGCCGGTGAGGTAGGCGAGCTGCGTGTCGGTGGTGATGACCGGCACGCGTAACGTCTGCAGCGCGCCGGTCGCGGCGGGAACCTGGACCAGCACGGCGCGGCTGCGGTCGTACGCGGCCGCGTTGGCGACGGGCGCAGCGGTGGCGCGCAACGTCATCAGTGCGGCGGGAGCCTTGTCGTTGCCGCCGATCTGGACCAGCGGGCCGCACGCACTGACACCGAGCAGTGCCGTCGCCAGCGCCAGCGCTGGGGTCTTCAACTGCCGCATCACTTGCCCTTCTTCTTGGTGCTGCCGTCGCCGCTGTATTCGGGCAGCCGCCGCCCGCCGACGATCGCGCCGGCGGGATCCTGGTCGAGCTTGCCCGCGAACGCGCCCAGTTGCGTCGTCAGCTGGCGCAGATCACGGACCAGCGCGCCCGCTTCGGGCAACGTCTGCGTGGTCAGCGCGTCGATCCCCGGCTGGGCGCTGCCGACGACGCCCTCGACCTTCGCCAGCGTCGCATTGGCGTGAGCGATCGTGGCGTGCAGCTCCTGCACCAGCGGCTCGCCGTCGGCGGTGACGAGCTGATCGGTGTGCTTGACCAGCGTCGACAGCGACTGCGCCGCGCCGGTCGCCGCCGCCAGCGTCTGGCGTGTCTCGGCAAGCGTCGCGGCGATTTCGGGACCGCGGTCGGCGAGCGCGGCGCTCAGCCGGTTGGTATTCTTCAGGATGCCGCCGATCGAGGCGCGGTTGTCATTGTTAAGCAGCTTGTTGAGGCTGTCGGTCAGGTCGGAAATGTGGTTGAGCAGTTCGGGCGCGGTCGCCAGCAATTCGCCGATCGCGCCGGGGCGCTGCGGGATGACCGGTACGCCGAACGGACCTTCCTCGGTGATCGGCGGCGCGTTCGAGATCGCGCCGGTAAGCTGGATCTGACTGACGCCGGTGAAGCCGACGCCCTCGATACCGGCGGTGGTGCCGCGCAGGATCGGCACATCGGCCCCGACCTCGATGCGGACGCGGATCTGGTCGGGGGTTTTGGGCAATAGCGAAATCGACTTGATCTGACCGACCGGCACGCCCTTGAAGGCGACTGCGCTGCCGACCGCGAGACCGCTGACCGATTGTTTGAAAAAGACGTCGAACTGGCGCTTCTCGGCGCCGGAGAACTTCGCCAGCCACAGTACCATGCCGAACAGCGCCAGCGCGATGGCCAGCGTCACCGCACCGACGAGGACGTACGAACTGCGGGTTTCCACGGGTTAAGCCTTGCCTCTCTCTTCGACCGGCGCTGTATCTGCCCCCAGCGCCGCCCGGCCGCGCGGGCCGCGGAAGTATTCCTGCACCCAAGGGTGGTCGAACGCCAATAGTTCCGGAATCGTTCCGACCGTCAGCACGACACCGTCGGCGATAACGGCGATGCGGTCGCAGATCGCGTGCAGCGTATCGAGGTCGTGGGTGATCAGGAACACCGTCAGGTGCATGGTGTCGCGCAGCGTCCGGATCAGCTCGTCGAACGCCGCCGCGCTGATCGGGTCGAGCCCGGCGGTCGGCTCGTCGAGGAACAGCAGCTGCGGATCGAGCGCCAGCGCGCGCGCCATGCCGGCCCGCTTGCGCATGCCGCCCGACAACGACGACGGCAGCAGTGCGCCCGCGTGATTGGGAAGCCCGACCATGGCGATCTTGTAGCCCGCGATCTCGTCCATCAGCTGCGGCGTCAGCCGATAGAACTCGCGCATCGGCACCTCGATGTTCTCCGCCACAGTCAGCGACGAAAACAGCGCGCCGTCCTGGAACAGCACGCCCCAGCGGCGACGCAGATCCTTCGATTGCGCTTCATCGAGGTGGTCGACTTGCTCGCCGAAGACCTCGACCGTTCCCGCCGTCGGCGTCTGCAGCCCGAGGATCGATCGCATCAGCACCGACTTACCGGTGCCCGAGCCGCCGACGACGCCGAGGATCTCGCCGGGGCGGACGTCGAGATCGAGATCCTTGTGGACGTCGTGGTCGCCAAACCGATTCTGCAGTCCGCGGACCCGGATGATCGCCTCGGGCTTGCGCGCTTCCCGCGCGGGCTCGCTCGCCTCCAGCGCGGCTTCGCTCATACGTAACCCAGCGCGGTGAAGAACACCGCGAAGAACGCATCGATGACGATGACGAGGAAGATCGACTGAACGACCGCGGCGGTGGTGCGCAGCCCGACCGATTCGGCGTTGCCGGTGACCTGCATGCCCTGGAAGCAGCCGGTGACCGCGATGATGATACCGAATACCGGCGCCTTGAGCGTGCCGATAACCAGATCGCTCAAGGGTACGACGTCCTGCAGTCTCTGAATGTAGCTTGACGGCGGAATGGCGAGCGAGACCCAGCAGAACAGCCCGCCGCCCAAGATCGCCATGATCGAGCCGTAGAAGCCGAGCAATGTCATCATGATCGCGGTCGCGATCAGTCGCGGCAGCACCAGCACCTCGATCGGCGACATGCCGATGGTCGCCATCGCGTCGAGTTCCTCGTTCAGTTTCATCGAGCCGATCTGCGCGGCGAACGCCGACCCCGAGCGGCCCGCGACCATGATCGCGGTCAGCAGGATGCCGAGCTCGCGCAGCGTCGAGCGGCCGATCAGGTTGACGACGAAGACCTCCGCGCCGAACTGCTGGAGCTGTACCGCTCCCTGCTGCGCCAGCACGATTCCCACCAGAAACGACAGCAGCCCGACGATGCCGAGCGCGTTGACGCCGACCAGTTCGAGTTGATGCACCACGGCGTTCCACCGCAGTGTGCGGCGGCTGATGACAGTCTGCGCCAGCGTCACCAGCGTCAGCCCGAGGAAGCCGAGGAACGCGCCGAGCGTGTGGACCGAGTTGACGACACTGCGCCCGATCAGCTCGAGCTGGTGCGAGATGCGGCCCACCCGCGGCGGGCGCGTCTCGACCGGCTTGTCGTTGGCGGCGACCTCGTCGATCAGCCGCTTCGCGTCGGGCGAGGCGCCGTCGAACTTCGCCGTCTGGCCCGCCGCGTCCCAGTCACGCGCCAGGCGGTGGACCAGCCACGCGCCGATCGTATCGATGCCATCGACCTTGCCGAGATCGATCGTCAGCGGGCGACCATCGGGCTGCAGCGCCTGCAGCCGCGGTGCGATCTCGCCGATGCCAGCGACGGTCAGCGTCCCCCCGATCCGGACGACACGGCCGCCGGTGCCGCCGTCGTCGAGGTCGAGCGTTGCGGTATTCATCAGGCTGCCATGCTGGATTGGTTCGTTGCGGGCAAGTGCAAACGATGGCGCGAGCCTGATCCCGACAGCGCTGGATCGAGGCGATCCTGTCCGTTCCGCGCCGGCAATAAGCTGTGACCGCCGAAGTTGGCAGTCACAGTTTATCGCCGGCGTGGGACGGCGAGCAGATTAAACGACCGGTGCCGCCAGGTGACGCCGCCGCCGGCTGACCGTGCCGACCATGCCGAAGCCGACGATCATCATCGCCCACGTCGCCGGCTCGGGAACCGTACCGACCTCGATCTCGGCAACCCAGGTTCCCCAGCGCGGACCGCCGGTGCCGTTCGGATGACCGGCGGCCGGGCTGTTATATTCGAGTGCGATCTCGTTGGTGGCCCAAAATTTGCTCCCGTCGGTCGGGTCGAGGCTGACCGCGCTGTAATCGCCGAAACGCTGACGCCCAGCCGGAGCCTGAAATTCAAGACTGCCGGTGTGGTAATCATTGATGCTACTCACCTTGAGCAGCAACTCACCACTGGTAAAAATCAGCTTGCCGTTCGCGCTCGTATCGAAAGTACGCGCCGCGAAGGTGATATTGCCGTCCAGTCCGTAATTCGACCGGTCGTAACCGATCACGACCTGCCCGGCCGCGTTGACCGCGATCGAACCGTAATAGAAATCGACACCGCCGTTGCCCAGGTCGCCTTCATCGAGCACCGCGCCGGTAACCGAGTCGAGCACGTCGTAGCGGATCACGGTAAATGCGCTGCCCGGTTCGGTCACCGTATGCACGCTGTAGATACGGCCGTTGACTTCCCAGACACTCGAGCCGACGCGGGGGTCGCCGGTATCGATAACCTGCGACGGCAAGCCGTTGTAGCCGCTCGGCTGGCGACCGGGCGCATTGTTGTCCTCGAACGTCGCGCCGATCGTCGTCAGACTGTCGGTCCGGGTCGCGCCAGCAGTGCCGGCGTTCAGAATATCATAGCGGGTCAGGTTGTTGCTGGCGAACGACACCGCAAGCACTTTCCCGGTAGTTCCCGCGGCATTGCTGTTGACGCCCTGGATCGCGTAGCCGCGAGTATAGTCGCCGGCAAATGTCACCGGATCGAAAGGCGTCTGGAACTGGACGTTGCCAGCCACCGACGGACCGCTTGTTCCGAAGATGCTGGCCAGCGGAATGACGTTCAACGTCGTCCCTTGGAACTGCTGCGCCCCCGTCGCGGAGCTCTTCGCGAAATTGTTGGTACCGATGTAGACGGCGTTGGCGTCGATCGCGAGCGTCGGATAATCGGCGACCGCGCCGCCGAAGCCAGCTCCGGCATAACCGGTGAACTTGACCGACTGCCAGCTGCCGTTCGCATTGCTGGTATCCGAGACCGCGATCTGGAGATCGCTGAGGCTTGCACCGAATGCCGCTGCAACCCAACGGTTGGTGGCGGCATTGAACAGAATGCGGGTATCGCCGTTGGTGCCCTGCTGGCCGGCGGCTGCCCAGAAGGTCGTATCCGACAGGAACGACTGCCGCGAGCCGTCCGTCTTGCTGTAAATACCGACGCCGCCGTTGACGACGCTGACGTACTGCGACGTTCCGACCGCGCCCATGGTGTCGGGCGGGACGAAGTTGCGCCCGACACCGGCGACGTCATATTGCGAGACGCCGGCAAAACTTAGCAGGACGCCGGACTGTAGCGGGCCATTCGGGGCGGGGGCCTGTTCGGGCGTCATCGCGCCGTCGAACGCGGAACCGGTAAGCAACTGCGCACCGCCGTCATAGCTGTGATCCTGCGCGAGTTGGGCGACAGCCGCCGTCGACGCCAGCGAGATAAACGCCAGACCACTCGTGATCTTATGTAACTTCATGAAACTTTCCCCGTTTTGACCATGCGGATGCTGATCCGTTCCGGCAGCGTACTAAATCTCTCGAAGCCTCGATTTAGCAAGCTCTAAACTAGCCCCGGAGTTGCCGGCGCGCTGCAGCCCTGCCGACCATCCTCGCCGAGGTCAAAAGTTGCGGCGAGGCGAGCTTGGGCAATTTGTCGCGGTAAGGATTCCGCGTGGCATTAGTTTCGGAAGCGTGAAATGTGATTGCAGGACAGAAACCACAAATTCGGACTAGCGACGAAAAAGGGAGCTGTGATGCGTAACTTGGTGAATCTTCTTGTTGTCTTCCCGTTGGCACTGCCGATCGCGGCGGGCGCGACCGGCCTGACCCAATCAGGGGCGAGCGACGGCCTCAGCTGGACGGCGCAAAGCCTGATCGTCGGGCAAACCTCGACGGCGACTGCAGCAGGTGGAGGCAACCCGATCTACTTCGCCAATCAGCCGAAGTATCAGGGCGTCGTTGCGCTGATCATCAACGAAGGCGCGGCGGGGAATTTCATCTGTTCGGGCAGCCTGCTGTCGGACCACATCTCGATCCTGACTGCGGCGCATTGCGTCAGCAACGGCAGCAGCGCGCGGCCGTTTTCGACGACCGCTTATTTCGGGGCGAATACCAATCCTGATACCAACGTTCCCGGTGACCCGACGTCGACGGCGATCCCGATCAGCCTCGTTGCAGTCAACCCGAAATACAGCGGGTCGGTAATCGACCAGAATGACGTCGCGATACTGCGCCTCGCGACCCCCGCACCGGCTTCGTTCACCTCGTACGATCTGTATACGGGCACCAGCTTGACCGGGCTCGGCTTCAACGTCGCCGGGTACGGCGCGCGATCGGACACGGGTGGCTCGGTCGGGGCCAACCTTAACCCGGGCCGCTTGCGCCAAGGCGATAACACCTACGATTTCACCCTCGGCGACCCGAGCTTCGGCGGTTTCTTCACCGCGATCCGAGCCAATGGTAAGAACTTTTTCGGCACGACCGCCGACATCGGGGCCTCGATCCTGTCGGATTTTGACAATGGGCTGCAGGCCAATAATGCCTCGTGCCTGATCTCGACCGCCGTCACCGGAGCGACCGATCCGCGGTTCTGCGGGCCCGGCACGCTCGGCATCAGCCCGACCGAGGTCAGCACCGCGGGCGGCGACTCGGGCGGACCGCAATTCGTCAACGGCAAGATCGCTTCGATCACGTCATATGGTCTGTCGTTCGGTCCAAATTTCGGCGACATCGACGCCAAGCTGAACAGCAGCTTCGGCGAGTTCAACGGCTTCGTACCGATCAGCGCCAACCTCGACTTCATCAACAGCGCGATCCCCGAACCGTCGACATGGGCGCTGATGATCGTGGGCTTCGGCGTTGTCGGGGTGAGCGCCCGGCGTTCGCGCTACCGTCAGGAGATAGCGGCATAGCGCCTGCCCAGGCCGGCTGATTAAGGCCGCTTATCCCGATTTCGCTCGGGATGAGCGGCCGTATCGAACCTACGCCGCCAGCTTCCGCAGTACATACTGCAAGATCCCGCCCGCGTAGAAATATTCGAGCTCCTGCTCGGTATCGATCCGGCAGCGTGTCTCGAAGCTACCGGTGCTGCCGTCGGCGCGGGTGAAGGCGACGCTGATCGTCTGACGTGGGCGCAGGGCGGCCATTCCGGTGATGTCGAACGTCTCGCTGCCGTCGAGGCACAACGTCTTGCGATCGACACCGCTCGCGAACTGCAGCGGCACGACGCCCATGCCGACAAGGTTCGAGCGGTGGATGCGCTCGAAGCTTTCGGCGATGACGGCGCGGATGCCGAGCAGGGTCGTGCCCTTGGCCGCCCAGTCGCGCGACGAGCCGGTGCCATATTCCTTGCCGGCGACGATCACCAGCGGCGTGCCCTCGGCTTTGTACTGCATGGCGGCGTCGAAGATCGCCAGTTGTTCGCCGTCCGGCATGTGCTTGGTGACGCCGCCCTCGACGCCGGGGACCATCTCGTTCCTGATGCGGATATTGGCGAACGTGCCGCGCATCATGATGTCGTGGTTACCCCGGCGGGCGCCGTAGCTGTTGAACTCGGCCCGGCTGACCTGGTGCTCGTTGAGGAAGCGCCCCGCGGGTGAGGCTTCCTTGATCGACCCGGCGGGCGAGATATGGTCGGTGGTGATCGAGTCGCCGAAGATCGCCAGTGGCCGCGCGGCGGTAATGTCGCCGACCGCCGCCGGGGTCATCGTCATGCCCTCGAAATACGGCGGGTTCGCCACGTAAGTCGATGCCGGGTTCCACGTGTAGGTGGCGCCGCCCTCGACCTTGATGCCCTGCCAGCGCGCGTCGCCGAGGAAGACGTTGGCATAGCGCTCGCGGAACATGTCGGCGGTGACGTTCGACGACACCATGTCGTGAACCTCCTGGTTGGTCGGCCAGATGTCCTTGAGGAAGACGTTTTTGCCTTCGGGCGTCTGGCCGATCGGGTCGGTGATCATGTCGCCGCGCATCGTGCCCGCGAGCGCATAGGCGACGACGAGCGGCGGCGAGGCGAGATAGTTGGCGCGGACGTCGGGCGAGACGCGCCCCTCGAAGTTGCGGTTGCCCGACAACACCGAGACGGCGACGAGGTCGCCTTCGCTGATCGCGGTCGAGATCGGCTCGGGCAGCGGCCCCGAATTGCCGATGCAGGTCGTGCAGCCATAGCCGACGAGGTTGAAGCCGAGATAATCGAGGTCGTCCTGCAGCTTCGAGCTGGCGAAATAGTCGGTGACGACCTTCGACCCCGGCGCGAGACTGGTCTTCACCCACGGCTTCGAGTGCAGCCCGAGCGCGCGCGCCTTGCGGGCGACGAGTCCGGCGGCGACCAGCACGTTGGGGTTCGAGGTGTTGGTACAGCTGGTGATCGCCGCGATGACGACGTCGCCGTGACCCAGATCATGGCTCGCACCGGCAACCGGCACGCGTTTGTCGGCCTCGGCACCCTTCTTGTAGCCGCCCGCGAGCTCGGTCTCGAACGCCTCGTCGGCGTTGCCCAGCAGCACGCGGTCCTGCGGGCGGCGCGGGCCCGCCAGCGACGGCTGGACGCTGGCGAGATCGAGGTGGAGCACTTCGGTGAACACCGGATCGGGGGCGGTCGCGTCGCGCCACATGCCCTGCGCTTTGGCATAGGCCTCGACCAGCTCGATCTGGTGCGGCTCGCGACCGGTCAGCTTGAGATAGTTGAGCGTCGCCTGGTCGATCGGGAAAAAGCCGCAGGTCGCGCCGTATTCGGGAGCCATGTTGGCGATCGTGGCGCGGTCGGCGAGCGCCAGCGCATCGAGGCCGGGGCCGTAGAACTCGACGAAGCGCCCGACGACGCCGTGCGTGCGCAGCATCTGGGTCACGGTCAGCACGAGGTCGGTCGCGGTGACGCCCTCGGGCAGCACGCCGTCCAATTTCATGCCGACGACTTCGGGGATAAGCATACTAACGGGCTGACCGAGCATCGCCGCCTCGGCCTCGATGCCGCCGACCCCCCAGCCGAGCACGCCGAGGCCGTTGACCATCGTCGTGTGGCTGTCGGTGCCGACCAGCGTGTCGGGGTAGGCGACGATGCTGCCGTCGGCCGCCTGGCTGGTCCAGATCGTCTGCGCCAGATACTCGAGGTTGACCTGATGGCAGATGCCGGTTCCGGGCGGCACGACGCGGAAGCCCTTGAGCGCCGACGAGCCCCAGCGCAGGAACTCGTAGCGCTCGATATTACGGGCGTATTCAAGGTCCATATTGTCGTCGAGCGATGACGCGGTGCCGAACTCGTCGACCATGACGCTATGGTCGATGACCAGGTCGACCGGGATCTGCGGGTTGATCTTCGCCGGATCGCCGCCGAGCTTGGTCATCGCGTCGCGCATCGCGGCGAGGTCGACGACGCACGGCACGCCGGTGAAGTCCTGCATCAGCACGCGGGCCGGGCGGTAGGCGATCTCCCGGTCCGAGCGGCGCTCGGCCGCCCACTGCACCATCGCCTGGAGATCGTCGTGCGTGACCGTGACGCCGTCCTCGAAGCGCAGCAGATTTTCGAACAGCACCTTCATCGAGAACGGCAGCCGCGAGATGTCGCCGAGCGCTTCCGCCGCGGCGATCAGGCTGAAATAGCTGTAGTCCTTACCCTCGACGCTCAATGTGCGGCGGGCGTTCAACGAGTCCTGTCCGATGGCGGTCACGATTGTTTCCTCGATGCGGTGTCGGGGACGCTCTAGCGCAGGAAGGGGCGAGTGGGCTAGTCGCTGCGGCGACGGAACGCGTGGGTAGTTCAGGATCTAGCCTTGGACAATTGGCTGTCCTCGCTAAGTGATTGTCATCCCGGCGAAGGCCGGGACCCATGACCTCAACCGAATACGTTTGAGGTCATGGGTCCCGACCTTCGCCGGGATGACAACTATCTTCTGATGATCGACAATGACCGGATGAATGAATGACCCTCGCCCCTTACGCCTGCCACCCCGCCGCGTCGCGCGGACGGCAGCACCCGCAGGCGCCGAGCGCCACCCGCGACGCATTCCAGCGCGACCGCGACAGGATCGTCCACTGCAGCGCCTTCCGCCGCCTCCGTGACAAGACGCAGGTGTTCGTCGCGCCCGACGGCGATCACTTCCGAGTGCGGCTGACGCACAGCCTCGAGGTCGCGCAGATCGCGCGGACGCTGGCCCGGGCGCTCGGCCTCAACGAAGACCTGACCGAGGCGATCGCGCTGGCGCACGATCTCGGCCACCCGCCGTTCGGCCATTCGGGCGAGGACGCGCTCGAAGCCTGCATGGCACCCTACGGCGGTTTCGATCACAATGCCCAGACGCTGCGCGTTGTCATGCGGCTCGAACATCGTTATCCGGGATTCGACGGGCTCAACCTGAGTTGGGAGACGCTCGAAGGCCTAGCCAAGCACAACGGCCCGGTCCACGCGCCGGGATGGGCGCTGGCCGCGTGCAGCACGCAGGTGCCGCTCGACCTCGCGACGTACGCCAGCCTCGAAGCGCAGGTCGCCGCGATCGCCGACGACATCGCCTACGACAATCACGATCTCGACGACGGGCTTCGGGCGGGGCTGTTCAGCGTCGAGGACGTGCTGACCGTGCCGTTCGCGGCGGGCTGCTGGGCGGCGGTGACGGCGCGCTTTCCGGGCA
This sequence comes from Sphingomonadaceae bacterium, assembly GCA_031421275.1. Classification (GTDB taxonomy): domain Bacteria; phylum Pseudomonadota; class Alphaproteobacteria; order Sphingomonadales; family Sphingomonadaceae; genus Polymorphobacter_B. The sequence goes on from JANOOK010000024.1 coordinate 31,121, forward strand.
GCGCTCCGCGCCGGCTGATCCCCGAGCTGATCCGCGAGCAGATCGGCCGCATGGTCGACGACCTGCTCAGCGAGACTCGCGCGCGGATTGCGGCGGACAACGTGCAATCGGCGCAGGACGTGCGCGATGCCGGGCGGACGCTCGTGGCCTTCTCGCCGGAAATGGACAGCGCCGCCGAGACGCTGAAGAGGTTCCTCCGCAGCCGGATGTACAGCAGCGCTGCGGTAGCGCTGCTGCGTGACCCGTCCCAGTTTGTCGTGCGCGGGCTGTTCAAGGCCTTTCACGCCGATCCGGAGCGGTTGCCGGAGCGCTGGCGTACTACGCTGCCTGCACCAGAACCGGCGCGGGCGCGGCATATCGGGGATTTCATCGCCGGGATGACCGATCGCTACGCGCTGCGCGAATATGAGCGGGTGGTCGGTCCATCGCCGCTGCCGGCGGGGGTGATGTTCTAGGGCGTTCCAACCCGGCGGATGTTCCGCTAAGCGATTCGCCAAATAGTTTCGGGAACCAGCTTGACCACACTCTATCATCGTTACGCCGCGCATGTTGCCGACGCGCTCGCCGCGCTGACCATTGCGGGTGAGTTGCCTGCCGGGCTCGACACGCGGCATGTGACCGTGGAGCCGCCGCGCGATGCGAGCCATGGCGACCTGTCGACCAATGCCGCGATGGTGCTGGCGAAGCCCGCCGGGATGCAGCCGCGGGCGATCGCGACGGCGATTGCGAAGCACCTGGCAAAGCTGGCCGAGGTCGAGAGTGCCGACGTCGCCGGCCCGGGGTTCCTCAACATCCGCCTCAAGCCCGGCGTCTGGCGTGCCGAACTCGATGCGATCTTCGACAGTGGCAGCGACTATGGTCGCTCGACGCTGGGGCAGGGGCGGCGGGTCAATGTCGAATATGTCTCGGCGAACCCGACCGGGCCGATGCACATGGGGCATTGCCGCGGCGCGGTCGTCGGCGACGCACTGGCGAGCTTGCTCGCCTATGCCGGGTTCGAGGTGACGCGCGAATACTATATCAACGATGCCGGCGGGCAGGTCGACACGCTCGCCCGCTCGGTTCACCTGCGTTACCGCGAAGCGCTGGGCGAGAGCATCGAAATACCCGAGGGCTTCTATCCCGGGGATTATCTCGTGCCCGTGGGGCAGGCGCTCGCCGGTGAACTCGGCGATCTCTACCGCACCGCACCCGAGGCCGACTGGCTGGCGCTGTTCCGCACGCGCGCGGTCGCGGCGATGATGCTGCTGATCCGTGCCGATCTGGCGCTGCTGGGCATCCACCACGACATGTTCTTCTCGGAGGCTGGGCTCGGCGACGCGGTGGCGGCGGCGCTGGCGACGCTCGACGCCAAGGGGCTGATCTATCAAGGCGTGCTCGAGGCGCCGAAGGGCGAGGCGGCGGACGACTGGGAGCCGCGGCCGCAGACCTTGTTCCGCGCGACCCAGTTCGGCGACGACAGCGACCGTGCCATGCAGAAGTCGGACGGCAGCTGGACCTATTTCGCCGGCGACGTCGCCTATCACTTCGACAAGCTGCGCCGCGGCTTTACCGAACTCGTCGACATGTTCGGGGCCGACCACGGCGGCTATGTCAAGCGCATGCAGGCGGCGGTGCGCGCGCTGTCGGATGGCACGGTGCCGCTCGACATCAAGCTGGTGCAGATGGTGCGGCTGTTCCGCGCCGGCGAGCCAGTCAAGATGTCGAAGCGCTCGGGCTCGTTCGTGACGCTGGCCGACGTCGTGCGCGAGGTCGGCAAGGACGTCGTGCGCTTCATCATGCTGACCAAGCGCTCGGACACGCAGCTCGACTTCGATTTCGCCAAGGTGGTCGAGCAGTCGCGCGACAATCCGGTTTTCTATGTTCAGTATGCGCACGCCCGCATCCATTCGCTGCAGCGCCGCGCTGCCGACGCCGGGATGGCGCTGCCCGAAGCGGACCTGACCCGGCTCGACGACGAGGAGTTGGCGCTGGTCAAACTGGCGGCGCAGTGGCCACGTACCGTCGAAGCCGCGGCAGTGTCGAACGAACCGCACCGCATCGCCTTCTATCTCGCTGATCTCGCAGCCGCTTTCCACGCGTTGTGGAACCGCGGCAACGACGATCCGGCGCGGCGGTTCGTGATCGCCGGCGATGCACCGCTGACCGCGGCGCGGCTGGCGCTGGCGCGCGGGGTGGCGCAGGTTATCCGCAACGGGCTCGGCGTCATGGGCGTCGAGCCGGTTGAGGAAATGCGCTGATGGCGAGAGACACCGACGACGATGCGCCGTGGCTCGCCGAGGGCGTGCCCGACAACCGCCGGGATAACCGCAGCTCGACGATGGTGCCGCGCGGTCGGGTGTTCGGCGGCGTCGCGGTCTTCGTGCTGCTGCTCGCGCTGATCGCGGTCGGGCTGTACGTCGTCGTCGCCGGCAAGAAGAGCAATGGCAGCAACGCCGGCGTCGTTCGCGCCGAGGATGCGCCGCTGATCGCCGCCGATCACGGGCCCTATAAGGTTGCTCCGACGAGTCCCGGCGGGCTGGCGGTCGAGGGCACCGACCAGACGATCTATGCCGCGGGCACCGGGGTCGACACCGGCAGCACGATCGATCCGACGCAGGCCGCGGAGGAACCGTTGGATCGCCCTGTGGCGGCGGCGAGCGGTGCCATCGCCGCCGTTCCGTCGCCTGCGGTCGCGCCGCCGAAAGACCTGCTGCCGCAGACCGCGGTGCGCGCCGACCCGATCAAGCCTCCCGAGCCCGCGGCCAAGCTTGCCGACCGCAAGCCGTCGACCGATCCACTCGCGCCCAAGCCGGTCGCCAAGCCCGATGCCAAGCCGGCGCCGCACTTCGAGCCTAAGCCGGTTCCATCGCCTGTGGCCATCAAGGCAAAGCTGCCGCCGCTGGCGGTTTCTGCAGCGGACAAGCCCGTGGGCAATGCGTCGCTCCAGCTCGGGGCCTTTTCGAGCGCCGACAAGGCCGAGGCAGCGTGGGCGCGGGTGTCGGCGAAGCACGGCGAACTCGGCGGCTTCGACCATTGGGTCGAGCCGCTCGACCGGGCGGGGACGACGCTATACCGACTGCGTGTCCGCCGGGTCGGCGACCACGACGCTGCGGCGGCGCTGTGCGCCAAGCTGGTCGCGGCGGGTGATGCTTGTCTGGTCGCATCGTGAGGTCGCTATGAAGCCGCTATTCCTTGGGCTTTCCGGCCCCGAACTGACTGCGGACGAGCGCACGTTGTTCGCCAGCGCTGATCCCGCTGGTTATATCCTGTTCAAACGCAACTGCATCGACCCGGCGCAATTGCGCGCGCTGACCGATAGCCTGCGCGACCTGGCCGGGCGCGACTTGCCGATCCTGATCGACCAGGAGGGCGGGCGCGTGGCACGGCTGCAGCCGCCGCACTGGCCGTTGTTCCCGGCAGCCGCGCGGTTCGGGGCGCTCTACGATATCGCGCCGCTGAGCGCGTTGCGGGCGGCCGAGCTGAACGGCACGGCGCTGGCGCTGGTCTTGCGTGCCGCTGGGGTCACCGTCGATTGCCTGCCGCTGATCGACGTGCGGACCGACGCCGGCCACGACATCATCGGCGACCGCGCCTTCGCGAGCGAGCCGATGTGGGTCTCGGCAATGGGACGCGCGACGCTCGACGGCTTGCGCAGCGGTGGCGTTGTCGGCGTCATCAAGCATATCCCCGGGCATGGCCGGGCGACGGTCGACAGCCACCTCGAACTGCCGGTGGTGACCGCGACCCGAGCTGAGCTGGAGGCCGATTTCGAACCGTTCCGGCGTTTGAAGGCCGCGCCGATGGCGATGACCGCTCATGTCGTCTACACCGCGCTCGATTCCGCTGCTTGTGCGACGCTGTCGCCGACGGTGATCGATGTGATCCGTAACGATATCGGTTTCGACGGGCTGTTGATGTCCGACGACCTCGGCATGGCGGCGCTCGGCGGCAGCTTTGCGGCGCGGGCGCAAGGAGCGCTGGCGGCGGGCTGCGACATCGCGCTGCACTGCTCGGGTGACCTCGCGCAGATGCAGGGGATCGTCGGGGCGGTCGACGAGATCGGGCCCGAAGCCGAGCGGCGGCTGGCGGCAGCGATGGCGTGGCCGGCATCGACCGAACACGACCTCGCGCTGGTGATTGCCCAACGGGACGAGCTGCTGGCGCATGCTCCTGTATAAGCGAAGCCACCCGACTGCTCGACGCCAGCTTATCCGATCAGGCCAAACTGTCGTTATCGACGAGGGAAGCCGCTGGCGAAGACGGTAACACTGGAGTAGCAATCGGCCATTGACCGCACCATTTGCGAGCGACGGCGCTGGCGGTGGTGCCCGAGGAGTTTAGATCATGGGTTCGTTCAGCCTGTTCCACTGGGTGGTCGTCATCCTCGTTCTCGTCCTGCTGTTTGGGCGCGGCAAGATTTCGGACCTGATGGGTGACCTCGCCAAAGGCATCAACAGCTTCAAGAAGGGGCTGGCTGATGACGCGCACGCCGGCGCGCATCCCGCCGCGCCGCCGGTCTATCCGCAGCCGCAGATCGGCACGACCCCGCAGCCGATGGTGCAGCCGCAGGTCCAGCCGATCCGCGACGAAACTCCGCGGATTTAGCGCCGGGCCCGCCGTATGTTCGGCATCGACTCGTTCGAATTTCTCGTGATCGCGGTGGTGGCATTGGTTGTCATCGGGCCGAAGGATTTGCCGCGCGTCATGCGGGTTGTCGGGGGCTGGATCGGCAAGGGCCGGGCGATGTCTCGCCACCTGCGTAGTGGCTTCGATACGATGATGCGCGAGGCCGAACTCGAAGAGATGCAGAAGCAATGGGCCAAGCAGAATGCCGACATCATGGCGGCGACGAACGTGCGTGTGCCGTATGAGCCCGCGACGGCCCCGGTGCCCGAGCCGGTGCTGGAACCTGCGGTGCAGCCGGTGACGCAGCCGGTTGCGGAGCCGACCGGCACTGGCACTCCGACGCATCCTGCCATGCAGCCGTAAGCTGTCTCCGGTGAGCGATATCGACGACAGCAAGGCTCCGCTGATGGAACATCTGATCGAGTTACGGAAGCGGCTGCTGATCAGCTTTGCGGCGCTCGTGATCGGCTTCGGCATCGCCTATACGCAGACCGACCGCATCTTCGAATTTCTCGTCCAGCCGCTGGTTCGCGCTTATGGGACGGCGCACGGCACGCTGATCACGACCCGGCTGTACGAAGCTTTCTTCGTGCAGATTAAAGTGGCGGCGTTTGCCGCATTCGTGCTTGCCTTCCCGGTACTCGCGTCGCAGCTGTGGGCGTTCGTCGCACCGGGGCTGTACAAGAACGAGAAGCGCGCGTTCCTGCCGTTCATGCTTATGACACCGGTGCTGTTCACCTGCGGCGCGGCATTGGCGTATTATGTCGTCGCCCCGATCGCGTTCCATTTCCTGCTCGGCGTCAAGCTGCTCGGCTCGGGGTCGGGGCTGGGGCAACAGGCGCTGCCGTCGATGGACAGCTATCTGTCGATCGTCATGCAGTTCGTCGTCGGCTTTGGCGTCGCTTTTCTGTTGCCGGTTCTACTGATGCTGCTCGAGCGTGCGGGAATCATCACCCGCGACCAGCTGAAAGCGGGACGACGCTATGCCATCGTCGGTGCGACGATCATCGGGGCGATCCTCGCCCCGCCGGACGTCTTGTCCCAGCTACTTCTCGCTGGTCCGCTTATCCTGCTGTACGAACTATCGATTGTGGCGATCTGGTTTACCGAGCGGCGGCGCGCCAAGATAGCGCGCCGCCTCCCGATCCCGAATTAGAGCGGTTTACTTCGCGCCCTTGTCCTTGGCGACCTTCGTCGTTGCCTTACCGACCGAGCTGACATCTTTGCCCGCACCCGCAACGGTATTGCAGGCTGTAAGCGTAACAGTCGCTGCCAGTGCGGTCAGTATGATCGTGGCCGTGCGCATCAAAATACCCCATTTTCAACGATTAACGAAGCTGCCGTTATACCTCAACGAACTGCCCCTGCAATAGTGCTGTATACGGCACTGGCGGCTAGATCAGCGAGATTTTCGAAGTGGCCAAATTCCCGACGCTCTGATTTTTGAGCCCGGCCGCATTCGGGGGGTGAAGCGACCGGGCTCGGAATGGACAGCGAGAGCGGGGGGCAAGTATCGCTGTCTGATGGCTGAACGGATCATGCCGCGAGCGGTTCCATAAGATTCGCCGAGGCTCGAAAACCTTGGCGGAACCGGAATGAACAATCGCGCGTCTGTCGGTGCCACCTGAAGGGATTTTGCATGACCGGTCACGACGAGACAACGAAGCTTTGGGACATGATGGACGAAATTCGCGTCGCCATGCTGACGACGGAGCACGGCAACATGCTCGAAAGCCGCCCGATGAGCGCATATACCGATCGCGAGGCACGGCTCGTGTGGTTCATCACACGCACCGACACCGACAAAACGCACGAGATCGAGACGGGGTCGAAGGTCAATCTCGCTTTCGGCGACAAGAGCGGTAATCGGTTCGTCTCGGTATCGGGGACTGCCGAGGTCGTCCGCGATACCGCGAAGCAGAAGGAATTGTGGAATCCCTTCGCCGAAGCGTGGCTTCCCGAGGGGCCCGAGGCTGCTACGACCGGGTTGATCAAGGTGACCCCGGTCCACGCGACGCTGTGGGATTCACCTGGCAAGCTGGCACAGCTATTCAATGTGGCAAAGGCCAATATCACGCAGACGCCCGCGTCGAGTGGCGATGTGGCGCACGTCGATATCCGTTAGCGTCGCGGCTGGCGCAAATTACGGTGCCACGACCGGAAAGCCGATGCTGTAGCTTCCCGCTGTCGTGTCGTGTTCGAGGGGGGTGCGCAGTTGGCGTGCCATTCCCTCGATAATGCGCCTGGCCGAGTTGCCGGTGCCGAGGCCGCCGCCATTGATGAACGGCGCGGCGGTAACGGTCAGGCGTCCGCCGTTTTCGGTCTTGACGGCGGTGACGGCGACCGCAAGCGGGGTGGAGGCCGCGCGCTGTTTGGTCAAGCTGACCAACTCGGTGACGAAGAATGCCAGCGGTACGGCGGTATTCTCCGCCACCACGATGGGTTCGACCGCGCAATGGACCATGATCGGTGCCTGTCCACCAACGCCGGCATTTTGTTCGAGCGAAGCGCACAGATCATTGGCCAGTGCATGCAGGTCGACGCCTTGATGCGTGGTGCCTTCGTGCATCCAGCGATGCACCAGCGCCAATGCACCGACCCGTGCCTGTACCGTCGCATGTGCGTGCGCCACGTCGGCACTGGGTGACTCCCGCGCTTGCAGCGATAGCAGGCTGGAAACGATCTGCAGGTTGTTCTTGACCCGATGATGCACCTCGCGGGTCAACCGCTTTTGTTCGAAAAGTGCGGTGTTCAGTTCGGCATCGTGATTGCTGATCTGATCGGCCATCTTGTCGAACGCCGTCGCCAGTGCAGCGACTTCCAGCGTGAGGAAATTTTCTCCGCCGAGCCGCACATCGTGCTCGCCCGCCGAGTAGCGTTCGACGCTTCGCCGCATCGTCAGCAAGGGGCGGATCAGCAGCCGCTCGGCTAGCAGCCAGCCCGTCAATAACGTCAGCAGCCACATCGTCAGCGGTGCCGTAACGCTCACCCATTGTCCCCAGGACAAATCACGCGTCAGTGCAACTTCCTGATGATAGTTCCGTACGCCCATCAATGCTGCCGCCAGGCCGAGCGGTAGCAACGCAACCGCAAAGACTACCATCACCTTGACTGGCAACGGCAGTTCGCGAACACCCTGCGAAATTCGTGGCGGAGTAGCCATCCGACTAGCCTAGCTGATTCAGAAGATCATCAAAAACCTCAGGCAGCGGTTCGGCGACAATCTCGGCAAACGCCAGCCGGAGGCGATCACCGAGAAACCGCGTCCGGTTCTCGTCAAGCGAAATCGGGTCGAGTTGCGAGTCGTCCTCCGTAACGGGTTTCGTCACAACATCTTCTTTATCGTTACGTCCCAAGCACTATGCAGAATATCGCTGTTCGGGGACACAAATTTCGTTAATCGATCCAGAGACACCGCATCACCGCTTGGTATTACCTCCCCGTGTCACTAAAGGCTCTTTCATGTCGCTAGCATCTGACATTGCACCGCACCTCCCCTATCTCCGCCGCTACGCCCGGGCTTTGACCGGTAGCCAATCGCACGGCGACAGTTACGTTCGCGCCGCGTTGGAGGCAATCGTCGCCGCTCCGGATGATTTCCCGCGCGATGTCGATGCCCGGCTCGGGCTGTATCGGACGTTCCACGCGATCTGGTCGAGCGCCAATATCGACATCGCTCCCGACGGCGAAGCACAGGATTTTGAGCGCGTGGCGCAGCAACGACTTGCGGCAATCACGCCGCTCTGCCGACAGGCGCTGCTGCTCACTGCGATGGAGGGTTTCACCAACGACGATACGGCGTATCTGATCGGCTCCAACCCGGTCGACGTGACGACGCTGGTTGCCGAAGCGCTCGCCGAAATCGACCGCCAGACGACAACGCGGGTGATGATCATCGAAGACGAGCCGATCATCGCGATGGATATCGAATCGATCGTGCGCGATCTCGGCCATGATGTCACCGGCATAGCGGTCACGCGCGACGAAGCCGTGGCGCTCGCTCGCAAGGTCAAGCCGGGCCTTGTGCTCGCCGATATCCAGCTCGCCGACGACAGTTCGGGAATCGACGCGGTCAAGGATATCCTTGCCGAGTTCACCGTGCCGGTGATCTTCATTACCGCCTTTCCCGAGCGCTTGTTGACGGGCGAGCGGCCCGAGCCGACGTTCCTGATTACCAAGCCATTCCAGCGCTCGACGGTGAAGGCCGCGATCGCGCAGGCGCTGTTCTTTAATTCGACTGCGGTCGTTTAGCTCCAGCCGCGGGGGCAAAGCGACGGGAACCGGGTCATGCACGACTCGTTGCGTCTGCTCCAGCAGAGGAGCGCAACGTGGAAGAACCGGTTGAGCGGACCAAGACCGAGGCGCGCGGTGGCACCAAGCTCGGTGTCATGCGTTATGTGCTGCTGATATCGGTCGTGCTGGTGGTGATTGCATTCGCGTTGATTTTCCGGGCATATGCCCCGTCATGACAAATAGACACGCCCGATGACATTGGTTGCCGGAAAGCCGCGCGGGGCGGCGCGAACCAAGGCGGCTCCCGCCTCGACACACTCGCCGCAGCTTCAGGATATCGGGGCGTATCTGCGTACCGCATTCGCCGACGCAACCGATGCCGCGCTGCCCGCGGTGTTCGAAGAGCTGCTTGCCAAGCTCGGCGAGGGCGAGCGGACGCTGTATACCCGACCCGAAGCGTTGTCCGACGTCGACTTCAAGGCGCAATTGAGCCAGGTTATCCCGCATTTGCGGGCGTTCGGCCGGTCGCTCTCGGGTAATCGCGATCTCGCCGACGACCTTGTCCAGGAAACTTTGCTCAAGGCGTGGGCGGCGCGCGAGCGCTTCCAGGCCGGCACCAACATGCGCGCCTGGACATTCATTATCCTGCGCAACCTGTTCCTCAGCCAGATGCGCCGCGCGCGCTTCAAAGGCGAGTGGGACGATTTCACCGCCGACCGCCTGCTCGCGATGCCGGCGGGGCAAGACCGACAGGTCGACCTCGCCGATCTTCAGCGTGGTTTGCTGCAGCTGCCGCAGGCGCAGCGTGAGGCGCTGATCCTCGTTGGGGCAGGCGGGTTCGCCTATGAGGAGGCCGCGGCAATTTGCGAATGCGCCGTTGGCACGATCAAAAGCCGGGTCGCGCGCGGGCGTGCGGCGCTCGAGATCATCTTGCGCGACGGCTTGCTGCCGTCCCGTCGACTCGATGCGCCGACCGGTGGTGTCACCGCACTGGCGCAAATCATGGGGCAGGTAGATAGCCTGTCGCGGAGTTAGGGCTGATCCTTCCCGCCCTCGGCGGGTGGCGCGCAGTTGCGTGACGGAGAGGCGGCGCCGCTTTGATGGATCGAGTCAACTCGAATACCGCTCCTCCACCGCAGCGCGGTTTTGCTCCCCGAAGTCGGGGAGGATTTAAGCTGTGGTCGACTTAGCCACCGCCCTCGATCTCGCCGCCGAACACAGCCCCTATCTTCGCGGTCTGCTGCGAACCCGCGCCGCGACTGCCGCACAGCTCCTCGGCAGCGGACCTGCTGCTGCGACCGGGACCGGCTTCGTCCTCGCCCGTGACGAGTCCCGCCCGGTCCTTGAGCGCCTGCGCCACGCCAAGGCCGACATCGCGCTGATCACCGCGCTCGCCGACATCTCCGGCACCTGGTCGCTTGAGCAGGTGACGCGCACGCTGTCCGACTTCGCCGATCTCGCCGTCGACACTGCGATCGCGATCGCACTCGCCGAGCGCGGCGCTCCGAACTCGGGGTTCGTCGCGCTGGCGCTCGGCAAGCTCGGCAGCTTCGAGCTGAATTATTCGAGCGATATCGACCTGATCCTGCTCTATGACCCTACGGTCATCCCGGTGCGGCCGCGGGAGGAGCATGCCGAGGCTGCGGTGCGGATCGCGCGGCGCATCGTTGCGATCCTGCAGGACCAAACCGCGGATGGTTACGTCTTTCGCACCGACCTGCGGTTGCGTCCGGTTCCCGAGGCGACGCCGCTGGCGCTGCCGGTCGCCGCGGCCGAGCATTATTACCAGTCCGAGGCGCTGACCTGGGAGCGCACCGCGTTCATCCGGGCGCGGGCTTGCGGCGGCGATATCGCGCTCGGGCGGGCGTTCCTGCAGGCAATCGCGCCGTTCGTCTGGCGGCGCTCGCTCGACTACACCGCGATCGCCGACATCAAGGCGGTGTCGCTGCGCATTCGCGATCATTACGACGCCGCGCAGGTCGTCGGCCCCGGCTATGACCTCAAGCGCGGTCGCGGCGGCATTCGCGAGATCGAGTTCTTCGCGCAGATCCACCAGCTCGTGTGGGGCGGCCGTGAGCCCGCGCTCCGCGCGCCGGCGACGCTCGACGCACTGGCTGCGTTGGCCGCGGCGGGGCGGGTCGACGGGAGCGATGCCGCGCTGCTCGGCGAGGCGTATCGCTGGCTGCGGACGATCGAGCACCGGCTGCAGATGCGCGCCGACGAGCAGACGCACAGCGTGCCACTGACGGCGACAACGAGGGAAGCCGTGGCGGCGCTAAGCGGATATCCGGACTGGGTGGCGCTCGAGGCGCAGCTCTCCATTACGGCGGCGGCAGTGGCGATCCGTTTCGACCGACTGGTGGCCGACGCCCACGGCACGGCAGCGCCCGGATTGCCGGTGACCGAGGGCGATCTGCGACTGTGGTTCACCGCCGCCGGGCTCACCGCCGGGGCAGCGCTGATCCCCGATATTGCGCGCTGGCGCAGTGCATCGCACCGCGCGCTGCGCAGTCCGTTTGCCCGAACCGCATTCGAGGCCTTGCTGCCGGGCATTGTTCGCGTGCTGGCGACCGCAGCGAATCCGCTGCACGCCGCAATCCGATTCGAGACATTCCTCGAACAGCTGCCAGCGGGGCTGCAGTTCTTCACTCTGCTCGAAGCCAACCCGAAGCTGCTGCCGCTGCTCGGGCGGCTGCTCGGGGTGACGCCGCTGCTGGCCGATGCGCTCGCCAAGCGCCCGGCGCTGTTCGACGTGCTGCTCGACCGCGACAGCTTCGAGTCGCTGCGCGGCGCGGCGGCGCTGACTGCCGAACTCGATGCTGCGGTCGCCGGGATGAGCCTCGAAGCGACGCTCGATCGGGTTCGCAGCTGGACCGCCGAGCACCGCTTCCAGCTTGGCGCGCAACTGATTGAATGCCGGGCCGACCCGCTGCGGGTAGCACGCGATCTCGCCAGCCTTGCCGACGCCGCGCTCGAAGTGCTGACCCGCGCCGTCAGCGCCGACTTCGAGACGGTACACGGCCGCGTTCCCGAAGGCCGATTGCTGGTACTGGCGTTCGGCCGTTACGGCGGCGCGGCACTGACTCACGCCTCCGACCTCGACCTTGTCTATTTGTTCACCGGCAGTCACGAGACGGTGTCCGACGGTCCAAAGCCGCTCGCGGCGACATTGTACTTCGGGCGGCTGACACAGCGCCTGACGGCAGCGCTGTCGGTGCCGACCGCGGCGGGCTCGCTTTACGACATCGATACCCGGTTGCGACCGTCGGGAGCCAAGGGACTGCTCGCGGTCAGCGTCGACAGCTTCGTCCGCTACCAACGTACCGACTCGTGGACATGGGAACATATGGCACTGACCCGCGCACGAGTCCTGGTGGGCAGGGCTGGCGATAGGGTCGCGATAGATGCCGCAATCGCCGAGATCGTTGCCCGGCCTCGCGATCCGGTCGCACTGCGCCACGATGTTCTTGCCATGCGTGCCGACATGGCGCGCGCCAAGCCGGGGCGGGGACTGTGGGACGTCAAGCTCGCCCCCGGCGGCCTGGTCGACCTCGAGTTTATCGTCCACTACCGGCAGCTTGCGACAGGTCGGGCGCCGACGCCCGAGCTGGGTCCCGCCTGCGATGCGGTTGGGCTGCCCGAGCTGCGGGCACCGCACGACCTCCTGACTCGCCTGCTCGTGCTGCTGCGCCTCGTTGGTGACGGTGGCAGAAACGCGTCTGACCTCGCAGATTTCGCCCTGCCGGTACGCGAGCTGTTGACCCAGGGTTGCGGTTACGTGCAATTCGATGCGTTGCAGCAGGCGCTCGTCGATGCGAAAGCTACCGTCGTCGCGACTTGGCAGCGGGTGTTCGGGGCGGCGCGAGATACGGAAGAACAGGCATGACCATTGCAGACGCCGGAACAGGATCCGCCAGCATCGGGATAGGCGACCTCGCGCCATCCTTTGAGCTGGCCGCCGAAGACGGTCGCACGCTGCGGTCGGTAGACTATCGCGGGCGCAAGCTGGTGCTGTATTTTTATCCCAAGGACGACACCTCGGGCTGCACTCGGGAAGCACTCGACTTCACCGGCCTCGCTCCCGAATTTTCAGCTGCCGATGCCGTCGTCATCGGCGTCTCGAAGGACTCGGTGACGGACCACGCGAAGTTCCGGAGCAAGCATAGCCTGTCCGTGCTGCTCGGTGCCGATACCGACGGCACGACGGTCGAGGCCTACGGCTGCTGGATCGAGAAGAACATGTACGGTCGCAAATATATGGGCATCGACCGCGCCACTTTCCTGATCGGCCGCGACGGCCGCATCGCCGCGCTCTGGCGCAAGGTCAAGGTGCCTGGTCACGCTGCGGCGGTGCTCAAGGCGGTACAGGATCTCGCCTGAGCGGATCGCGCCCGCACGTCGCGAATACATCCGGCCCGATTCTAAGGGGTTGCACTCCCGAGCGGCGATTTAGTTGCAGCCTGGAGAAAGATATTCGCCGGATTGAACGGCTGACCGCAACATGCACTCGCTCCATCCCCTCGATGCTGTGCATGGGGTTGCCCGCGTCTCGCGACAATGTTTGATGGCGTTGTAACAGCGGGGGCTGGAGCGGAAGCGGTCGTGCGGACGCGAGTTTGATAAGCCGTCGTTCGGCGACGTAGGGGTAGCACTGGACATGCCTGTACTGACTGCCGCGCGGCAGCGGCTGCGAGATCTTATTGGCCAATACTTGCCGCCACATTCGTTTTCGTGGCACCGCACCGAAGGAAATGTTACCTTTACTTTAGGAACGGGTTCGCAACTTATGAGCATTGGCGGCGCGGCGGCACTTCTCGGTTGGCTCAGCATCAGTACGGCGTCGATCATCCACGGCAATGTATCGAGCGAAGCCGCGGTTGCCGCGAAAACTGCCGAGCTGGCGCAAATGCAAACGCAGCTCGCGGCGATGAAGTCGACCAGCGTTGCGCTCGAAGGTGCCGTCGCTACCCGCGCCGCGGCCATCGAAGCGCGGCAGCATTTCCTCGCGCAACTGCTTCTGCCCAGGCATGATCTCGGCAAGCTGGCGGCGCTGCTGCCGCGCGGCGGAGACATTGCCGACGCAGGTCAGCTGATCGCTCCCAAACATGGCGCGTTGTCGGTGGCGACGATGCTCGAGCCTTTCCGTCGGCTCGAGTCGCAGCAGTTGGCGTTCGTCGATCGGGCGACCGAGGCTGCCAATGCCCAGCTCAAGGATAGGCAGACGCTCGTTCGGAGCCTTGGGCTCGATCCCGAGCGGCTGACGAAGCAGCCGAGCTACGGTACGGGCGGCCCCTATATCCCGGTCAGCGCGCCTGCTGACGCCGAGCCGCGGTTCAAGGACCTGTATCTGAGCTGGAAGAAGCTCGAGACCTTGGAGACCGCGATGGCGGCGGTGCCGGCGTACATGCCGGTACGGAATTTCAACTACACCTCAGGATTCGGAGTGCGCTACGATCCGTTCAACGGCGGCGCGGCAATGCACGCCGGGCTCGACATGGCAGGCGTGATGGGCGAGCCGATCTATGCGGCCGCGAGCGGCACAGTGATCACCGCGGGTCGTGCCAATGGCTATGGCAATCTGATCGAGCTCGATCACGGTCGGGGGCTGGCGACGCGCTATGGCCATCTGTCGAAGATCCTCGTGCACAGCGGCGAGCAGGTCAAACAGGGTGCGATGATCGCCCGTATGGGCTCGACCGGTCGCTCGACCGGAACGCACCTGCATTTCGAAGTTCGTGTCGACGGTCGCGCGGTCAACCCCCGACCATATCTCGAAGCGTCGTCATTCATGCTGACTGCGCAGAGCCACGTCAGCGGGCCTCCGGCGGAAGCCGCGTCGATCAATTAGTCGATCGACGCTACGTCGTCGGTCAGGCCGTTGCGACGGCGTGCGAAGCCAAACTTTCGGGTGATACGGTTCGGTAGCGAAGGCTTTCAGGCCGGGCGATTGAACCAGCGCTCGCATTGCCTTACTTAGGGGTATGATCACGCCCGACATCGCCATGACCACCGCTGCTGCTGCCCGGGTTGCGGCGATCGCCGCGCGCCAAGGCAAGCCCGGGCTGAAGCTGCGGCTCGCGGTTGACGGCGGTGGCTGTGCGGGATTTCAGTACCGCTTCGGACTGGAGAGCTCGGCCGCCGACGATGATCTCGCGGTCGATACCGACGGCGTAACGCTGCTGGTCGATCCCGTGAGCCTGCCGTTCCTCGAAGGCGCTCGGGTCGACTATGTCGAAACGATGGGGGCTGCGGCGTTTCAGGTGAGGAATCCGAATGCGGCCAGCGGCTGCGGCTGCGGTTCGTCGTTCTCGATCTGACCCTGAGCGCGGCGGCGTGAAGATCGCGACGTTCAACGTCAACGGCATCGGCGCGAGGCTGCCGCGCTTGCTCGACTGGCTAGGGGAAACGCAGCCCGACGTCGCCTGCCTGCAGGAGATCAAGACCGTCGACGACGGCTTTCCGATGCTGGCGATCGAGGCGGCGGGTTATCATGCGCTGGTGCATGGGCAGAAAGGCTTCAACGGCGTCGCGATCCTGTCGAAGGCGCTTGCGGTCGAGACTCAGCGCGGATTGCCCGGCGAGCCCGATGACGATCATGCCCGCTACCTCGAAGCCGAGGTCGACGGCGTCACCGTGGCGACGATCTATCTTCCCAATGGCAATCCGCAGCCGGGCCCGAAGTTCGACTATAAGCTGCGCTGGTTCGATCGGTTGAGCACCCGCGCTGCGACGCTGCAGGCGACCGAGCGGGCAGTGGTGCTCGCGGGCGACTATAACGTCATCCCGACCGCCGACGACGTGTTCAACGAGGACGTCATGGCCGGCGACGCGCTGGTCCAGCCCGCGACGCGCGCGGCGTTCCGCGGCCTGCTCGCGCAGGGCTGGACCGACGCCATCCGCAGCGTCCAGCCCAACGGCCGCGCCTACACCTTCTGGGACTACCAAGCCGGTGCGTGGCCGCGCGACCACGGGCTACGCATCGACCATTTGCTGTTATCGCCGAGTGCCGCCGATCGCCTGAGCAATGCCGGGATCGACCGCACTGTGCGCGCCGGCGAGCGCGCTTCGGATCACGTCCCTGTGTGGATCGAGCTGCGGCGTTAAAGCGCGCGTTCGTAGATACGGTAGGTCCGCGTCACTTTCGCCTCGATGACATCGGCGATCGAGCGCATCGGGCCGTTGTCTTCGAGGATCCAGCCGATCTCGGCGCGTTTGGCACCATAATTCAAAGCCGCCGCGTCGCGGATGTACTCGATCATCAGGAACGCCATGATCGACGCCTGCCGCGTTCCCTGCAGCGCGGTGCGAACGCCCATCAGCGGTACCCGGATGCGGTTGACCTTGGGCTTGCGCAGTCGCCACAGTAACCTCGCCCAGTTGAACGGAAACAGCCGTCCGCCGAGGTCCGCGGTCAATTCGTTGAGATTGGGCAGCGCGATCATGAAGCCTTGCGGCACGCCGTCGATCTCGGCGATGCGGATCAAATCCTGATAGACGATCGGCTTGAGCTTTTTGCCGACATGTTCGACTTCGAGCGGCGTCAGCGGCACGGTTCCCCAATTTTTGGCCCAGGCATCGTTCAATATATCGAGGATCAGCGCCGCTTCCGCTGCGAAATTGGCCTTGACCACTTCCCGGATCCTGATGCGTCCGGCGCGCTCGCCGGCGGCGACGATGCGCTGCACGGCATCGGGGAAAGGGTGCTCGATCGACACCTCATAGGTGTGCATGTCCTTCACCTTGGCGTAGCCATGCGCCTCGATCAGCGGCGCGTAGTAGCGTAGATGGTGCCCCATCATCACCGTCGGCGGCCTGTCGAAGCCGCTGATCAGCAAGCCGGGTTCGTCCCAGATCGAGATGCTGAACGGGCCCTGCGCCGACGTTATGCCCTGCTCGCGCAGCCATGCCTCGGCGGTGTCGAGCAACAGATGCGCCACCGTCGGATCGTCGACGCATTCGAATAGCCCCCAGTGCCCGAGCCCGGCAGCGATATGCGTCTGCACCAGCTCGTCGACCTGCGCCGATATTCGCCCGACGATCTCGCCGTCTTGCTCGACCATCCACATCTGCAAACGGCCGTGGCCGAACCACGGATTGGTCTTGATACCCTCGATCAGCTCGCGGGCTTCGGAGCGCAGCGGCGGAACCCAGTTCGGGTCGTTGGCATACAGCCGGTACGACAACTCGACAAAACGGCCCCGGTCTGCCGCAGTAGTTACCGTTATCAGCCTGAGCGGACCCCCCATGCCCCGCTCAGGCTGCGCGTCGGTGTTCGGCGTCGCGCTGTCGCGGATGTCCGGTGACGATGCCGCCCGACAGCTCGGCAACGTAAGGATAGCGCTCGGCGACCGCTTCGGTATAGCCGAGGTTGAACACGGTCGGGCTCTTCGCCGGCCGCTCGGGACGGTTGTATAAAGTGCCGAACAGCCGGTCCCAGCTGAAATCGGTGATGCCGAAATTGCCGGTCTCGTCGTGAAAGTGATGCGCCATGTGCCGCGCCTTCATCGACACCAGCCACTTGTTCTTCGGCTTGTACGATAAATGCTGGATGCAATGGCAGAACTCGTTCAGCGCGGTCATCAGCAGCCCCGCCATGAAGCCGATCGCCGCACCGCCGATCCCGCCGATGACGAAGCCTGGCAGGATGGTGAACAGCGCCAACGTCGGCAGCGTCGTCCACGGCGCGCCGAGCAGCACCTCGAGGCTGTTGGGATCCTGGTGATGATCGTAATGGATGCGCTTCCACGTCGGCGACAGCAGCTTCGATTTCCACATCCAGCGGCCATGCAGGACGAAGCGGTGCAGCCCGTACCAGACCAGCGAAAACGCCGCGACCGCGAACGCCGCTGCGCCTAAGCCGCGCCATAATGTCGTCGGGATCACCGCCGCAACCAGCGTCGCAGCAAGCGCCAGCCCGAGGTAGACCTGAATTGCGAGATGCTGGAAGTAGGCGACAACGAGTTCGCGCAGCGTCATCCGGTTGAGATGGTGCGACTCCGCCCAAATGCCCGATGGCGCATTCTCGACCAGCTTCATCGACCTCTCCCTTCCGGCAATCACGCCGACATGCTCAGGTCCGGCCAACGCGCGACCGCACCAAGGGTCGCAACATAGGGATTAATGCGGCGGATTTAGGATGCATGGCACCGCTCAGCCAGCCAACGCGCACTCCGACGCAGCATGTCATGACTGGCTCTGCGCTTGGCTTTGCGACCGGGACTGCTGCCCTTGCTGCTGCGATTGCCGGGACAATTCGACGGCGCGGACGCTGACGCTCAACGCCTCCTTACCGCCGCCGCGGCGCGATCCACGAACCGGGGCCGCGTCGAGATAGTCGAGACCAACCGCGACTCGCACATGCGACGGGGTGACCGAGATCCCGTGTGTCGGATCGAAGCCGACCCAGCCGAGGTCGGGCACCAGCGCCTCCACCCACGCATGTCCGGCCGGCTGCACCGCAACGCCGTCGCTTCGGACGAAGTGCCCCGACACATAGCGTGCGGGTACATCGATCGCTCGCGCCGCAGCGCAGAAGATGTGGGCATAGTCCTGGCACACGCCACGCCCCTGCGCAAAGGCGCTATCCGCGTCGGTACCCGTGTCGGTTGCATCGGGGTCGAACACCATGCGGGAGTGGATGCTGTCGTTGAGCGAATGCAGCCGGTCGAGCATCACCCCGCCAGCCAGGTCGTGCGTGAACTCGGTCAGCATCGGTCCGGCGCTGGTCAGGGGCGTCGAGCGGAGGAATAGCATCGGCGGCAGCGGCTCGGGAAAACCACGTACGACGCCCGCCGCATCGCCGGTTTCGACCTCGCCGGCTACCGTCAGCACCAGCCGCCGTAGCGGGCCATCGGCGCTGAACATGTGCGTCGCGTTGCCGAACGCGTCGCAGCCGGTTCCCAACGTGCCATCGGCGTCAACGTCGATCCGCCAGCGCCGGACCTGCTGGTCTTCGCCGCTGCGCGGTGTCAACCGGAGTAGCTGGACGACGCTCTGGGCAGCCTCGGCATAGTCGTAGGTGGTCGTGTAATCGATCCGGATGCGCATGGTCAGGACAGATACTGTTCGGCGATGGCGTCACCGAGCTTGTTGTTATCGGCAATGAAGCCGCGCAGGAACTCGTGCAGGCCGCCCGTGAAGATGCCGCCGATGTCGGCCTGATCGAGCCGGGCATAGCCGGCCGCAGCGAGCCGGTGCGCGGGACCACGGCGGCCGCCGCGCTCGGCGAGCTGATCGAGACGGCGGAGTATCTCCTCGTAGCAGCTGGCGAGACTGCGCGGCATCTGACGGTTGAGGATCAGTAAGTCCGCGACCAGCCACGGTTTCACCGAATCGCGATAGACCCAGCGATATGCGGTCAACGCCGAGACAGTGCGCAGGATCGTCGTCCACTGGAAGTAATCAAGGCTCCCGCCGACCGCCTCGTCGCCGGGCAGCACGATGTGATATTTCACATCGAGCAGCCGGGCGCTGTTGTCGGCGCGCTCGACCGCGCTGCCGAGCTGGATGAACCAGTGGGCGTCGCCGCGCAGCATCGTGCGGTGCGCCGCGCCGTCGAACGCCAGCATCGCCGCCTTGACCGACTCGAGTAGCTGCACGAGTTGCTCACGCTGATCGAGGTGCGTGCCGAAGCGCTGGACCTCGAGCCACGCACCGTTGATCGCCTCCCATGCCTCGAGCGTCAGCGCCGTGCGCACCGACCGCGCATTGTTGCGCGCCCCTTCGAGACAGCGCCGGATCGACCCCGGATTGCGCGGGTCGACGGTCAGGAACTCGGCCACCCCGAATTCGTCGAGCGGCAGCCCGTGCTCCCGGTGCGCCTCGGTCATCCAGGCCGCTGCCAGCGCGCTCGACCACGCGTTGGTCGCGCCGCCGTACGATGACGGCAGCGCCGACAGCCGCAGCGTCGCCTCGATCAGTCGTGACAGGAAGTCGGCGCGTTCGATGTAACGCCCGACCCAGTAGAGATTTCCGGCGGTGCGGCTCAACATATGCCGGTCTCCGACGGTCTAGTCATCGAGCACCCACGTATCTTTCGTGCCGCCGCCCTGACTGCTGTTGACGACCAGCGAACCGGGGTCGAGCGCGACGCGGGTCAGCCCGCCGGGCACGATCTGCGTGCCATTCGCCCCCGTCAGCACGAACGGGCGCAGGTCGACGTGGCGCGGCATGATCCCGGCGTCGCACAGGGTCGGGCACGTCGAGAGGGCCAGCGTCGGTTGGGCGATGAACTTCTCGGGCGCGGCGCGAAGCTTGGCGGCGAATGCGGCGATCGTCGCGGCGGGCGCGTGCGGGCCGACCAGCATGCCGTAACCGCCCGAGCCGTCGACTTCCTTGACGACCAGTTCAGCCAGATGATCGAGAACGTAGGCGAGCGCATCGGGCTCGCGGCAGCGCCACGTCGGGACGTTCTGCAGGAGGGGCGCGCTTCCCGTATAAAACTTAATGATCTCGGGCATGTAGCTGTAGATTGCCTTGTCGTCGGCGACGCCGGTGCCGACCGCGTTGGCGATATTGACGTGGCCTGCGTCATAGGCGCTCATCAGACCCGGCACGCCGAGCATCGAATCGGGGCGGAATACCAGGGGGTCGAGATAGGCGTCGTCAATCCGGCGGTAAATCACGTCCACCTGCTGCGGACCTTCGGTGGTACGCATGAACACCTTGTTGTCGCGGACGAACAGATCCGAGCCTTCGACCAGCTCGATGCCGAGCTTGTCGGCGAGGAAACTGTGCTCGTAAAAGGCGCTGTTGTGCTGCCCCGGCGTCAGCAGCACGCTGATCGGGTCTTGGCTGCTGTGGGCGGGTGCCACCGACTTGAGCATCTGCAGCAGGAGTTCGGGATAGTTCTCAACCGGGCGGATACGGAGCTGGCTGAATAGCTCGGGCATCAGCTTGAGCATGACTTCGCGGTTTTCGAGCATGTACGACACCCCCGACGGGGTGCGGGCGTTGTCTTCGAGAACGAAAAATTCGTCGGTGCCGGTGCGGACCAGGTCGATGCCGGCGATATGCACCCAGATGTCGTGTGCCGGACGCTTGCCGACCATCGCCGGCGCATACGCCGGATTGCGCAGCACGAGATCGGCCGGCACGACCCCGGCACGCAGGATTTCCTGCTTGCCGTAAATATCGGAAAGAAACTGGTTGAGCGCCCCAACACGCTGGACCAGCCCGATTTCCAGGCGGGACCATTCGTCGGCTTTCAGCACCCGCGGCACGATGTCGAACGGGATCAAGCGCTCGGCAGCATCGGGATCGCCATAAACTGCAAAAGTAATCCCGATCCGCCGGAAGAACAGCTCGGCCTGCCGCTGCCGTGTCTGCATCAGTTCATGCGGTGAACCGTCGAGCCATGTCGAGATTGGCCGGTACGCCGCACGAATGCTGCCCGTCGCTGCGCCGGCATGGCCGAACATCTCGTCGAACGCAGCAACTGCCGGCACTTCGTCCCCTTCGCCCCAACCGCGACCGCATAGTGTGCAGTGCAGCGCGGACACGCAAGCACCGTTTGCAGCAGCGAGAGCAGCGTAGAGCCCCTAGACGGGCAAAGATCAGCAGCGAGCGTGTACGGTCTTGCGTTTTCGCCGCGGTTCGACCCGAACGAACAACTTATCGCTTGCCGGCGGCATCCAGAACCAGCTGCGCGACCTCGGCCGATGATGCAGGGTTCTGCCCGGTAATCAGCAGCCCGTCCGCTACGGCGTAAGCGGCGAAGTCGGGCCCCTTGCTGTAATGGCCACCGTTCGCCTTCAGCATATCCTCGACCAGAAAAGGGACGACGTCCGTCAGCCCGACCGTGGCTTCTTCGCCGTTGGTAAAGCCGGCGACGCGGCGTCCACGGACCAGCGGCGAGCCGTCGGGCGCGTGGACGTTCTTGAGTACACCCGGAGCATGGCAGACGAAGCCGACCGGCTTGCCGGCATCGAGCGCGCTTTCGATCAGCGCGATCGAGTGTTGGTCGTTAGCCAAGTCCCACAGCGGCCCGTGGCCGCCGGGATAGAAGATTGCGTCGAAGTCCGACGCGTTAACATCGCCGAGCCGGTGCGTGTTCGCCAGCGCCGTGCTGGCCGCAACGTCCGCGCGGAACCGCCGGGTGGCGTCGGTTTGCGCATCCGGCTCGTCGCTGTTCGGATCGAGCGGCGGCTGCCCGCCCATCGGCGAAGCCAGGGTGACATCGGCACCGGCATCCTTGAAAACATAGTAAGGCGCAGCGAATTCCTCCAGCCAGAAGCCGGTTTTCTTGCCCGTGTCGCCGAGCTGGTCGTGCGAGGTCAGAACAATCAGAATTTTCATGATGTCGTCTCCATAGAATGCGATCCGCTGATGTGTAGGCAAGTGGTCTAGTGAAGCCCCGGGTCCCCGTTCGACCGGGCGTTCGTAACCGTCGACCGCCGCGGAAGCATCAAGGCAACCATCTAGCCTAGGTATCGATGATCAAACATTGGGATGAGGATTCGGGTCCATGCCTCGGCCAGTGCGATCTTCGCATCGGCGAAGGCTAAGAGTTTTGAGCCGTCCGTGATGCCGCGGATCAGGCGACCGTCGATCGACCATCCGGCGGCAATACGAGACCGTTTCAAAACGATTCGATCATTCCTTCGGATCACGTGCAATCGGCACCATCATCTCATTCCGGCGCATAAACCATAATGTCCATGGCGGATCATATTGCGCGAGCGACGGCGTGCCGATCGCCTGAAGGCGCTGCGCCTTGACGAATTGCAACAGGGCGAGGGTCTTGGCGGCGACGTCGTCTTGCCGGGCAAGTCCGCTGAACCGGACGACCGCGACCCGCGTCGCCACTATCGCGTGAAGCTGCACCTTGGGGTTGTTCGGTCGCGGCAGGGTCTCGAGCGTGGACCCGTGCGGCATGATGAACCGGATCACCCAATGGTCGTTGCCACCGCTTTGCAAGACGGGTGCGGTCATCGCAAGTTTGTCCCCGGTGGCCGGCGACTGCATGACCGGCGCGGTCATGGCAATCTTCCGCTGGCGGGTGTTCCCGCCGAATATGTAGCCGGCAAGAAGCCGGAAGCCCGTTCCCGCAGCGTCCTTGCGATTGCCCGTGACCGAGACGTCCGCCACGACCAAAGCCGGATAGTCGCGAACCTCGAACGCGCCCTGCGCGAGCCGGACAGTAAATCGCGGCTCTTCGATGGCCATAACGGGCGTCCCCAGCAGATTCAGCGCGAGCGCGACGGCAACGAAGATCGATCTCATGACGGCTTACTACCAGTTATTCGAGGCCGAGCGACGTATGTAACGGTAGAACCGAGAGATCGAGAATCGTACGCCGGTCAATGCGCAGAACTTAATCGCGTGGCCCGTGTTCGCCAACAGCAACTGACAGCGCACTTCAAAGCTGCCAACATTCGTGAATGTCGATCGCTTTCGCATCGGAGTCGTTCCGGGACCTGATGGTCGTCCTTGGCGCCGCCGGACTGGTCATCCCGGCATTCGCGGTGTTGCGAATCTCACCGGTCGTCGGCTTTATCCTGATCGGGATCGTCGCTGGTCCGCACGGCCTCGGGATGCTCAGGGGGCAGTTTCCATGGCTGGCCTACATCACCATCACCGATGCCGAGACGCTTGATCCCGCCGCCGAGATCGGCATCGCCATGCTGTTATTCGGGCTTGGCCTCGAGCTCACCGTTGAACGATTGCGGACGATGCGTCGCCTCGTCTTTGGCCTCGGTCCTGTCCAACTCGTGTTGTGCGCGCTGGCGATCGGTATTGCCTTGCTTCCGGCTGGCTTGCCGCTGGCAACGGTGACCGTGCTTGCACTCGGCCTCGCGCTGTCATCGACCGCGGTCGGCATGCAGATGCTGTCGACGAGCGGCCATCTGAACAGCCGCACCGGCCGGACCGCGTTCGGCATCTTCCTCTTTCAAGATATCGCCATCGCGCCGATCCTGCTCGTTCTCAACCTCGCCGTGGCACCCGGCGGTGTTCGCTTAGCCCTGCTGCGCGCTGTAATCGCAGGGGGCGTGATCGTCGCCGCCGGGCGGCTCGCGCTGCGCCCGCTGTTCCTCCAGGCCGCGCGGACCCGCAGCCCCGAGTTGTTCCTTGCGGCCGCCCTGGTGGTGGTCATCGGCGCGGCGGCTGTGGCAGCGGCGGGCGGTATCTCGCCGGTAATCGGTGCGCTCATCGCCGGCTGCCTTCTTGCCGACACCGAGTACCGGCGGCAGGTCGAGGCGGCGATCGCGCCGTTCGGGGGGCTTCTTCTCGGCGTATTCCTGATCTGGGTCGGCATGCGGCTCGACCTCGGCGCGGTCGCCGCCCGACCGCTGCTTGTCGGCGGGCTGGTCGCCGTGCTGTGTCTGTTGAAAGCGGCCGTCGTCACCATCGTGCTCCGTCTGAGCGGCAAACCGACCGGCATCGCCGCCCACGTTGCGCTGCTGCTCGCCGCGCCTTCCGAGACGAGCCTGATCGTCCTCGGTGCCGCCGCTACCGCCGGCTTCGTCCCGCCCGAAATCGGCAGCCTCGCACTGCTCGTCACCGGGCTGTCGCTGGCGATCGCGCCGCTGCTCGGCCTCGCTGGCGCTGCGCTCGAAGTCCGCATTGGCAGTGCCCCGCGCGTTGCTCCGGCACCGCTCCCCGTCGTGCCGGGACGGACGATCGTCATCGGCTTCGGCCGGGTCGGGCAGCTGGTAGCCGCAATGCTCGAAGCCCACGACCTTGCCTATCTCGCGGTCGATTCCGATCCCGATGCCGTCCGCCGCTTTCACACCGCGGGCAAGCCGGCCGTCTACGGCGACGCCCGGCGACACGAGCTGCTGGCCGGTCTCGGCCTCGACACCGCATCGGCGATTGTGGTGACGATCGATGCCAACGAAAGCCTCGACGCGCTGGTGCATGCGATCCGCGCGCGGTACCCCGATCTCTGTATCGTCGCGCGGGCCCGTGACGCCGACCACGCCGCCCATCTTTACAGGCTCGGCGTCACCGATGCCGTTCCCGAGACGATCGAAGCCAGCCTGCAGCTTGCCGAGGCGGCGCTTATCGATCTGGGCGTGCCGATGGGACGAGTGATCGCCTCGATTCACCAGAAGCGAGCCGACTTGCGCAGCGAGATCCAGACGGCGGCACCCGAGACGGTGCGGCCGATACTGCCGCGGCGGCGTTTGCGGGATGCGGTGCGGTAAAGACGATGCCGTCGGACATATGGGCGAAGCCGCCGTCTCGCTCCATCCGCAGCCTGCCAGACCCATCTTCGCCACAAGGCTGGAACCGGCCATTGCTAATCGTGAATACTTCGGGTTCATTGGCTGATGCAGGGGATAACACGAGGCCTTGATGTCGGCGCAGTCTGCGAATTTTCTGGGGTGACCGCCATCATGAATCCGATTCGCACGCGCTCCGATTGGGAGGCGATGCGACACGCCGCGCTCGCCGATCCGGGCGGCTTTCATGGCGACATCGCAGCGCGCGGGATCCACTGGCTCGTCGGCGACGCAGAGGGGACGGGCGCGTGGCTTTCGCGCGGCGACGACGGCGCATGGTGCGGTTGGGACGCAGTAACCGGCGAACCGGTCTCGCAACAGCTTGGCCAAGATTTTGCACCGTGGTCGACCGCGTTCGACGCGTCCGATCCGCCCCACTGGCGCTGGTTCGTCGGCGGTCGCACCAACGCCGCCTTCAACGAGGTCGACCGGCATGTCCTTGCGGGGCACGGCGACGAAACCGCACTCGTCTTCGAGGGCGACCGCTGGGACATGGCCGCCAATGACGGTCGCGGTACGCCCGTCGACTGCTTCAAAGTCTCGCGTAAACAGCTGCTGCTCGAAACCGCGAAGTGTGCGCTGGCGCTCGAAGCACTCGGACTGAAGGCCGGCGATCGCATCGCGCTCAACATGCCGAGCATCGTTCCACAAATCTACTGGACCGAAGCGGCCAAGCGGCTGGGCATCGTCTATACCGCGGTGTTCGGCGGGTTCAGCGACAAGACGCTGTCTGACCGCATCGCTGACGCTGGTGCGCGCGTCATCGTGACCTCCGACGGCAGCTATCGCAATGCCCAGGTCGCTGCTTTCAAGACCGCTTATACCGACCCGGCGCTCGACAATTACGTGCCGGTCGCGGTCGCGCTCGCCGTGCTCGCCGGCACCGACTTGGCGATTGCCGAAGCCGACGCCGCGCTGGTCCGGCGGACGGTTGCCGAAACGCTGGCTGGCGAGGTTACGGTCGAACGGTCGGACATCATGCGCGGGGTCGGTCGCGCGCTCGTCATGCTCGGCAGGGACGGGCGCATCGACCCAAGCGAAGCCGCCCGCGTGCGGATTGCCATCGCTTCGGCATTGGTTACCCTGCCGCCGCGCGTCGAGACGGTCGTAGTGGTGCGCCATACCGGGCAACCCGATATCGTCTGGCGTCCCGAACGTGATCGGTGGTCGCACGACCTCACCGCCGTCGCGCGCGGCAAGCAACACGCAGCCGCGCGCGACGCCGGGTTTCCGGTGGAGACCGAGCAACACCTGCTCGCGCTTCCCGATCGCGATTTCGTCCGCGCGATCTGGGCATCGTCCCGGCCGGTACCCGTCGATGCCGACTATCCCATGTTCTTCATTTACACCTCGGGGTCGACCGGCAAGCCCAAGGGCATCGTCCATGTCCACGGCGGCTATACGGCGGGGATTGCGCACACGATGAAAGTCGCGTTCGACGCCCGGCCCGGCGACGTCATCTACGTCGTCGCCGATCCCGGGTGGATTACCGGGCAGAGCTATCTTATTTCCGCCGCGCTGACGACACGGGTAACCTCGGTAATATCCGAAGGATCGCCGGTTTTCCCGCATGCCGGGCGTTTCGCCTCGATGATCGAGCGGCACCGCGTGACGATCTTCAAGGCGGGGGTCACATTCCTGAAGTCAGTGATGGCGGACCCGTCGAACCTTGCCGACATCGAGCGCTACGACATGTCGAGCTTGCGCGTCGCGACGTTCTGCGCCGAGCCAACATCGCCGCCGGTACAGGCATTCGGCATGGCGCATGTCGTCCCGCACTACATCAACAGCTATTGGGCGACCGAGCACGGCGGCATCGCCTGGACGCACTTCTATGGCAACAAGGACTTTCCGCTGCGTCCCGATGCGCGCGTGTATCCGTTGCCTTGGATCTTCGGCGACGTCTGGGTCGAGGACTCGGGTGCCGCTCGCTCCGATGTGCCGTTCGCGCGCAGGGGCGGGGACGGTCTGCCATGGCGCCGGGCCGAGAATGGCGAGAAAGGCGAGATCGTCATTGCCGCGCCATATCCCTATCTGGCGCGAACGGTCTGGGGCGACGCTGACAACTTCCGAGTGGAAAACGGCAGCGTGGTCGGCGGCTGGCGCGGCGACGCGGCGCGCTGGATAAGCGCATACTGGACGCGCTGGTGCGGGGCCTGGAGCTATACGCAAGGGGATTTCGCCGTCCGTCACGACGATGGCTCGTTCTCGCTTCACGGGCGCAGCGACGACGTCATCAATGTGTCGGGCCACCGCATGGGGACCGAGGAGATCGAGGGCGCGGTGCTGCGTGACAAGATTCTCGATCCCGACTCGCCGGTCGGCAATGTGCTCGTGGTCGGCGCACCGCATCGTGAAAAGGGACTGACGCCGCTCGCCTTCATCGTGCCCGTCGCCGGCCGCAAGCTGACCCACGAAGACCGCCGCCGCCTGTTCGATCTGGTCCGCACCGAAAAAGGCGCGGTCGCGGTTCCCGCCGACTTCATCGAGGTATCGCAGTTTCCCGAAACGCGCAGCGGCAAATACATGCGGCGGATGGTGCGCGCGCTCGTCGAGGGCACTGACACTGGAGACGTGACGACACTCCGCAACCCCGAAAGCCTGACGGAGCTGAAGACCGCGATCGACGACTGGCAGCGCAAGCAGCGGCTGGCGGAAGACCAGTTGCTGTTCGAGCGCTACCGTTACTTCCTGATCCAGTACAACGTCGTGGTGCCCGGCAAGCGTGTCGCGACGGTCACCATTACGAACCCGCCGGTCAACGCGCTCAACGAACGCGCCATCGACGAACTGGTGATCGTCGTCGATCATCTGGCGCGGAAGGACGATGTCGTCGCGGTCGTCTTCACCGGCGAAGGTACCGCCTCGTTTGTCGCGGGGGCCGATATCCGCCAGCTGCTCGAGGAAATACATACCGTCGATGAAGCTCTCGTGTTGCCGAACAACGCGCAGCTCGCATTCGCGCGGATCGAAGCGATGGGCAAACCTTGTATCGCCGCGGTCCAGGGCGTCGCGCTTGGCGGCGGCATGGAATTCGCGCTGGCGTGTCACTACCGGATTGCCGAGCGCTTTGCCCGCTTCGGGCAGCCCGAGATTCGCCTGCGCCTGTTGCCCGGCTATGGCGGCACGCAGCGGCTGCCGCGCCTGCTTCACGAGGCACGCGGCGAAGAAGGCTTGCGGGATGCCCTCGAGCTGATCCTCGGCGGACGATCGATCGATGGCATCGCGGCTAGCGCGATCGGCCTGGTCGATGTGCTTGTCGACGGCACAACCGATGTGATGTCACAGGCGTATATGGCGGTGCGGGCCTACGTGAAGGACGGCGCAGCCAGCCCGCTCGGAGCGGCATTTTTGGCGCGCGAGGCGGTGACTGCCCGCTGGGCGGACCCGCTGCCCGTCGACCTCGACGCTGTCCTCGCCGACGATTTCATTCAGCGCATCCTGCGCCAGCTTGATTGGGCGGGCCGCACCCGGGCTGGCGAACGCGCCGTCGAAGCCGTGCGGACCGGCCTGACGCAAGGCATTGCCGCCGGACTGGCGCGCGAAGCGGCGCTGTTCGCCGAAGCCGTCGTCGATCCGGATGGCGGCAAGACGGGCATTCGTCAGTTCCTCGACAAGACCAGCCCGCCGCTGCCCGTACGGCGTGACGGCATCTGGATCGACGGGGAGCACGAAGGCCGTCGGCGACAGCTCGAAGGCGATGGCGACCTGTTGCCCGTCGGCGCGCCATTCTACCCGGGTGTTACTCCGGTCCCGGCATGGCAGTATGCGTTCGGCATCGCCCGCGATCCCGACACCGGCAGTCCGCGCTTTGGGCCGCCCGCCAGCCATGAGCGCGAGCTCATCGTCGCGGTTCCCGCGCCGGCACCGAACGAGGCGCTACTCTACATGCTGACGTCGGAGGTCAACTTCAACGATATCTGGGCGCTGACCGGGATCCCCGTGTCGCCGTTCGACGCGCATGAAGAGGACGTCCAGATCACCGGGTCGGGCGGCGTCGCGCTGGTCGCCGCTCTCGGGAGCGAGACCCGCGCCGAGGGGCGCGTCAAGGTCGGCGACATGGTCACAGTTTATTCGGGCACGAACGATCTGCTTTCTCCGCTGGTCGGCGACGATCCGATGTATGCCGGCTTCGCAATCCAGGGCTACGAGACCGAAACGGGCAGCCACGCCCAGTTTCTGACCGTGCAGGCGCCCCAGATGCACGTCGTGCCGCCCGACCTGACGCTCGAACAGGCGGGGAGTTATATCCTCAATCTCGGGACAGTATCGCGCTGTCTGTTCACGACGTTGCAGATCGCGCCCGGCCGGACGCTCTTCGTCGAAGGTGCGGCGACCGGAACCGGGCTCGATGCGCTGCGCAGCGCAGTGCGAACCGGGTTGCGCGTGACCGGCCTCGTGTCGAGCCCCGCGCGCGCGAAAGCCATCGCGACCGAGGGGGCGGCGGGCGCGATCGACCGCAAGGACCCGCACCTTGCCAGCCTGTTCACGACGGTACCCGAAAACCCGGCGGCGGCGCGGGCGTGGGAGGTGGCAGGCGCGCCGCTCGTCGCCGAATACCAGCGGCTGAACGACGGCCAGCTTGCCGACTACGTGGTAAGCCACGCCGGCGAGACCGCTTTTCCGCGCAGCTTTCAGCTGCTTGCCGACGGCGGCACGCTGGCGTTCTACGGTGCTTCGTCAGGCTATCACTTCAGCTTCATGGGCAAACCCGGCAAGGCAGATGCCAAAGCGATGTTGCGGAAAGCGGGCGCGCGCGGCGGCGAGGCGGTGCTGCTTTATTACGGGCCGCGCTCGACCGAATTGCTCGACGAGACCGGACTCGAGATCATCGAGGCTGCCCGCCAGTTCAACACGCGCAGCGTCGTCGCGACTACCACCGACGGGCAGCGCGAATTCCTCCAGTCACTCGGGCTGGAGGAAGCGATCGCCGGGATCGTCAGCCTCGAAAGCATCGCGCGGCGTGAAGGTGCAAACTTCCTGTGGCCCGATACGATGCCGCGCTTGCCCGATGCCAAGACGGACATCGAGGCGTTTAAAAGCGCGGTCCGCGACTATCAGGACCGGGTGCTGAAGCCGTTCGGGTCGGCGGTCGGCAAGCTTCTCCGCTCTCCCGGCAATCCGCGCGGCGCGCCCGACCTGGTCTTCGAACGCGCTGCACAGGACATGCTCGGGGTCTCGACGTCGCTCGTCAAACCGTACACCGGTCGCGTCGTGTTCTGCGAAGACCTGAGCGGATGCCGATTTACCTTTTACGCGCCGCAAGTGTGGACGCGCCAGCGGCGTATCCTGATGCCGACGGCGTCGATCCTCGGCACCCACCTCTGCAACGCATTCGAAGTGGCGCGGATGAACGATATGATCGCGGCCGGGCTGCTCGAAGTTACCGAACCCGAGGTCGTGCCGTGGAACGACCTGCCGCAGGCGCATCAGGCGATGTGGGAAAACCGGCATGCGGGCGCGACTTATGTGCTCAACCATGCGCTGCCGGCATCGGGTCTACGCAGCCGCGCGGCTTTGCTCGAGGCATGGTCGGCACTACAGAATTAGCCAGGGAGCAGACGATGGCGAAGGCAGTGATGGACGACCGCCCGGCGACGGCCGCTACCGGCCGCCTCACGGGGAAGATCGCGGTCGTGACGGGCGCGGCGGGCAATCTCGGCGGGTATATCGTCCGGCGTTATCTCGCCGAAGGTGCGACAGTCGTCATGACGGGTCGTACCGCCGGCCGGCTCGAAGCGGCAGCCGACGTGATCCGCAGCGAGACCGGCGCAGGAGAGTCTCAACTAGCGACGGTCGTGCTCGACGGTGCTGATCCCCAATCGGTGCGCGACGGTATCGCGGACGTCGTCGCGCGTTTCGGGCGCATTGACGTGCTCGTCAACAACGCCGGGTCGGCGGGCCCGAAGCAGCCTCTCGAGCAACTCCCTCTCGACGCGAACGAACTCGATGCTCTGCAGAAACAGGGTGCGACCGACGTCGAGACCGTCGGCGACGCGGTGCGCAACATCCTTGCTGTCGCCTGGAATCTGACGCGTGCGGCCGTTCCGGCGATGGGCGAGGGCGGATCCATCATCAATGTCTCGACGATTTTTTCGCGGACGCTTTATTATGCCCGGGCCGCCTATGCCGTGCCGAAGGCGGCGATGAACGCGTGGTCGCGTGAGCTGTCGCTCGAACTGGGACCACGCGGCATCCGCGTGAACCTCGTCTTCCCCGGACCAATCGCCAGCGAGCGAATCCGGACCGCCTTCGCGACGATGGACAAGATGCGCGGCGATGATGCGGGCACGACCGCCAACCAGTTTTTCGGGATGATGGCGCTCGAACGCAGCACGGACGGCGCGCCCCGCGCCAAGACTTTTCCCACCCCCGATGACGTTGCCGCCACCTGCGTCTTCCTCGCAAGCGACGAGGCGGCCGCCTATACCGGCCATGATTTCGAGGTGACGCACGGCATGACCGTGCGCAAGGAGGCGCGCTCGACATATTTGTCGCGGCCGACGATGCGCTCGATGGACGGGGCCGGGCTCGCCGTGCTGATTGCGGCGGGCGATGGCTGGGAGGAGGCGCTGGAGATCGCGCGGATCCAGATTGCCTGCGGGGCCAGTGTCTTGCTCGGCCTCTCGCGCCAGGCCGATGTTGCCATCGCTCTGGCCCGCGCGAAGGCGGAAGCCATCGGTGACCGGCTGAACATCGTGCGTTTCAACCGGACCGAGCCCGCCGCGATGGAAGCAGCGCTGGCTGCCTATAGCGAGCATAATTCGCCGATCACCGGCGCGCTCTTCATGCCGGTTCGTGCGCCTGGCGACTTCAACGGCGCGCTGATCGACGCCAGCGACGATGATATCACCGCCTTTCTCGATGTTGAACTGGTTGGTGCAATCGCGCTGTCGCGAACCCTAAGCCGCTATTGGAAGGACCACGACACACTGCTTCAGGCGCCGCGGTTCGTGTTTCTTTCGAACGCCAGCGACGGCAAGGGCGATGTCTATGCCAATGTCCTGCGCGCGGCGATCGAACAGCTGGTCCGGATCTGGCGCGACGAATCCGAGATCGACGTCGCACACGGGCGGCGGCGGCAGGCCGAATGGGGCAACCAGATCGTCCGCTTCGGCAACGCCGAGGCCGAAAACACCCGCTTCGCCGGTGGGCACGCGGCGCGTATCCTGCTTAAGGAAAACAAGATCGCCGAGATCACGCTGTATGTTCCCAAGAGCATCGGCGAGGCGACCGGCGCGCGCAAGGCGATGCCCGGTTTCAGCGAGAATATCACCGGACTTCATCTCGGCAAGGTCGCGCTCATTACCGGCGGTTCGGCCGGGATCGGCGGCCAGGTCGCGCGGTTGCTGGCGCTCGCTGGAGCCAAGGTCATGATCGTCGCGCGCCGCGAGAGCGAGCTTGCGGTCGCTCGGGCCCGCATCGTCAGCGAACTCGAAGACATCGGCTTTGCCGGCGTCGAACGCCGGGTCCGGACGATGGCCGGGATCGACGTCAGCAACCTCGATTCGTTGAAGTCGGTGGTCGATGCGACAGTGAAAGCGTTCGGCCGCATCGATTATCTGATCAACAATGCCGGAGTCGCCGGGGCCGAAGACATGGTCGTCGACATGAGCGTCGACGCCTGGAATTACACGCTCGATGCCAACCTCATCTCGAATTACGTCCTGATGCACCACGCCGTGCCGCTGATGAAAGCGCAGGGGTCGGGCTATGTGCTCAACGTCTCGTCCTATTTCGGCGGCGAGAAATATCTTGCGGTCGCCTATCCCAATCGCGCCGATTATGCCGCGTCGAAATCGGGTCAGCGGGCGATGGTTGAATCGATGGCACGCTATCTCGGCCCCGAGGTGCAGCTGAACGCGATCGCGCCCGGCCCGGTCGACGGCGACCGGCTTGCGGGGGTCGGCGGCAAGCCCGGCCTGTTCGAACGGCGCGGCAAGCTGATCCTCGAAAACAAGCGCCTGAATGCCGTTCACGCCGCCGTCGTCAAGTCGCTCAGGCGCGGGGCACGGGTCGAGGCGCTACTGACCCGGTTGGCCGGCAACGATACCGTCCGCATGTCGCACGATACCAACAATTCGCGTGAGATACGCGACCTCGCGCTCAGCAGTGCGCGCGAGGGGGATGGCATCTGCAGCTGGGACCGGTTTCTGATGACGCCGGCAATCGCGGCCCGGCTGGTGGCGCGGCTTCGCCACGGTGGCTATTTTCTCGACGCGCCCGGCTGGGCTGCCCGTCCCAACACCCCGGAGGCGAATGCGAGCTGGCTGCTGAAGACACCGCCTGTGGACGTCCCGTTCCTGCCGGCCGACCGGATCGCCACCGAAGCCAGAAAGGTCGGCAACGGTGTCCTATCGCAGCTTTTCCTCGGCAAGATGCCAACCGAAACCGACGTCGCGCAGGCGACGGTGTTCTTCCTCGCCGATCGCGCGGTCAGCGGCGAGACATTCATGCCGTCAGGCGGCCTCAGCGTCGAGCGTTCATCCACGGAACGAGAATTATTCGGCAGTCCGAAACAGGAACGTCTCGACCAGATGCGCGGCCGCACGGTCTGGCTGATCGGCGAACATCTTGTGGACTATCTGGCTGAAACAGCGCGCCAACTCATCACCGAGTGTCATGTCCGGCGCGTTGTCCTGTTCACCAAGACCGAGGCGAGCTTTGCCGCGCTGCACGACGCATTGTCGGATATTGCCAACGCGCCGCTGGAGTCGATCCTGTTGAACAACGACGTCGAATCCGCGATGGATGTCGCGCTCGCGGACTGGGGCCGGCCGACGACGGTTGTCTCGACGCCGCTCGAGCCGTTGCCGACCCGGTTGTTTGATACCGGCGAGCCGCTAACGCCCGAAGAGTTCCGGCAGCTGATCGCGGACAATCTGACGGTGCATTTCCGCGTCGCGCGCAAGGCCTCGATGTATGACGATTGCCAGCTGGTACTCGTTTCGCCCGACGTTCCGATGGGCGACAAGAGTCCCGCCTTCGCACTCGCCAATTTCATCAAGACGACACTGCATTCATTTACCGCCACGCTTGCTGTCGAGAACGAGCGGCTGATCCACGATGTGCCGGTGAACCAGATCAACCTGACGCGCCGCGTCCGTTCGGAAGAGCCGCGCGATCTCGACGAACACCTCGAGGAAGTGAAGCGCTTCGCTCGGGCGGTGCTGCTCGTCGGTGCGCCGCTGCCGGACGCGGAGGACTCGCGCTACCGTGCACGCATCTATCGGGGCATGGCGATAACGGTGTGAACCGGATGACGCGCTTGAAAAGCGGGTCGAGGCGGTAGGCGCATGTACTTACCGGACACGCGGTTCGGACGGGTGGTGGTCGAAGTTGTAACATGTGCCAGATGAAATCTGGCCGCCGCAGGTACCGTGCGGCTCGCGCTAAGCTGTGGGCAGCCGCGACATAAACGTCGATGAGAACTGAAGTTGTGCTAACATAAGTGAGATTGCCGGTTCAGTTCGTATGTATAACAATCTCAACTTGGAGTTAAACTGCAACGTAAATAGCGCACATGCTCGGGCCGCTGAGTGAAGGTCGAACTCATTGATATAGTCGCGACGATGTAGACGGAAATTAGAAAGCGTACCGGTCTACGGTGCGATCCAAGGGGTCGATGATGATTATAAGCCACCAATGGCCTGTCGCATCCAAATCCCGGTCGGATGTGAGGCTTACCAACGTGCCGCGCACGACGGACCTCGACCCGTTGCTACAAAGACTTAAGATTCTGCTTGAGTGCGAGTATGTCGTTGCGTTGAGCGTCAGCCCGAATGGCCATCATTCCACCGTCGGCAGCGTTGGCGATAGTTTTCAGATCGACTTTTCAGCCTGCATCGCGCGCTTGTTACATACCGATTGCGCCGGTAATCATTGTGGGGCGCTGCGAGCTCCGCTGGATATTTCGAGAGCAGCACTCAAGATCGCAGCCGCGCGACCTGACGAACGGAATGTCAGTGCGCTGTCGGTGCGGATTCCCGCAGGAATTCAAGCAACCATTGTCATTATCGCTGTCCGTCGCTGCTTGTTTAACGCCGAGGACGAGCGAAGCTTGCGGCACTATACCGATTGGGTAGCAGACTACGTCGCGATCTGGTACCGGCTGCGCGGTGGCGAGCAGCACCGGAGCGGTCTGCAAAGTGCGCTCGATCAAGTCGGACTGGCGTTGATCATGCTCGACCGCGACGGGCGTACCCTTGGAATTAATGACACTGCGCGGCACTTGTTGATGTCCGGCGATGGAATGGTAGCCATCGGCGAGACACTGTCCTGCGCGATGCTCGAAGATGCGGTCCGCCTGCATTCGGTGATCGGTCATACACTACTCGGTCCTATCGAAGTCGCGCGTGCGCCAGTGCTGACCATACGCCGCAGACGCCGTCGGCCTTTGGTCGTTGCGGTCCTCCGCGTCGCTGCTGATCCCGGCCCCGGCGAGACCGCCATCGTCCTGCAAATCATCGAGCCTGACCGCAATCACAACTCGGCGATCACCGCAGCCTGCACGTTGTTCGGCTTTACCGGCGCCGAGGCTCGATTGGCCCAGTTGCTAGCAGGCGGAGCGAGCCTTGCCGAAGCGGCCACGGCATTGCGCATCCAGATGCCGACCGCCCGCACCTATTTGAAACAGGCGTTCGTAAAATCGGGGACCAACCGTCAGGCAGCGCTGGTGCAGGTTCTGCTGTCGAGCCTCGTCCGCTTACGAGACGGTACCGTACCGACGGCAGTGTAACGATCCTCCTCTAATTGAGGGTCAAATCATATCCATTTGGACGCGGCAAACTTCCTTTCATTCCGTTAACTATTCAGCGCCCGATCTCCCGGACGGGTACCGGTCACAAGGGCATTGTGACGGGATCTCGAAAACAGAGGATCACCGATGAAGACGACTTTACTGCTGACCGCCTCGATGGCTGTGTTCGCGACGGCCTCGCTTGCGGCACCGACCCCGTCGGATACGACGACATCGTCGTATAACTCCAATTCGCAAAACAGCATTCCGGTAACGAGTTCGTTGAACAACGATTTGAACAACAACTCGACCAACACCAGCAATGCCAACAACAGCAGCACCGCGACCGGCGCGCAGAATTCGGCCAACAATGGCGGTCGCGCAACCGACAGCCGCGACATGTCCACGACGACCACGACGATGACCGACAATTCGAACAACGCGCAGGACAATAGCGATCGGAGCAGCGCTTCCGCGGGTGCGGTTGCGGCGAACAACGACGGCACTGCGACCAACACGACCGACAATTCGCAGCGCACGACTTCGACCGATAACCGAAATATGGCGAACAACTCCCGCAATACAACGACCAACACCACCGACAATTCGCAGCGCACGACGAGTACGGATAACAGCGACCGGTCGCAGCGCACGACAACGACCAGCACCGACAACAGCGATCGTAACGCTGCGACGGGCGGCTCGGTCGCGGCGAACCGCGGCAACGCCACCGACAGCCGCAACATGTCGACGACCGACGCCAGCGAGCGCGTCACGGGAGGCTCGGTCGCGGCCAACCGCGGCAACGCCACCGACAGCCGCAACATGTCGACCGACAACAGCGACAATAGCGAGCGCGTCACCGGCGGCTCGGTCGCGGCGAACCGCGGCAACGCCACCGACAGCCGTGACATGTCGAACCGCGCGAACAACTCGACCAACGGTTCGTATAACGACAGCCGTGACCAGTCGAATCGCGCGAACAACTCGACCAACGGCTCGTACAACGATAGCCGAGATCAATCGAACAACTCGACGAACAACTCGAACAACGACAACTCGAACCGAGCCAACAACTCGGTCAATCAGGCTAACACCAACACTGGCCGCGGCTCGAACGCCAACGGCGGTTCGGCTTCATACGTCGACAGTTCCGTCACGCAGACCGGCTCCTCGTCGGTCACAGCTCCGGGCAGCTCGGCAGTCAACAACCAGTTCGGCGGCGGCGCGGTAGTCTCGACTGCCAGCCTCGCCGGCTACGTCACCGGCAACACCGTGTCGTACACGGTTCCGGGCGGCGCGGGCGGTTCGGCGGCGGCGAGCGGCGGCGGCGGCGGTCTCGGGAGCGGCGGTGCAGGTGGTGGTGCCACCGGGGGCGCGGGTGCCGGCGGCGACAGTGTCAACAACAGCCTGAGCGTGTCGGGTTCGGCGTTCCAGAACTTTGCGGGTCTGCAGGGTCTGAACATGAACACCGGCGTCGGCGCGTCGCAGAACGCGGCGGTCAACGTCTCGGTCTCGACCGGCACGATGAATATCGGCGGTCCGCGCTGAGCTGAACCTCGCCGGGGCGGGCCATGCGTCCGCCCCGGCATCTCAGGGAGCCGGCTATGAAGCTAGTTTCAACACTCTTCGTGCTTGCGCTGGCAGCCGCGCCCGCGCTCGCCGCAAGCCCGTTCGACAAGGCGCCGGTAGCAGACAAGACGCTCGGGACGGTCACCGGCAAGGGTGATAACACCCAGGGCGTGCTGGCCACCAACACCGCTACGGTGAATGGCAATCAGGTCGTCGGCAATTCGACCACCGGCGTCATCACGATCGACGGCAACGCCTTTCAAAGCCTGAACGGCCTTGCGGTGATCAACGCCAACACCGGCAACAATGTCGCGATCAATGCTTCGCTCAACGTCAATGTCGCGATTCATCCGTAGGTTCGCGCCTTTGATGGTCGCTGCCGTGCTGGGAGCCTGCGCGGCGGCGACGCCGAGCGGGACCAGCCGGCTGGCGATCGGCAATCTCGACACCGGGCTGCCGGTGCATTCGATGCTCGAGCGGCGGTTTACTACCGTCGTCCGCCAGCAGTATGACTTCAGCTGTGGCTCGGCGGCGCTGGCGACGCTGCTGCGCTATCATTACGGCAAGCAGGTCGACGAGCCGTCGACTTTTATCGGCATGTGGCGGGGCGGTGATCAGGCGATGATCCGCAAGCTCGGCTTTTCGCTGCTCGACATGAAGCGCTACCTCGGCGCGCAACAGATGGCCGCCGACGGCTATCAAGTAACGGTATCGCAGATCGCCAAAGCCCGCCTGCCCGGCATCGCGCTGATCAACGTCAGCGGCTATAAGCATTTCGTCGTCGTCAAGGGCATCGACCACGGCAGCATCTTGCTAGGCGACCCCGCCACCGGGTTGCGCCGGATGACCGAGGCCGAGTTCGTCAAGAGCTGGAACGGCATTCTATTCGTCATCAACGACGACAGCCCGCGCGTCCAGGCAACCTTTGCAGCACCGTCGGAACTGGCACTTGCCCCCGGTGGTAGGATTACGTTAACCATGGAGCCGGTCGGTCAAGCAGCGCTGGCACTGACGCGTCCGGTACTGGGGGACTTATGAAGTCGACCTTGCTTGTCGCCACGGTAGCGGCACTTGTCACGACATCGACCGGTGCCGGCCCGATGTTCGGCGGCGCGGCGAAGGTTTCCGATGCGGCGCTGCAAACGATGCGAGGCGGTATCGCGCTGCCGGGTGGGCTGAACATCGCCATCGGCATCGCGATCGAGACGCGCGTCGACGGCGTGCTCGCGCTACGGACGCAATTTTCC
Organism: Sphingomonadaceae bacterium; assembly: GCA_031421275.1. Classification (GTDB taxonomy): domain Bacteria; phylum Pseudomonadota; class Alphaproteobacteria; order Sphingomonadales; family Sphingomonadaceae; genus Polymorphobacter_B. The sequence continues at coordinate 69,745 of JANOOK010000024.1, forward strand.
ACCGAGACGCCCGGCATCCAGGTTTACGCCGGCGGTCCCTGGGCGGGTGCGACGGCGTCCGGCAGCGCGACTGCGGCGGCGGCCACGTCGCCAACCATCCAATATGATCGTAACGCCATCGGCACCACCGTGGTCCTGTGGCCCGCAGCGACGTTCAATGCAGTCAAGGTCGGCAGCGGGGCTGGGGCTAATGCGCCGGTGCCGACCATGGCACCGCTGCCGGTCAGCGTTGGCGGCCCGGGTGTGGCCACTGCCTTCGGCACCGTGCGCCTGCTCGGCACGGCGACCGGTAATATCGCCGAGCTTACCGGTCCCGACCTGGTGATCCAGCAGGCGATCGGCCAGGCAACCGGCGCGATTATCGCTAACAGCGCCAATAATCGCGCGATCGACACCGCAACTTTCGTCGGCATCGACGTACGTGGTGCCATCTTCCCCTCGGGGCTGACCTCGTCGATCGAGCACGCCGCCCAAGCCGTTGCCGACCGTTCGCGTTTCTGACCAACAACCGGGGGGATCACCACATGTGGCGCGCAGCACTAGCGCTAGCCGGGCTGGCATTTTGTTGTCCGTTGGCGAGCGGAGGCGCGGTCTATGCGGCGCAAACACAGGCGGTCGATCCCGAGCTGCAAGCCTTGCGGGCCGAAATCGCTGCCGAACGCCGCCAGCTCGAGGCGCAGCAGGAACATTTGCGCCAGCTCGACGACCGGCTGCTGGCGAAGATGCGCGGTATGGGGATCGCCGAGCAGATTCCGCCGCCGCCGCCGCTGGCGGGCGATGTCCCGAACGCGTCGGCATCGCCAAGCGATGTCGCGCGCGCGGGCTCGCCGGCCGCTGGAACGCCTGCCGTGCCGGCGCAGGTCGGCACCGCGGCCGCGCCGACCGAACGCGAGCGTACGGTCGAGGTCGCGGTGATATCGGATCAGGGCGGTATCGTTACCCGCCGCGGCCAGATCACCATCGAGCCATCGCTCGAATACGCTCACGCCGACCGTAACCGGGTCATCTTCCGCGGCATCGAGGTGCCGCCCGCGGTCGCCATCGGCGTCTTCGACATCAACGAGAGCCGTCAGGACATCCTGACCGCCGCACTTGGCATCCGTTACGGGGTCAGCTCACGCTTCGAAATCAACAGCCGCGTGCCGTTCATCTACCGCAACGACGTTTCGCTTCTCGCACCGACGCAGCAGAACCAGAATGGCCGTGCCGACGCGCCGAACTTTCCCGCCAAGGGGCGCAATCTCGGCGACATCGAGTTCGGCGCGCGATATCAGCTGACGAACGGGCGCAGCGGCTTTCCCTATCTGATCGCGGGCGTCCAGGCGGTCGCGCCGACCGGCACCAACCCGTTCCTGGTGCGGCGCGATAACGGCACCGGCGTCGCGCTCGAGTCGGCCACCGGCGCGGGCTTCTGGGGCGTGACACCGACGCTGACGGCGCTGCTGCCGTCCGATCCCGCCGTGCTGTTCGGAACGCTCGGCTACACCCGCAATTTCGGGCGCGGCTTCAACGGGGTCGCCATCAACCAGAACGCGCTGATCGATCACGTCAAACCCGGCGACGCGTTGCAGGGCAGCGGCGGCATCGGAATCTCGCTGAATCCGCGTCTCGCGCTCAGTCTCGGCTATGCGCATACCTGGTCCTTCGGAACGCGCACCATCGGTCGTAGTGTCTCCCTGAATGCTATCACCGGCGCGACGACCTCGACGCCGTTCGATACGACGCTTCGCGATCTCCAGGTCGGGCGGTTCCTGTTCGGCGTCAGCTATCGGACATCGCCGTCGACGACGATCAACTGGAACGTCGAGATCGGTGCCACCCGCGACGCGGCTGACGTCCGCACGACCCTGCGAATACCGATCAGTTTCGGTGGTGGGGTAAAGTAGAAATGCGCCACACGATCGGTGGCCGGCACCAGGCTGACAGTCTGGCCGTCGCAGGATCGGTAACGCTTGTCAGAATCCTATCATGTCGGGAGCGGATGATCCCGATGTGCGTTCAAGAGCGATGAAGCAGATGACAGACAGCGCCGGCTTCGACCGGAACACAGCGATAGCTATGGTTGTCGGGGCTCTTGTCGTCAGCGGCTTGGTTAGCCGCCGTTATAGTCCCGATCCGACCCATCCGCGCCTGCGCCGCTGGTACAAATCGCTCGACAAGCCTAA
>JANOOK010000025.1:0-18789 GCA_031421275.1 Sphingomonadaceae bacterium
ATTTCGTCACCAACTTTTAATCGAATTGATGGAATATCTACACGAAGACCGTTTAGAAGGAAATGACCATGTCCAACAAGCTGTCTAGCAGCACGTCGACTAGTTGCAAATCCTGCACGATAAACTGCATTGTCCATCATATCGCGAGCACGCCCGGCCGGCTCGCCTGCAGCCAGCGCGAGACCATCAGGCGGGTCACCGTCACCGCGGTGAAGACGCTCGTCGCGATGCCGATCGACAGCACGACGGCAAAGCCCTTGATCGGCCCCGAGCCGAACGCGAACATGATCACCGCGACGATGATGTTAAGCGAATTGGCGTCCCAGATCGTCCGCGTCGCGTCGCGGTAGCCGACCTCGACCGAGGCGATGACGCCGCGACCCTTGCGCTGCTCCTCGCGGATACGTTCGTTGATCAGCACATTGGCGTCGACCGCCGCGCCGATGGTCAGCACGAGGCCCGCGATGCCCGGCAGCGTCAGCGTCGCGCCCAGCACCGACATGATCCCCAAGATCATGAAAATGTTCAGGATCAGCGCGAGCACCGAATAGACCCCGAAGCGCCCGTAGGTGGCGATCATCAGTATTGCCACCGCGAGCGTCGCGACCACCGCTGCAAGTGTTCCCGCGCGGATCGAGTCGGCGCCGAGGTCGGGCCCGACGGTGCGCTCCTCGATGACCTTGAGCTCGACCGGCAGCTTGCCCGAACGCAGCAGGATGGCGAAGTTGTTGGCGCTTTCGGTCGTGTAGTTGCCGGTGATGATGCCCGAGCCGCCGAGGATCGCGCCGTTGATGCGTGGGGCCGAGATCACCTTGTTGTCGAGAATGATCGCGAACGGCTTGCCGATATTCTCCTGCGTCGCCTTGGCGAAGCGCCGTCCGCCGGCGCTGTCGAAGCGGAACGACACCGCCGGGCTGCCATTGTCGTCGTTCGAGACTTGCGCGTCGACGAGCTGGTCGCCGGTGATCATGGCGCGCCGCTTGACCGCCACCGCGCCGGCCTGGTCCGCGTACGCCAGTAGCTGATCGCCCGCGGGCGCACGGCCCTGCGCGATGACCGCCGGATCGGCGTCGAGATCGACGAGCTTGAACTCGAGCTTGGCGGTCTTGCCGAGCAGCGCCTTGAGCTGGCTCGGGTCCTGCAGGCCGGGGACCTGGACGACGATGCGGTTGTCGCCCTGGCGGACGATCGTCGGCTCGCGCGTGCCGAGCTCGTCGATGCGGCGCCGGATGACCTCGACCGCCTGCTTCATCGCGCTGTCGGTCGAGCTGGCGATACCGGCATCGGTCGGGGTCAGCGTGACCCGGTTGCCGTCGACGACCGCAACCTCGACGTCGCGCTGGCCGGTCAGGTTGCCGACCGGGCGCGTCACCTTGCGCAGCGTCTCGACGGCACGGTCGAGCGCCGACAGATCGGTGACGGTGAACGCGACATGGCCGTTCGCAATGCCGAGATCGGAGAACGGGACCGCGCCGCCGTCGGCATCGTGGAGTTCGGAGCGCACCGTCTCCTCGAGACCGTCAAGCTTTTGCTTGCGGACGTCGTCGGTCGCGGCTTCGAGCAGGATGTGGCTGCCGCCGCGCAGGTCGAGGCCGAGATTGAGCTGATGCGTCGGCACGAAGCCGGGCATCTGGCTCAGCACCCGGTCGGGGACGAAGTTCGGCAGCGCGAACAGCAGGCCCAGCGCCAGCGTCGCGAGGATCGTCCAGATCTTCCAGTTCGGAAACCCGAGCATGGGCGAGCCTCAGCTCCGCGCGTCGTTGGCGGCGGACGGCAGCGGCTTGGTGCGGATCTCCATCAGCGTGCCCTTGACGACGCGCAGCTTGACCGTCGGCGCGACCTCGACCTCGATATCATTGTCCTGGACCCGCGATACCCGCCCGATGATGCCGCCGCCGGTGACGACCTCGTCGCCCTTCTTGACCGCGTCGAGCATGGCGCGGTGCTCCTTGGCGCGACGCTGCTGCGGGCGGATCATCAGGAAATAGAAGATGCCGAAGATCGCGACCAGCGGCACGAACTGCATCAAAGCCGAACCGCCGAATCCGGTGGCCGCCGCCGTCTGGGCAAAGGCCGGGGAAGAGAACATGAGCGAGGGGTCCGTTTCGCGAGGGTCAGCGCTCTATATAGGATCGGTCGCGTCGCGCAAATGGGGGCGCTTGATCCTCCCCGCCTTCGGGGAGGGGGACCGCGTCTCCGCGGTGGTGGGGCGGTACGACCGGGCCGATACTGTGCTGTCGCACCGATGAACGATTGCAGCCCGGTCACCCCGCCCCTCCGTCGCGCGAAGGGCGCGCCACCTCCCCGAAGGCGGGGAGGATTGTTTGCAGCCACCGTCCGCCCTATCCGCCAGTTATGGACCCAGCTTCCCTCGCCCGCATCGCCGACGCGCTCGACCGTCTCGCGCCGCCCGCGCCGGTGCCCGCGAACCCGCTGCTCGGCGACAGCTTCGTCTGGGACAGCGGCCGCCTGCGCGCCGTCGCCGCGCCCGCAGCACAGCCGCTGGCGCGCTTCGTCGGCGTCGACGTCCAAAAGGCCGCGCTGCTCGCCAACACGACGCGCCACGCCGACGGTTTGCCGGCGCACGACGTCCTGCTGTGGGGCTCGCGCGGCATGGGCAAGAGCTCGCTGGTGAGGAGCGTGCACCGCGTGCTGGCCGACACCGGACTCGGGCTGGTGCAGGTGGCGCGCGACGACATCGGCTCGCTGCCGGCGCTGTTTCGGCAGTTGGCCGGCGTCGACCGGCGCTTCCTGATCTTCGCCGACGACCTGTCGTTCGAGGCCGACGAGCATCAGTACAAGGCGCTGCGCTCGGTGCTCGACGGCGGCATCGAGGCAAGGCCCGAGACGGTGCGTATCGTCGTCACCTCGAACCGCCGCCACCTGATCGCGCGCGAACATGCCAATGCCGAAGCAGCGGCGGCGATCAACGCGCGCGACCTGCTCGACGACCGGCTGGCGCTCGCCGACCGCTTCGGGCTCAGCCTGGGATTTCATAACTGCGATCAGGCGACCTATCTGGCGATGGTGCACGGCTATGCCGCCGCGCACGGCCTCGCGGTCGACGAGGCGCAAGCGGTGGCGTGGGCCCTCGCGCGCGGCAACCGCTCGGGGCGGGTCGCGTGGCAATTCATTCAGGAAACCGCGGGCGCGACGGGCGTCAGGCTGGGGTGATTGTACGACGTTGCGAGACATAGTATTATCGTCCAGCCTTGGGAGACGACGCATGACGCATCGGATGATGACGCTCGCCGTAGCGGGCGCGATGTTACTCGCTCCGATCGCCCTCGCGGCACAGGGTTTCAGCTATGGCGACCGCGACGACCGGGGTCATCGCGATGACGGCTATCCCGGTGCCTGGCAGCAGACCCGCTGCGAGTCGTGGCAGTACCGGCCGGCACGCTGTTCCTTGGGCGGCCGCGGCCGGGTGCAGCTCGTGCAGGTCATCGCGGGCAATTGCGTCGAAGGCCGCACGTGGGGCTCCGACCGCGGCGGCGTCTGGGTCGATGGTGGTTGCCGCGCAGTCTTCGCCAGCTTCGGCGGCGGCTACCCCGGCCCGGGCGGCAGTTATCCTTCGCCCGGCGGCGGCTATCCCGGCGCGGGTGGTGGCTACCCCGGCGGGCAGCCGATCGACGTGACCTGTCAGTCGTGGCAGTATCAGCCGGCGAGTTGCCCGGTCGGCCCGGCACGGAGCGCTCAAATCGTCGAAATTCTCGGCGGCAACTGTATCGAGGGCCAGACATGGGGCGTGGGCCGCGGCGTCCTGTGGGTCGATCGCGGCTGCCGCGCGCGGTTCAGAGCTTACTGAGTTTCGCCGCGATACCGGCCGTGCCGCGTTGCGCGTTCAGCTTGTCGATAATGGTGGACGCACCTGGGTTCGAACCAGGGACCCGCTGATTAAGAGTCAGCTGCTCTACCAACTGAGCTATGCGTCCGCGGCGCTCGTCGGCGCGGATGGTGCGGGTAGCATCGGGGTGGCGGAATGTCTAGGACGTTTGTGTTCGGGCAGGCTTGACGGGACGCGGCGTCGGGTTGCTGCCGGCCTGCGTCGCCGCTGCACGGTTCGATAGCAGCACGACCCCCAACCCGCTCAGCGCCATCGCAGCCGCGGCAACCGCGATCCAGCCAAAGCCGACGCCGGCTGCGATCACACCGCCGCCGATTGCGGCGCCGATCGCGTTGCCCAGGTTGAACGCGCCGATGTTGATCGCCGAGACCAGATTGGGCGCGGCGCTGGCCAGGCTCATGACCCGGGCTTGCAGCGACGGCACCAGCGCGAACGTCGCGATGCCCCATGCGAACACCGTCGCGACCGCCGGCACCGGGAAGCGCATGGTAAAGGCGAACAGCAGCAGCAACCCGGTCAGGCTGGCGAGGACAACGACCAGCGTCGTGTTCAACGCCTTGTCGGCGAAGCGCCCGCCGAGCCAGTTACCGATCGTCAGCCCGATGCCGTAGACGACGAGGGCGACGGTCACGGTGTTGGCCGAAACCCGCGTCACGGTCTGCAGGATCGGCGCGATATACGTAAAGACGGTGAACATCGCCGCCGAGCCGAGGACGGTGGTGAGCAATGCCAGCAGCACCGCGGGTCGGCGCAGCACACGCAGCTCCGCCCGCGCGTCGATCGGCTGGTCGGCCGCCACCTTCGGGAGCGCCAGCAGCAAGGCGATAATGGCGACTACGCCCAGTGCGGCGATGCCGCCGAACGCCGCGCGCCAGCCGAGCGCCTGGCCCACCCAGGTCGCCAGCGGCACCCCGCCGATGTTGGCGATCGTCAGCCCCATGAACATGCCCGCGACCGCCTGCGCCTGCTTGCCGGGCTCGGCGACCTTGCCGGCGACAACCGCGCCGATGCCGAAAAATGCGCCGTGGCACAGCGAGGTGACGACGCGCGCGGCGAGCAGCAGCGCATAGCTCGGCGCCACCGCCGACAGCGTGTTGCCGATGGTGAACAGCAGCATCAGCCCGACAAGGACGGTCTTGCGCGGCAGGTGCGTCGTCGTCAGCGTCAGCAGCGGTGCGCCTGCGAGGACGCCGAGGGCATAGCCGCTGACCAGGAGCCCGGCGGTCGGGATCGACACGTGAAGGTCGCCGGCGATGACCGGCAGCAGCCCCATCGGCGCGAACTCGGTGGTGCCGATGCCGAACGCGCCGACGGCGAGCGCCAGCAGTGGCCAGTTGAGCTTCATCGCCGCCGCCTTCCCGCGCCGCCGTGGGTTGGTTACCGTAGACCGACAACCGGGGAGCGGCACTATGGTTCAGATCGAGCGGGTCGAACTGGTCGTCGGCGATCTCGATGCGGCACGCCGGTTCTATGTCGAGGCACTCGGCTTTGCGGCTTCCGGCATCGGCCGCGAGAGCGCCGTCGAGCGGGCAACGCTGCGGCTTGGGACCACGCGGCTCGATCTGCTGGCCGGTCACTCGCCAGGGGCGGCCTACCCGAAGCCGCGCGCCGCCAATGACCCGTGGTTCCAGCATTTCGCGGTTGCGGTGTCGGACATGGCGGCGGCGTACGCGCAGCTGTCGAAGTTTCCGCACGAGCCGATCTCGACTGGCGGGCCGCAGCTGCTGCCGCCGAGCACCGGCTCGGTGACCGCGTACAAATTCCGGGACCCCGACGGGCACCCGCTCGAACTGTCGTTCAATCCGGCCGCCGAGATTACCGCTGCCGGACTGTTCACCGGCATCGATCATAGCGCCGTCGCCGTCGCCGATCTGGAGGCGAGTGTCGCATTCTATACCGGACTGGGCTTCCACGTCGCCGCGCGGCTGGTCAACACGGGGCCTGAGCAGGACCGGCTCGACGGGCTGCCGGGCGTCGTGCTCGACATCGTCGTGCTCACCGGCGAGGCCGGACCGCACCTCGAGCTGCTGCATTACCGGAGTCCCGTGGCGACATCGGCGGCTATAGTCGCGTCGGAAGATGTGGCCGCGACGCAGCTGGTGCTGTCGGGGCCTGCCGGGGCCGGAGGACGGCGGGATCCGGATGGGCATCGGATCGAGCTGATGCCGGCCCGCAGGGTCATGCCGGGCTAGCTGGCGTCGACTTCATCCAAACTGCATCGTCACCCCCGCCTTCGTTGGGGTGACGATCTCCGGTTCAACCTTGCTGAAACGCAGTATAGGCCCTGCCTTGCTGCCCGGCCGGAAACCAACCCCGCTCATGCAAGAGGTCTAAGCCGGCACGCCGATCCGGCGGACGCGGCGCAGCAGTGTGGTCAGCTCGCCGTAGACCGGGTGCTGCAGTCGCCGCAGCGTCAGCAGCCACAACAGCCCGCCGGCGGCCACCGCTGCAGCGACCTGCTCGACCGGCACGAACGGGCTGAACCGGTGATAGCTCATGACGGCCAGCGCCGGCAGCACCGCCACCGCCGTAGCCGCACCACTGCGGCGGTAGACCCGGTGGAACCCGGCGCGCGAGGCCCCGGTCAGCCGCTCGATATGCGGCCGGTAGAGCCACTGGGCGAACGCTGCCTCGATCACCCTTGCGGCGGCGACCGCCGCGAGGCTGTAGAAGCAGGCGATGACGAACAGCACCGTCCCGAGCAGCGTGCGGATCACTTCGAGGCGCACCTGACGGGCGGTCTCCTCGAAGATGACGAACAGCTCCCACGTCATCGTCGTCGAGACGAGCAGGATGCTGGCGACGCACAGCAGCGCCAGCGGGGTCGCAGCCGCCAGCCACGCATGGCCGTAAACCAGCCAGACCAGCGGTCCGGCGAGCACGGCGACGCCGCCGAACAGCGGCCACATCAACCCCGTCATCAATTCGAGCACTTGCAGATAGCGGGCATCGAGCGGTCGTCCCTCGCGCCGATAGCGCGCGAAGTCGACGAAGATGACGCTGTTGACGACGCCGTGGACGCTGCCCCAGATCTGGCCATGGTTGCTCGAGGCGCGGGTAAAGACGCCGAGCGCGGCCAGCCCCAGCACCTTGCCGAGCACCAACTCCATCGTTCGCGACGCGACCGCATTGAGCCCGCCGATGGCGAAGATTTGCGCGCCGAACTGCGCGACGCGCGACCAGTGGGTCAGCGACCAGCGCATGTTGATGTAACGCCGACCGACGATATTGACCGCGGTATTGGTCAGCACCGCAGTCGCCACCTGGCTATAGGCGAGGCTCATATAGCGGTAGCCGTGCGCGGCGAGCCAGACGGTAATGATCAGCCCGGTGGCACTCGACCCTGCGGTGATCAGCGCGCTCGTCCGGAAATTGCCGTCGCGCTGCAGCATCGTCTGCGGGACGAACGCGAAATGGCCGATGATCGGCACCACGGCGATCACCAGCAGGACGTCGCGAACGCCGGGCTCCCTGAACAGTGCCGCGCCGAGCCAGCCGACGATGGCGATCGTCGCCGCCATGATCAGGCAGATCACGACGTTGACGCTCGAGGCGGTGGCGACGACCTCAGGGGTCAGCTCGCGCTCGCGGATCAGGAAGCTGCCGAGCCCGACGGTCTGCAGCACGCCGATGATCCCGACCGCCGCCATCGCGACGGCGAAGATGCCCATGTCGAACGGGCCGAGCAGCCGCGCGACGATGACCGAACCGATCAGCTGGACAAGGAACAGGCTGCCTTGTCCAAACGCCATCCAGGCGACCGAGCCGCGCACTGCCATTAAACGCCGTCCTCATGCAGCGGCGGGCGCGACCAGATGCACAGCACCGCGACCAGCACGACGAACGGCGGGAACAACAGGTTGCCGCCGCCGAGCTGGAAGTTGACCAGCGCGAAGCACACGACGATCCCGGCGTCGCGACGCCACAGCGCGGTCGCAAAGAACGTCCAGAACGTCGCCAGCCCGATGACGCCATATTCGACGAACAGCTTGAGCGATGGATTGCCCCCGCCGGGGACATAGAAGGTCGCGCGCTCGAGCGACCCGGGGCCGAAGCCGAACAGCGTCCGCGTTTCCCCCCATACCGCGTCGATCATGTCGAATTGCGTGACGTAACGGGCATAGCCGCTGCTGCCGCTATAGTTGAGTTCGTTGGCTCGCCCGGTCAGCGCCTCGAGCTGACCGGGGAAGGCGATCAGGGCGACGACCCCAAGCCCCGCCGCCACCGCGCCGAAGGTCAGCATCCGCCCCGCGTCGCGTGGCAGTGTCAGCAGGTACAGCCCGCACGCCAGCCCAAGCGCCAGCACTCCCGTCCCGGCATAGGTAAAGACATAGGCCAGCCCGTACAGCGGCAGCCAGCGCCAGTCGCGCTTGATGAAGAACTCGACCAGCACGCCGAGCATCAGCAGCTGCGAAAAGGTGCTCGGCTCGACGAGAAAGAAGCCGTTCGAGCGCAGCACCGGCGAGCCGTAAGCGACGTACGGCATCGAATTGAACAGCGGTTCGGCGAGCAGCGGCTTAAGCGCGGGAACCAGCAGCATGAACGAGAATAGCCGGATCCCGACGAACTGCAGCAGATATTGCGCGATGCCCGCCACCGCACACAGGCGGACGTAGAACAGGAAGATGTCCCACGTCCTGCTGCCGTCGAACGGCGGCCGCGGCCGCACGATCAGCCCGACGTACAACGTCAGCAGCAAGAAGAACGAGGCGACGCTGAGCTCGGTGATGCGCGGATCGGGCACGTCGATGGCGATCAGCGTACTGACCAGTCCGGTCACCGCAAACGCTGCGAACCACGCGACCGACAGCGGCCGCAAGTCGGCGCGGCCGGTCGCCAGCAGCCATCCGGCCAGCCCGAGGAAAATCAGCAGGCAGAAATAGATCGGACTGCCGCCGACATAGAAGCAGAAGCGCTGCAGGATGATGCAGCCGATCATCGCCAGATGGACGGCGACCCGGCTGGCCAACCGTCCGGTGTTGGCGGACGCCGGAAGCGGTCCGGCGACGCCCGCGGAGTCGGCGACCGCTGTCACGGCGCGGGCGATTCGACGCTGTGCATCAGCGCTGCCACGGGGGCTTGGCCACTACCCTCGCGCGGGCCGTGGCGGCGAAGATAGCGTGTCAGCCGGACCTCGATCTGCTGCTGGCTGAGATGCGCGACGACCAGCGCCGGCGGCAGGCTGACCACCGCGAACAGCAGCTGCGACGCGTCGCCCGCGCCGGCGACGGCACCGCTGACCCGCAACAGCTGCTTGATCATGCCGAGCACCACGGGATGCCACAGATAAAAGCTGTAGCTGACGGTGCCGAGCCACTGTAACGGCGCGGTGCGCAGCAGCCGGCTCAGCAGCCCGCGCTGCTCGACGATGCCGAGCAACGCCAGCGCGCCGCAGGCTGCCGACGCGACCGCCAGCGGCAGCAGCCGTAGCCACGCCACGACCGGCATGTCGAATGGCGTGAACGTCATGATATCGCCGTTGCAGGCAAGGTCGACGAGCCGCCACCCGATCAGGAACAGCAGCAACGCCAGCAGTGGTGCCGCGGCCAGCCGCTTGAGCCACGGGGCGGTGACCAGCCCGGCCGCGATGACGATCCCGGCCGGCATCAGCACGGCGCGCGGAAACAGGGTCAGCCCGACAATGCCCGCGACGACGGCCAGCGGGAGCCAGCTACGATTGCGATTGGCACGCAGGGTCCAGCAGACCCCGCATAGCGCATAGAAGGTCACCTCATAGCCGAGCGACCACGCGGCCGGGTTGACCTGCGCCAGCGGGAAGAACGGCGGCGGCGCCAGAAAATCCAGCAGCCAGTCGCGCAGCGGCGGCATCCAGTGCCCGATCGCCAGGCTGACCGCGGTGATCGCCAGCAGCGTCGTCCACAGCAACGGGTAGATCCGCGTCGCCCGGTCCCATGCGAACGACCGCAGCGACGGTGCCCGCGCCAGCGCGCCGAGGATGACGAAGCCGCTGATGCCGAAGAACAACTCGACCCCGAACTTGAACGCGTCGAGCAGATAGAGCGAAACGGGGGAGCGCGTCGGAAGGAACGACGGCAACCCCGAATTGACGATGTGAAAGACGAACACCATCAGCGAGAACAATCCGCGCGCGCCGTGCACGGCGGGGTTGAACCGGGTTGGACGGGCAGGGACGCTAGCGTGCACGACCAGCTCCGCACGTCCGCTCACAACCGTTTCGGCTATTGTTCCATAATACGTTTCGGTTTCGCGATGATCCGTTATATGATCGCGGCGGGGAGTTGAATTGACCAAATTGTCCGACCTGTCCGCGACTGCCGATCCGCCGAAGCTGCACAGCGTGGCCGTCGCGCGACCCAGCCACGCCGGTGACGGCAGCGTTGCCGAGTTCAGAACCGGAGATCCGGCAGGACGGCATTCGCAACCTCTCCTATCGATCGTCACGGCACCGGCGACCCCGCGGCCCTTCTACCGCGCGCTTGCCTGGCGCTACTGGCTGCTGGCGCTTGCCGTCGCCGTCGCTTGCTGGTGGGCAGTGCTCGCGCTGCTGTAACGCGCCGGGGCTCAGTAAGCCCAGCCGAGATAGCCGTAGTCGACATCGTCGACCGCATAGGCCGCGACCGCCTTCATATCGACCTGCGTCATCACCACGCCCATCGGCCGCACGCCGATCGCCTGCAGCCGGCGTAGTGCCGTCCGCGCGTTCTGGCGCGGCGTGTGCTTCCAGCGCACCACCAGCAGCGCCTTGTCGACATAGCTCATCAGCAGCCGCGACTCGACTACGGCGAGCGCCGGTGCGGTATCGATGATGACGAGATCGAAGACGTCGGCGAACCTGGTCATCAGCGCGCGCAGGGCTTCATCCGAATTGATCTGCGCGTGCTTGAACGGCACCGGCATGGCGGGCAGCAGCCACGCGCCGCTGCGCTCATCCTGGATCAGCACGTCCTTCAGCGCCGTCTGGCCGGTCAGCACGTCGAGCAGTCCGCGCTTCGGGCTCGCACCGAAGATCGTCGCGACACTCGGCGAGCGGATGTCGCCGTCGATCAGCAACGTCCGGCGCCCGCTCAGCGCTGCGACGCGCGCGAGGCAGGCCGCGACGGTCGACTTGCCTTCGCCGGGCCGCGCCGAGGTGATGCCGACGATCCGCGTCGACTTCGGCTCGCCGTCGCGCTCGATCATCAGCAGCAGGCTGCGCATCGCCTCCGCCATGAGCGACAGCGGCCGGTCGATGACGAAGTCGACCGGGCGGATGCTGCGATCGGCGGGCTTCGCGATCGAGTTCACCGACGGCATGTTGACAAGATGCGTGACGCCGAGCGCCGCCTCGACCTCCTGCGACGACACCAGTTTCTGGTCGAGCAGTTGCAGCAGCGCCACCACCGCGCTCGCCAGCACCAGCCCGAGCAGGATGCCGAGCGCCAGGTTGAGCTTTTTGTTGGGATAGGTCGGCCGCTTGGGCACCAGCGCCGACGACAGCAGCCGCGCGTCGATATCGGCGACGACCGACTCGCTGGCGACCGCGGTCTGCCGCGCCAGCATGCCGGCATAATTGGTCCGCAGCGCGTCAGCGCGACGCTCGAGTTCGTTCAGCCCGACCGCGGCGGCGGCGTTGCTCGCCAGTTCGCCGCGCGACCGGCCGGAGATGCCGCTGGCCGCACCGGCACGCTGCCGTGCCACCGACACCCGCGCTTCGAGGTTCGACACGACGCGCCCGATCTCGCCCTTGATCGCCTGGTCGATGTCGTCGACTTCGCGCTGGGCCTTGATCACCTTGGGGTGATCGGACTGATAGCGCGCTTCGAGCTGGGCAAGCGCGGCGCTCGCCACCGCGCGCTGGCCGCGCAGCTGGTTGACCACCGACGAGCCAAGCGCTTCGCCGACATCGCCGCCGTTCGAGCCGCGCCGTAGCTGCGCCCGCGCCGTCGACAGCCGCGCCTCCTCCTCGGCCAGCGACGTCTGCGCCGCGGCGTCGTTCTGCTTGTACAGCGACTGCTCGCGCTCGGTCAGCGTCACGCCGTCGGCGCTGAGCAGATTGTGCTCGCGACGATAGCTCGCCACTGCCGCCTCGGCGCTCTCGACGCCGGCGCGCATGCGGTCGAGCTCGCCGCGCAAGCCGCTGTCGGCGGTGCGTGCCGCGCCCAGCCGCCCATCGACCTTGAAGGCGATATACTGCGTGACGAACTCGTTCGCGACGGTCGCCGCGATGACCGGATCGGCGGCGCGGAACGACAATTCGAGGACGTTGGTGGCACCCGGACGCCCGACCCGCAGCCGCCCGTCGACCGCATCGAGGATGTTGGCGTGCGCCGCCGGCTGCGGCAGTTCGGTCAACGACGCGTCGAAATTCGGATAGCGCTTCTCGACCGCCGCGATGACCCGCCGGGCGACTTCGTTCGACTGCAGGATCTGGACTTCGGTGCTGACCGCGCGGTCCTCGTCGCTGCCCTGCGGCACCACCGGATTGTCCTTGGGGGTGACGTTCAGCACCCGCGAGTTGACCAGCAGCGTCGCGGTCGCGATGAACTGCGGCGTCTGGCGCAGCGTATAGATCGCGACCGCGGCGATCACCGTCAGCAGCACCGCGGCGAACGGCAGCCAGCGGCGGCGCAGTACGGCGAACATCTTGCGGATACGGTCGCCGGTCGGGGCGGCGACTTGCACCGGCGGCGACGGCAGCGCCAGCGCTCCACCCGGACTGATCGTCATCGGCAGCTGGTCGACAGTGCTCATGCGCGGAAGGTCAGGCCGAGCTGGAGGCGGTTGCGGACCAGCGACTTGTAGCGATCGGTGCCGACCGACGACAGGTCGAGCCGGTCGTAGCTGCCGCGCACCCAGAAGCCGCCGGTGAGCCGATACTCGGCGCTGGCCCCGAGCGTGACGCGGCCGTCGCGGCGGTTGAGCGCGTTGAAGGTGTCGCGCTCGAGTTGGACATTCGCGCCGAGGATCAGGTAGCGCCGCAACTCATAATCGACGTTGGCACCGCCCGATAGCGCGACATAGCCGCTCGGGATCGTCGTGCCGGCATCGTTCAGGCTGCGCTGCCCGTTCAACGTCACGGTGATCAGCTGGGTCGGGAACAGCGTGACGTTGGTATTGACCGCGACTCCGGCGAAATGGCGGACGACGGAGCCGCCGCGGAAGTTGGCATCGACATAGCCGACGCCGATCTCGCCGCGGGCGCGGACCGGCAGCTCGAAACGCACGCCGCCGAGCAGTTCGAGGCTGCGCGACGCCGGATCGGCACCCGGCAGGCTGGCGACCGCGCCGCCGGCGTTGCCCTTGCCGGTATAGTCGACCCAGCCGCGCGTCGCCTGCGCGAAATAGGCCAGCGACGGCGACTGCGCCAGCTCGCCCCGCACCCGCAACGTCTTGAAATCGTTGTTGCGGTATTGCTGGTCGAGCGGCGTCCCGTCCCGCAGCGTGGCATTGTAGAATTTCGAACGCTGGAAGTCGCCTTCGCCGGTGATCAGCACGCTGGCGAACTGCTGCGACACGCCGAGCCCCGCGCCTTGGGTGTCGTAGCGCACCGGACGCTGCGTCAGCGAGGTGGCGTTCTGCGACTCGCGGGATTCGCGGCCGGTGTGGAACCGGCCGATGGCCCGTAGCCTGGTACTGCGGCCAAGGTCCTGCGTGCCGTAGACCGACGCGTCGGCCTCCTCGTCGTTCTCGCTGTGGTAATGCGCGAAGCGGTCGATCCGGGCCCCGGCGGTGATCGATAGCGACCGGTTCGGCACGTCGGTGGTGAGCGTCGCCGACGGCGCGATCTCGACCGAGGTGTCGTTGGCCGTGCCCCGTTCGAGCGCGAAGATATTGTCGCTATACTGGCCGATCGCGCTGATCTGCGGCGACAGGGTGAAGCCGCCGAGGTGGATGTCGTTGGCAGTAAAGCCCGGGATCATCCGTTCGCGCACCGAGGTGTAGCGGTCGAAGTGCACCAGGCTCTGGTCGGGCGGCAGCAGCTGCGCGTGCGCCGCCGTACCGGCGAGCAACAGCGCGGCAGCGACGGTGCCGGGCGCAAGCTTCACGGTCGTGGATTCGATCGTCATCAGAAGAAGCGCTCCAGCACACGCACCGTATCGCCGGCGCTGACCTGCAAACTGGAAGTGACGCGGAAACGTTCCTCGCCCGGCGCGCCGAGATGCTGGACCGCGACGACCTTCTGGTTGGCGCGGTAGGTATAGCCGCCGGCGGTCGCGACCGCGGCGTTCAGCGTCAAGCCGACGCGATACGGATACTGCCCCGGGTGGTTGACCTCGCCAAGAATGAAAAACGGCCGGTACGCGACGATATCGGCGCTGACCCGCGGGTCCTTCAGATAGCGGCCGTGCAGGCTCGACGCGAGTTCGGCCCGGAACTGTGCCAGACTAAGGCCCCCGGCCTTGACCGATCCGATCAGCGGAAACGAGACGTTGCCGTCGCTGCCGACGAGATACTCGCCGCTGAGATCGTCCTCGCCGTAGACCACGACCTTGACCCGGTCGTCGGGGGCGAGCTTGTAAACCGTCACGCCCTGCGTCGCCGCGGTCTCGACCGGGCCGTCGCCGCAGCCCGCCCCGAGCAGCGCCAATGCGACGGCGAGCGATCCGAGTATTTTCATGGCCGCTTCCCTCCGATCGTTATGGACCCGACCGCCAAAACGCCCCGGTGCCCATTTCGGGGCCGCATAGCTTTTGGGACCGGAGTCGGCAAGCTGCCCAGGAAGCCGATGGCCCAGGCGAAGTGCATCACGACCATCGCCGGTCCGGCGACCAGGGTACAGCGGTTGGGCTCGCGCCGCAGCAGGTCGAGCGTAGCCACCGCGATGGCTGCCAGATACAAAGCAGGGACGACCAGCAGCGGCTGCCACCGGAGCGCCCCCAGCAGCGCGAGCCCGATCGAGACGACGGCGAGCGGCGGGATCATCTGCCGCAAGCGCAGGCGTTCGCCGTGCTTGCGCCAGGTCATCGCCCGGCCGCGGCCGTAGCGCCGGTACTGGGCGAACAGCCGTGCGAGCGTGGCGCGCGGCAGATAGCCGACCTCGATGTCGGTCGCCAGCCAGATGCGGCCTCCCGCCTCGCGGGCGCGAAAATCGAACTCGGCATCTTCGTTCGCGGCGAAGCGCTCGTCGTAACCGCCGATGCGCTCGAACAGCGCCCGGTCGATGCCGGCATGGTGGCCGTGGTCGACAAAGCCCGCAATGCCGCCGAAGCGGTGCGCCGCGCCGCCGGTGCCGAGCTTGCTGTTCGAGGCGGCGGCGATGCCGCGTTGCGTGCAGGTGACGCCGCGGGTGACCAGCCGCGTCGCCACCATATCGGCCCCGGTCGCCGCGAACGCCGCGACGATGCGCGGAACATAATCGTCGGGATAATCGGCATGCGCATCGATCCGGATCAGCGTATCGGCATCGCGACTGGCCGCGGCCACGGCCACGTTGATGCCCGCGGCCTGGATCCGCGAGGGATTGTCGAGCAGCCGGATGCGGCGGTCGCGTTGCGCCGCCGCTGTGACGATGGCGCGGGTCGCATCGCTGCTGCCGCCGTCGGCGACGATGATCTCGGCGACCAGCGCTAGCGGCTGGCGAGCCAGCTGCGCCAGCAGCGGCCCGATCGCGGCGGCTTCGTTCAGCGTCGGAATAATAATCGCGACGCGCCGGCTCATGCCGTCAGCGCCCGAGCGAAGGCAGCGCGAGCCGCCCCGAGCGTCAGCGGTCGGAGCTGCGCCGCGGCATGCTGCGTGTAGGCATCGATCGCCGCCGGTGCGACGACGCTTGCGAGCGCGTTGGCAAGCTCGATCCGGTCGAAGTCGACGATATTCGCCGCCGGCAGACACTGGCGATAGACATCGATCGACGAGGCGAGGATCGGCAGACCGGCGTGCATCGCCTCGAGCATCACCAGCGGCAATCCCTCCCAGCGCGACGGCAGCAGCAGCACCTCGGCCGCCGACAGGAACAGCGCCGGGTGGTCGGTCCAGGCGAAATGACGGATGTCGACACCGCCGGGGGTGTTTCGGGCCGCAAGCGCTGCGATCGCTTGCCGGTCGGGGCCATCGCCGACGAAGACCATGCTCCAGCCGCGCAGGCTGCCGGGCCGTGCCCGCTGGATCGCCGCGCGCAGCCGGTCAAGGCCCTTCTGCGCCGGGTCGAGCCGGCCGATGAACAGCGCGATCGATCGGTCCGTAGCCAGCCCGAGCTGCCGACGTGCTGCGGCACGCTCGGTCCGCGGTGGCAGCTCGACGACATTGGGCGCGACCGTCACCGGCGCCCGGCCGCCCGCTGCGGCGACCTGCGCGGCCACTGCCGGCGACGGCACGATGAAGCGGTCGGGCCGTGCATAGAGCGCACGCCGCACGCTGTCGCCGAGACCGCCGCGGCCGCGCATGTCGCGGACCAGATGCGCCATCGGCAGATAGCTGACGATCCGCGCCGAGCGCGGCAGCGCCAGCATCGGCACGGCGAGATTCTCGATGCGGCCCTGCACCAGCAGCACCGTGTCGGGCCGCTCGGCCGCATATAGTCGGCGCACCGCGGCGCGGTACTGCCAACGGAAGCGGTGCAGATACGGTTCGCCGCGCCGCTTGACGAAGGGCCATGGGATGATGCGCAGCCGGGGCTCGAACGCGGCGAGTGCGGCGCGGAGCCGGAGATTCACCGCAGGCAGGCAGAACACCGTCTCGTACCTGTCGAGCACCGCCGGCAGGAGCTTGAGCAGCATCTGCTCGTGGCCGCCGAAATCGGGACTGTCGTGCAGGATCAGCAGCTTGGCCATGCTCAGTGCATCGCGCCCGGGCCGTAGCGATGCCATGCCAGCGTCGCCTGCTCATACGCCTGCAGCGTCATCGCACCGATCTCGGTCCAGCTCGGCACCGCGGCGCTGATATCGCGCGTCGGCCGCCGCCCGATCGATGCCGCCAGCGCCGCCGCCAGCGCGCGCGCATCGCCGGGCGGCACCAGCGTGCCCGCATCGTCTGTATCTCCGATCAGCTCGCGGAATGCCCCGAGGTCGCTCGCGACGATCCAGCGCCGCCGCGGCGCGACGTCGTACAGCACGCCGCTCGCTTCGATCGCACGATACGGGAAGACAAAGGCGTCCGCCGAGGCGAGCAGTGCCTCCATCGCCGCCTTCGAATGCCGGTGCAGCCGAAACTCCAGCGTCGGCGGCTGGAGCCCGAGCGCGGCGGCGCGCGCCAGCAACGGCGCGGGGTCGATCAGCGGCTCGCCCGCGAGCACGACCGACAGCCGCGCCCGCGCCGCCGGGTCGAGCTGGCCCAGCGCTTCGATCAGTACGTCCGCGCCCTTGTAGTCCTGCAGCTTGCCGAACTGGACGACACGCCACGTCGCCCCCGTCGTTGCTGTAGCCGGAACGGCGGCCGGGCTCAGCAGTCCGTGCGGGATGACCGCGATCCGCGCCGGATCGAGACCCTGTGCAATCAAGGCAGCGCGACCCTCGGCCGTGTGGACGATCAGCCGGTCGACCGCGTGCAGCACCCGGTCGAAGCCGTACCGCTGGAGCGGGTTGACCGCCTTGCCGTTGAACGGCGTCGTGTCGTGGACCGTCATCACCACCGGGCAATAGCGCCGCAGCCGCGGAATCGCGATGCTGTCGAGCAGCGGCAGCATCGCCCATTGCAGATGTACGATGTCGACCGGCAGCGTCCGGATCAGCCCGACCATCTCGCGCAGGCCAAGGCCGTGCTCGATGCCCTTGGCGATCTGCCACAATCTCCCCGAGCGCCGCCGCATGCCGTCGGTATTGCGGTAGAATTGCGGCCTGGGAGCCACGCCGAGGTCGTCTTCCTCGCCCGGTCGAAGCCCGCGGGTCAGCCAGCGTGGCTTAAGGCCGTTGGCCGTCAGACCAGCCGACAGCGCCGCGTCGTACGGCGCGGTGAACAGGCCGGGGTCGACCAGCACGACGTCCTCGATACCGCTCGATGGACGCTTCCCGCGGTCGTCGTGCGGAGGGCTCGGTTGCACCCTGATTCAGGACGAGCCACGACCCGACAGCATCGCCGGCACCGTCCGCAGCATGATCGCGAGGTCGACGGCAAGCGACCGCGTCCGCGCGTACACCGTGTCGAGCACGACGCGGCGGCGATAGCTCAGGTCGTTGCGGCCGCTGACTTGCCACAACCCGGTGATCCCTGGCCGGACGCTGCAATAATGCTCGAAATAACGCCCATAGCGCCAGACCTCGCTTTCGACGATCGGTCGCGGGCCGACGAGGCTCATCTGGCCGACGAGCACATTGGCCAGCTGCGGCAGCTCGTCGAGGCTGGTCTTCCGCAGCCACTGTCCCAGCCGGGTAATTCGCGGGTCATCGCGCAGCTTCTGATCGCGCGCCCATTCGGCGGCCGCAGCGGGATCGGCGGCCAGCAGCGCGGCGAGACGCGTCTGCGAATCGACCACCATCGACCGGAACTTCAAGCAGGGAAACAGCACACCGCCCCGGCCGAGCCGGTAGTGGACGAAGATCGGGCTGCCGCCGTCCTGCACCCATACCGCCAGGGCAATCAGCGCGAATACCGGCGCGAGCACGATCAGTCCGGTCGATGCAATCACGATCTCTAGCCCGCGCCCAAGGTGATCGGCGGCGTGGCGGCGCGGCGTATCCTGGGAGCGGTCGAACGGCTCCGGAGCAGGGTCGGCGTCCGGCACCAGTTGTCCGTCGCGCCCGAGCCGCAGGTCGAGCTCGAACCGCCGATCCGTCACACGACTCCAGTGCGCCGTATGCGGCCTCCCGGATCGCGGCTGCTCCGTCAACGGATCATCGCGCATAGCCACTCTCGAAACGACGCGGGTTACTATCATCAAGCGCTCTAACACTTCAGAGCTTGCCTGGCTCCTTAAAAATGCTGCACAGCAGCATAAGTTATTGGTTCACCGGCGTAATTAATTAGCCGCGGATTAACACATCAAGTTCGACATTACTTGCCCACATATCCGCCGCGCGCGAGCTTGCGCAAAATCACGGGCGCTTGCCGCA
>JANOOK010000026.1:0-10900 GCA_031421275.1 Sphingomonadaceae bacterium
GAACTTCGTTGCCGAGCTGGCAAAGGCGTGGCCGGTCGACGACCTCGATGCCGTGCTAGGGCTGCTCGACGGCAAGGACGTGGCGGGATTGCGCGCCATCGGGGCAGCCCGCTACGAGCCGCTGATCGCCGCGGCAGGCGAGGCGCGCTCCGCTCTGACGGCATTGGGCGCACTCGATGTGAGCGCGGTACTACGGGCGCAGCTGAGCGATGCTGCGGCGGTGATCGCCAGCTTCGGCGACGCGCATGCCGTAACGCTCGACCCGACCGAGCGGCACGGCTTCGAATATCAGCGCTGGATCGGCTTCTCGTTCTTCGCCGATGGCGTCCGCGGCGAGATCGGGCGCGGCGGCGCGTACACGGTGATGCACCCTGACGGGCACAGCGAGCCCGCGGTCGGCTTCTCGCTATACGTCGACGGCCTGGTCGATGCCGGGCTGGGCATCGTGCAGCCGCGGCGGGTTCTCCTGCCGCTCGGGATGGCAGGGGCGAGTGCGGCCCTGCGCGCCGACGGCTGGGCGACGGTAGCGGCGCTCGACACCGTCAGCGACGCGCGCGCTTTTCGCTGCACGCATGTGTGGAACGGTGTAGAGCCGGTGCCGATCTGAACTGACTGCTTCCCGCTTGCTAAGTCCCCTCCCCACTTGGGGAGGGGGTTGGGGGAGGGAAACTCCGGCAAGCGTAATGCGGTATTCCGACTGAAGCGCCCTCCCCCAACCCCCTCCCCAAGAGGAGAGGGGGCTAGAAAGGAAGCTAATTTGGCCAACGTAGTCGTCATCGGCGCGCAGTGGGGCGACGAGGGCAAGGGCAAGATCGTCGACTGGCTGACCGCGCGCGCCGACGTCGTGGTGCGCTTTCAGGGCGGCCACAATGCCGGGCATACGCTGGTCGTCGGCAACACCACCTACAAGCTCAGCCTGCTGCCGAGCGGCATCGTGCGCGGCGCGCTGTCGGTGATCGGCAACGGCGTGGTGTTCGACCCGTGGCATTTCCGCGAGGAAGTCGCCAAGCTGCGTGGGCAAGGCGTCGAGATCACGCCGGCCAACCTGCAGGTCTCCGAGCTGTGCCCGCTGATCCTGCCGCTCCATAGCGAGCTCGACGGCCTGCGCGAGGACGCCAGCGGGGCGGGCAAGATCGGCACGACGCGGCGCGGTATCGGCCCGGCGTACGAGGACAAGGCCGGGCGGCGGGCGCTGCGGGTCTGCGACTTGGCGCACCTCGACGACATCGGGCCGCAGCTCGACCGGCTGCTGGCGCACCACAACGCGCTGCGCGCCGGGTTCGGCGTTGCGCCGGTGGACCGCGCCGCGCTGGTCGCCAGCCTCGCCGAGATCGCGCCGTTCATACTGCCGTTCGCCGCGCCCGTATGGTCGAGCCTGGGTGACGCGCGCCGGGCCGGCAAGCGCATCCTGTTCGAAGGCGCGCAGGGCGTGCTGCTCGACGTCGACCACGGCACCTACCCGTTCGTCACCAGCTCGAACGTCGTCGCGGGCAGCGCCGCGGCGGGCAGCGGCATGGGGCCGGGCGCGATCGATTACGTCCTCGGCATCGTCAAGGCGTACACCACGCGCGTCGGCGGCGGGCCGTTCCCGACCGAGCTCGACGACGCCGTCGGCCAGCGGCTCGGCGAGCGCGGCCGCGAGTTCGGCACCGTCACCGGGCGCAAGCGTCGCTGCGGCTGGTTCGACGCGGTGCTGGTCCGGCAGGCGGTGCAGGTCAGCGGCGTCCACGGCATGGCACTGACCAAATTGGACGTGCTCGACGGGCTCGACGACCTGATGATCTGCACCGGCTACCGGCTCGGCGAGCGCACGCTCGATCACTTCCCCGCCCACGCCGCCGACCAGGCCGCCGTCGTGCCGGTGTACGAGCGCTTCGATGGCTGGAGCGAGTCGACGATGGGCGCGCGCAGCTGGGCGCAGCTGCCGGCGCAGGCGATCAAGTACATCCGCCGCATCGAGGAGCTGACCAATTGCCCGGTGGCGATGGTGTCGACCTCACCCGAGCGCGAGGATACGATCCTGGTGCGCGATCCGTTCGTCGATTGAACGGCTGCGGAGGACCGGATGATGACGCGAATGGTGCTGCCGCGGAGGATTGAACTCCGGACCTCAGCCTTACCAAGGATGCGCTCTACCACTGAGCTACGGCAGCACATTCGCGAGACGGCGGGCTATGCGGGAGCCTCCCCGGTGTGTCAAGCAAGCGGGCTGCGATGAGCGACGCCCCTGCCCCGACCGCCGCCGAACGCAAGCAGCAACGCCTCGCGGCGGCGCTGCGGGCGAACCTGGGCAAGCGGAAAGCGCGGGCGCGGGAAGCCGGTATCCCCTCGCCCGCCATTGCCGGAGTGGGAGACGGCGACCCCTCTCCCGTCCTTACGGGAGAGCGTTAGATTTTCGCCGCGATCGCCTTCTGGATCGCCGCGGTCACCTCGGGCGCATCGGGCGTGGTTTTCGAGCCGAAGTCTGCGATCAGCTTGCCGTCGCGCCCGACGAGATATTTGTGAAAGTTCCACGTCGGCACATGGCCGGGCCCCAGCGTCGCCGCCGCCCACGCGAAGAACGGCGTCGCCTTGCGGCCGGTGACGACGCTCTTTTCGCTGAGCGGGAAGTTGATGCCGAACTTCGATTCGCAGAACTGCTTGATTTCGGCGTTGGTCTTATATTCCTGCCCCATGAAGTCGCCCGACGGCACCCCGATGACGGTGAAGCCCTTGGGCGCATAGGCCTTTTGCGCCGCCTCGAGCGCTTCATACTGCGGCGTGAACCCGCAGAAGCTGGCGGTATTGACGACCAGCAATACCTTGCCCTTGTACGCCGCGAACGGCATCGGCTTACCGTCGATCGAGGTCATCGTGATGTCATAGGCGGTGTTGACGCCGGCGGGTGCCGGCGCGGTCGCGGCGGTCGCGCCGACGATCATGATGCCACCGACGCCGGTGGCGAGCAGCGCGGTGGCGGCGAGCAGTAACGAGGTCTTGCGCATATCAGGCTCCGATCATGTTTCGTTAGCGTAGTTACGTGGCGGCGCGCCGATCGAGCCCTCAACCCAGGTTCTTGTTGATCGACTCGACCATCTTCTTGGCGTCCGCCAGCAGCATCATCGTATTGTCCATATAGAACACGCTGTTGTCGACCCCGGCATAACCTGCGCCGCCCATGCTGCGCTTGACGAACAGCACGGTCTTGGCCTTCTCGACGTCGAGCACCGGCATACCATAGATCGGCGACGACTTGTCGGTCTTGGCGGCGGGATTGGTGACGTCGTTCGCGCCGATGACGAAGGCGACGTCGGCCTGGGAGAACTCGCCGTTGATGTCGTCGAGCTCGAACACCTCGTCGTAGGGCACGTTGGCTTCGGCGAGCAGCACGTTCATGTGCCCCGGCATGCGCCCGGCGACCGGGTGAATGGCGTATTTGACGCTGACGCCCTCTTTCTTGAGCAGGTCGCCCATCTCGCGGAGCGCGTGCTGCGCCTGGCTCACCGCCATGCCGTAGCCGGGCACGATGATGACGCTCTCGGCATTCTTCATGACGAACGCCGCGTCCTCGGCCGAGCCGCGCTTGTACGGCCGGTCGACCTTGGCACCGCCTGCGGCAGCGCTGGTATCGCCGCCGAAGCCGCCCGCGATGACGCTGATGAAGCTGCGGTTCATCGCCCGGCACATGATGTAGCTCAGGATCGCCCCCGACGAGCCGACCAGCGCGCCGGTCACGATCATCGCGGTGTTCTGCAGCGTGAAGCCCATCGCCGCCGCTGCCCAGCCCGAATAGCTGTTGAGCATACTGACCACGACCGGCATGTCGGCCCCGCCGATCGGGATGATCAGCAGGAAGCCGATGGCGAAGCTGAGCCCGACGATCAGGAAGAACACCAGCGGCTGCTGGTCAACGATGAAATAGCCGATCAGCCCGAGGATGCCCGCGAGCAGCCCGAGGTTGAGCACATGCCGCCCCGGCAGCAGGATCGGCGCGCCGCTCATGTTGCCGTTCAATTTCAGGAACGCGATCACCGACCCCGAGAAGGTGATCGCGCCGATGGCGACGCCGAGCCCCATCTCGACCCGGCTGGCGCTGAAGATTTCGCCCGCCGCATCGGCGATCCCGAACGCCACCGGATTGAGGTACGCCGCGACCCCGACCAGCACCGCCGCCATGCCGACGAGACTGTGGAACCCGGCGACCAGCTGCGGCATCGCGGTCATCTGGATGCGCCGCGCGATGACGAAGCCGATACCGCCGCCGATCGCCACCGCGCCAATGATCAGCGGCAGGCTGACGTGGTGCAGGATCAGCGTCGTCACCACCGCGATGATCATGCCGATCATGCCGAAGCGATTGCCGCGCTGGCTGGTCTCGGGCGACGACAGTCCGCGTAGCGCGAGGATGAACAGCACGCCCGCGACGAGATAGGCGAGCGCCACCCACGCGGGGGTGGCGGCGACCTCGGTGACGATGCTTTCGGTCATAGCTGCCCCCACAGTCTTACCGCGATCTCAAAGGACTTTGTCATCCCGGCGCAGGCCGGGACCCATGATCTCGAACGTCGGTTATCTTGGGTCCCGGCCTTCGCCGGGATGACGATAGAACAGTTGCGGCCCCCGCTCACTTCGCCACCGGCCGCTCTTTCTTCTTGTACATCGCCAGCATCCGCTGCGTCACCGCGAAGCCCCCGAAGATGTTGACGCTCGCCAGCACGACCGCGAGCAGCCCCAGCCACTTCGACGTCTCCGACCCGCCGAGCGCCGCAGACGCCGCGATCAGCGCGCCGACGATGATGACGCTCGAGATCGCATTGGTCACCGCCATCAGCGGCGTGTGCAGCGCCGGCGTGACGCTCCACACGACGTAATAGCCGACGAAGCAGGCGAGCACGAAGACCGAGAGCTGGGGGATCAGGTGTTCCATGGACGGGTCCTTACACCGGATCTTCGAACGAAAATGAGTAGCGATATTTTTTGAGCTTCAGCCCCGGGATTGCTCGAACTGCACCGATGCAACTCTTGTCAAATTCGGCGGCAACCAAGAAGCCGCGCACACCCGTCTTAGGCTCTTCGGTAATCAGATCGCCCATATATCCCGCGACCTGCCCGATCGCATCCCGCCGAGCTAAGCCGCGCTTTAACTCGATGACAACCAAATTTCCCTCGGCGTCCTGAGCGAGAATGTCGATATCACCCGAAGCAACGCTCCGCTCGTTTCCTCCGTCGATAACCATGAGATGCGTTTCGAGCTGTTCAATTTCTTGCCGCAGCGATTCTTGCAGATGCGCTTCAAGCTCAAACTTGCTACCGTCCTTCTTGAGCTTGATTTCGTCACTAGCGCGCTCGATGGCTGCTTCCGTAGCGACCTCGATTTCTCCACCTTGATCGCGAAACGCTTTATAAGAGCGCACACCGGTCTTGTAGTTATTTAGGATATTGTAGGGATTGCCGCTGATAGCGAGTTTCGTCGGATTTAATTTCTGCTCGCGCTCGTCAGCCTTAGAGTAGTTCAGACGTCCGATAATTTGCTCAATTGTCCCCTCGTCATACGCGTCGTCGAGATCGCCGTACGCCTCCTCGACAGTACTTGCGCATGAAAAGCGGGTCGCAGCGCTTGCTGATGTAAAGCGATCCATTAGCCAAGCTCGAAACGCCAATTTTTTCATTGGGCGCTAACCAACCGCTCATGCACCACGCGCCCACCCTCGGTCAGCTTGACCCCGCGCACGATCTCGTCGTCGGCCGGCCACACCGGGGCACCCGCGTCCTTGTCCCAGAACGCCGCGATCAGATTGTACAGGTTGCGCGCGTACAGCGCACTCGCGTCCGCCGCCATCCGCGACGGCACGTTCTTGTGGCCGATGATGCTCACCCCGTGGCGCACGACAATCTCGCCCGCGACCGCGCCTTCGACGTTGCCGCCGCTCTCGACCGCGAGTTCGACGATCACCGAGCCGGCCTTCTTGCTCGCCACCTGCGCGTCCGACACCAGCCGCGGCGCGGTGCGGCCGGGGATCAGCGCGGTGGTGATGACGATGTCCTGCTTGGCGATATGGCTCGACACCAGCGCCGCCTGCGCCGCCTGATATTCGGCGGACGTCTCGGTTGCGTAGCCGCCGCTGCCTTCGCCCTGGCCGGCGACGCCTTCGACGAAGATCGCCTTCGCGCCGAGGCTCTCGATCTGCTCCCTGGTCGCGGCGCGCACGTCGGTGGCGCTGACCAGCGCGCCGAGCCGCCGCGCCGTGGCGATCGCCTGCAGCCCGGCGACGCCGACGCCCATGACGAACACCCGCGCCGCCGAGATCGTGCCGGCCGCGGTCATCATCATCGGAAAAGCGCGGCCGTAGCTTTCGGCGGCGTCGATCACCGCCTTGTAGCCCGACAGGTTCGACTGCGACGACAGCACGTCCATCGACTGCGCGCGCGTGATCCGCGGCATCAGCTCCATCGCCAACGCGGTCAGCCCGGCCGCGGCATAGCCGTCGGTGCGGGCGCGGTCGGCAAACGGCGACAGGATGGCGACGAGCGTCGCGTGGCGGGCGGCACCGGCAAGCGCTGATGCCGCGGGCCCCTGCACCGCGAGCACCAGGTCGGCACCGGCCACGGTCGCCCCCGGGTCGCCGACGCTTGCACCTGCCTCGGTGAACGCGGCGTCGGCGATATTGGCCCCTGCGCCCGCACCGGCTTCGACGGCGACGGTGGCGCCCAGTGCGATCAGCTTCCTGACGGTCTCGGGTGTCGCAGCGACCCGCCGTTCGGCATCGGCCATTTCGCGCAAGACTGCGATCCGCATACGAACGATCCCCCCGGAAATAGCGTCAGCGGACGAGAAAGATCGCCAGCATCATCAGCAATACGGCGATGGCGATGACCGCCCATTTCAGCATGCCGATGAAGCTGTCATAGAAGTGCACATGCGTCTTGACCGCGGGATCGCTCGTCTCGAGGTCCTCGGCGAAATCATTGGCCATCAGCGTTTCCCAAGCCTCCTGCAGCCCTTCATAGCAAAGCCAACGCTCGGGACAACCCCATGGGACCGGGCGGCACCGATGGACGACATTCTACGTTGTTGGGCTCAATCCGACCTGCGCCAGCGCTGCCGCCTGGCGCACCGCCATTTCCTGCTCGTTGAAGCCCTCGATCAACTCGTGAAACATCCGCGACCAGTTGAGTTCGGCCTGCAGGTGGATGAACACACCGCCGAGCCCGATCGCGGCACGGTCCATGAAGACGAACTCCTTGGGCACCGTCACCGTGCCGAGCTCCTTCAGCTTGGCGTGGACCTTGGCGGCAGTATCCCGCCCATATTCGCCCGGCTTGCCGGTCGCGTCGATCAGGCGGACGCGGTCGTCGAGCAGCGGGCCGTACAGGAACGTCGCCCAGATCAGCAGCGTCTGGATGATCTCCTTGCTCAGGTTCTTGAAGCCCCAGCGCTCGAACGCATCGACCGCCAGCGCCTGATCGCCGCTTTCGATGGCGCGGTACAGATCGACGACGCCGCCGATGAAGCGCGGCGGAAATATCCGGACGCAGCCGAAATCGAGCAGGTTGATGCTGAACCGCTCGGCCTCGACCGCGCCGTCGCGCACGGTGTAGTTGCCGAGATGCGGGTCGCCGTGGATGACGCCCCATTTGTGCAGCGGGATGTACCATGCGCGGAACAGGTTTTCCGCGATGCGGTTGCGGGTCTCGAGCGAGGCGGTCTTGTAGTTCAGCAACGGCTGGCCATCGAGCCACGTCATCGTCAGCAGCCGCCCCGTCGACAATTCGGGCAGCACCTCGGGCAGATGGACGTTCGTCACGCCGTCGAGCAGGATGCGGTACAGGGCGACGTGCTTGGCCTCGCGCTCGTAATCGAGCTCCTCGCGCAGCCGGTCGGCGAGCTCGTCGCGGATTTCGCCCGGGTCGATCGACTTGTCGAAGCTGCGGTAGATCCGGAACATCAGGTCGAGCTGGCCGAGATCGGCTTCGACCGCGCTCGCCATGTCGGGATATTGCAGCTTGGCGGCCAGCCGCCGGCCGTCGAGCGACATCGCGCGGTGGACCTGCCCAAGCGACGCGGCGGCGACGGCCTCGTGCTCGAACTGCGCGTATTTCGTTTCCCAGTCGGGGCCGAGTTCGCTCTTCATGCGGCGGCGAACGAACGGCCAGCCCATCGACGGCGCGTTCGACTGCAGCTGCGCCAGTTCGGCGGCGAACTCCTTGGGCACCGCGTCCGGGATTGTCGAGATGATCTGCGCCAGCTTCATCACCGGGCCCTTCAGCCCGCCGAGCGCCTGCCGCATCTGGACCGCGGCGGTCTGGCTGTTGATGCCGCCGCCGAACACCCGCGCCGCGCCGAGCTGCGCCGCCAATCCGATGCCGGTGCTGCCGACCTTCGCATAGCGCGCGATGCGACCGCTCAGGGTGTTGTCGTCTGCTGCCATGCCGGGCGAGATAGGGCGCGGGCTGCGCAAACGCCAGCGCGGTGCGGTGACGCTGCTGCTCAGTTCTGCAGCCCCTCCCACACCCGCACCGCCTGAACCGTCGCCGCCACGTCGTGCACGCGCAGCAGCTGCACCCCCTGCCCCAGCCCGTGCAGCGCCAGCGCCAGGCTGCCCGGCAGGCGGTCGGCGACCTCCGCCCCGCTCAGCCGCCCGATCATCTTCTTGCGGCTGACCCCGAGCATGATCGGGCAGCCGAGACCGTGCAGCAGGCCAAGCCCGCGTAGCAGGGCGAGGTTGTGCGCCAGCGTCTTGCCGAAGCCGATACCGGGATCGACGATGATGCTGGCGCGGTCGATCCCGGCCGCCACGCAAGCGTCGATCCGCGCCTCCAGCCAGTCGAATACGTCGAGCAGCACGTCGTCGTACACCGGCGCGTCCTGCATCGTCTGCGGCGTGCCCTGGGCGTGCATCAGCACGACCGGGCAGCGCCGCGCCGCGACCAGCGCCAGCGCGGCGGGATCGTGCGTCAGCGCCGACACGTCGTTGACCAGCATCGCCCCGGCATCGAGCGCCCGCGTCATGACCGCGGCCTTGCGGGTGTCGATCGACAACGGCACGTCCGACAAGCTGTCGAGCACCGGACCGACACGCGCCAGCTCCTCAGCGAGCGAGACCAGCGGCGCGCGTGGCCGGGTCGATTCGCCGCCGACATCGACGAGTGCAGCCCCGGCTGCGATCATCGCGTGGGCAGCGTCGACAGCTTGGCCGACCGTGGCATGACGGCCGCCGTCGCTGAAGCTGTCGGGGGTGAGGTTGAGGATCCCGACGACGTTCGGGCGCGTGAAGTCGAGGCCGGCGATGGGCGCGCGCGGGGTGGCCACCCGAGCGCCGATCCGCTCGAAGGTGGGGCGCAGCTCAGGGGCGAGTGTCGCCGCGATGGCGGGAAGCGCGGCGAGGTCATGGCGTTCGCGCCTGGCAATGATTGGGCCGTCGCGGGTGATGAGCTCAACGGCGTCGAAGCGGGCGAGGCCGCCGGCGAGCGGCTCGCCGTCGCCGAAGCGGCACGGGCGGAGGTAGAGGCGGGGAGCGCCACTCACTTCTGCTCCCCCTCCCCTTCAGGGGAGGGGGCCGGGGGGTGGGGACTCCGACCGAGAAACCGCGGCCACTCGCACTGCCACCCCACCCCCAAACCCCTCCCCTGAAGGGGAAGGGGCTTCAGAGAGGAAGAAAGCTCAAACCCCCGCCGCATCGCGGTACGCCTGCCGCTTCGCCTCGATCGACACCAGCGCGCCCGCCTCCTCCAGATGCCAGAAGGCCCAGCCATTGCAGCTCGGCGCACCCAATGCCGCTGCGCCGAGCTGGTGAATCGAGCCGCTGAGTTCCGCCATGCTCAGCGAGCCATCGGCGCGGACCCGGGCGCGGTGGCGGCGGTGGGCGCAGACCAGCTCGGTGCCGGCGCGGATCAGCCCGGTTTCAACGAGCGCGCCGAACGCGACCCGCGGCTGCGCGCGCTTGCTGACCGTCACCGCCATGTCGCCGCCCGACAGCGGCAGCAGGCCGGCGATACGTTCATCGGCGACGCGCACGTATTTGGCCTCGCGCTCGATGCCGATCCAGCGCCGCC
Organism: Sphingomonadaceae bacterium; assembly: GCA_031421275.1. GTDB lineage: Bacteria > Pseudomonadota > Alphaproteobacteria > Sphingomonadales > Sphingomonadaceae > Polymorphobacter_B. Next base: position 10,033 of record JANOOK010000026.1, read on the forward strand.
CGAGCAGCTTGGCCACCGCGCCGGTGGTGCCCGTGCCGAAGAACGGATCGAGGACGATGTCGCCGGGTTCGCTGCACGCCAGCAGGACGCGGTACAGCAGCGCCTCGGGCTTTTGCGTCGGGTGCGCCTTGACGCCATCGGTCTTGATGCGCTCGTTCCCGGTGCAGATCGGCAGCACCCAGTCCGAGCGCATCTGCAGGTCCTCGTTCAGCGCCTTCATCGCCTGATAGTTGAAGCGGTAGCGCGCGTCCTCGGACTTGGCGCACCAGATCAGCGTCTCGTGCGCGTTGGTGAAGCGCGTGCCCTTGAAGTTCGGCATCGGGTTCGCCTTGCGCCAGACGATGTCGTTCAGCACCCAGAAGCCCATGTCCTGCAGCGCCGCGCCGACGCGGAAGATGTTGTGATAGCTGCCGATCGTCCAGATCGTGCCGTCGTCCTTCAGCACCCGGTGCGCCGCCGCCAGCCAGCCCCTTGTGAACGCGTCATAGTCGGCAAAGCTGTCGAACTGGTCCCACGCGGCCGTGACGGCATCGACCGCGACGACCCGCCCGCCTTCGGGGCGATAGAGCTGCTGCGCCAGCTGCAGATTGTACGGCGGATCGGCAAAGATCAGGTCGACCGACTTCGCCGGCAGGTCCGCCATCGCCGCGATGCAGTCGCCGGTGATGATGTGATCGAGTTGCAAGCCGCCGGCCCCCGGTGATTCCCCGGTAGCGACCCTGAGTCCGTCGACTCGCCCGTGTCAACTGTGGCCCGAAAGACTCAGTCAGGCATAGGGGTTGGGTCCACCCAAGCTGGATCGTCACCCCCGCGCAGGCGGGGGCCCATACACGTCAAGCTGTCGATGCGTATGGGCCCCCGCCTGCGT
>JANOOK010000027.1:0-34101 GCA_031421275.1 Sphingomonadaceae bacterium
ACGTGCACCTGCGTGATCACGGTCGCCACTTCGCGGCTGCTCCCTGCTCTCCGCAGCGCATTCTCAAGCGACTGCTGGATCATGTAGCCAATCCAGCCCGCCGTAGCCGCAACGAGCACACCGAGTGGTAGCGGGGCCACCTCATGACGCGCGATCTCGTTCCGCACCAGCTCATCGCCAACCTGCGGGCCATTCCCATGAACGACGCACACGTTCCACTCATCGAGGGCGAGGTCCACAATTGGACCCAGGCTCGCGCGGGAATGGCGAAAAGCGCTCCTTGAAACCTGGTGATCCCGGCTACGATCTCGCCCGCCACTACCCCTCCGATGTCCTCGTCACCGGGTTCGACATTATCTTCTTCTGGATCGCGCGCATGATGATGCAGGGCATCGAGTTCATGGGCGAGCCACCGTTCCACACCGTCTACTGCCACGGGCTGGTGCGCGACGCCAAGGGTGCCAAGATGTCGAAGTCGAAGGGCAACACCGTCGACCCGCTGGCGCTGATCGACAAATACGGCGCCGACGCGCTGCGCTTCACGCTGACCGCGATGGAAAGCCAGGGGCGCGACATCAAGCTCGACGAGAAACGCGTCGAGGGCTACCGCAACTTCGCCACCAAGCTGTGGAACGCGGCGCGCTTCTGCCAGTCGAACGGCATTACCGGGTCGTCGCATCGCGAACCGCCCGTGGCGACGCAGGCGGTCAACCGCTGGATCATCGGTGAGGTTGTCAAAACTGCGCAGGCGCTCGACGCGGCAGTAGCGGCATTCCGCTTCGACGTCTATGCCGAGACCGCGTACCAGTTCGTGTGGGGGCAGTTCTGTGATCTCTATATTGAATGGATCAAGCCTTTCCTCATCGAAGGCTTTGAGCCTCAGGTAGCACTGGAGACGCGCGCAGTCGCTGGCTGGGCACTGGACCAAATTCTGGTCATGCTTCACCCTGTGATGCCGTTCATCACTGAAGAGCTATGGCATAAGTTGGGAAGTCGTTCCCATGATCTGATTGTCGCCACATGGCCCACGACAGATGAGCTGCTGATTGATCAACAAGCCTATGACCAGATTCAGAGGGCAATGAAGATCATCAGTGATGTCAGGGTCGCACGATCAGAGCTGAATATTCCTTGGTCTGTCGATTTACACATGAGGGCATTCAATCCAGACCAGCGCTTCCAAGATATGTTCAATTACCAGGGCCTGTCGATCGGCCGGATCGCACGGATAAAGTTCGCTGATGAGACGTCCGGCAGTTTTGGGATGGTGTCGACCAACGGCGGTCAAGACTTTGATTTCGTGGAATTTCTTACACTATCTGGAGGTGGCTTTCAGATTATTTCAGAAGACGTAACTCTCGCCTTTCCTCTCAAGGACATCATCGACCTTACCGCCGAGCGCGCCCGGCTCGACAAGGCGGCTGCCGCAGCCGAGAAGGATCGCGACATGCTCACCGCGCGGCTCGCCTCGCCCGGGTTCAGCGAGAAGGCCAAGCCGGAAGCGGTCGACAAGGCGCGGGCCGATCTGGCGGCGCGGACCGCAGAGGCCGAGCGGTTGCGGGCGGCGCTGGCTCGGCTCGGTTAGCGTCGGAGCCTTTCGGTTCGGCGACGCGTTACAGCGACGGGCACGCGTGGGGCTCGAAATCGAGGAATGACATCATGACGATCTGGCGCAATATCGTGCTCGCTTCGACCGCGGCACTGGTTCTGGGCGGCAGCCCGCTGGCGGCGAAAGCCATGCGGCCGTCGGGCACGATCAGCATCGACGAGACGCAGTTCGGCTTTCTCGTCGGCGGCAACATCGGCGGCGGCAAGCTGATGTTCCACGGCAAGACCTATCCGTTCAAGCTCGGCGGCATCTCGATCGGCGACATCGGCGCGTCGAAGGTCAAGGGCATGGGCGAGGTCTATGACCTGACCCAGGTTTCGGACTTCGCCGGCACCTATACCAAGCTCGACGCCAGCGCGACCGCCGGCAAGGGGTCGGGCTCGCTGCGGCTCAAGAACGAGCATGGCGTGACGCTCGAGATCAGCACCCGGTCCAAGGGCCTGCAACTCAGCGCCGGGGCCGGTGGTGTCAAAGTGACGATGAAGTAGCCACTTCACGGACGACCGGCGACGGTGCTCTGGCACCGCTGCCGGTCGTGCTTTCGGCGGTGGCGAGGAACGCGATCAGCCCGCGCTCGGCCGGGGTCAGATACTGCATCGCGCGCGGCAGCTTGAGCGCCGCGACCTCGCCGCCGCGTTTGCCGTTGACCGCGGCGATCAGCGCGGGGTGGACATAGCTCTTGCGGCTGATCGCCGGGGTGTTGCCGAGAGCGGCGGCGACCGGGAACAGCACTTCCTTCAGCGTCGCGGCGCCGCTCCGGATCGCTTCGAGGGCGATGACGCTGGCGCTCCAGGTGCGGAAGTGCTTGGCCGAATAGCCCTCGCCCATCTGCGCCTGGATATAGGCGTTGACGTCGCTCGAGCCGATGCGGTGCGGCTCGCCGTCGTGGCCGACGAACTGGAACAGTGCCTGGCCCGGCAGGTCGTGGCAGCGGCGGACGACCTTGGCGAGCACCGCGTCGCTGATCTCGACGTGCTGCTGCTTGCCCGACTTGCCGCGATATTCGAGGCTGATCTTCGCGCCGCGTACGGCGGCCTGATCGGTCAGTAGCGTGGTCGCGCCGTAGCTGTCGTTCTCGGCCGCGTAGCAGTCGTTGCCGACCCGGATGTGACCTTCGTCGAGCAGCCGGACGACCGCCGCGACGACCTTGGTCTTGCCCAGTCCGCGAAGCCCGACGTCGGCCTCGACCGCCGCGCGCAACTTGGGCAGCGCCAGCCCGAACGCGCCGCAGCGGTCGTATTTGTCGGCCTCGCGCTGCTCGCGGAAGCTGGCGTGATAACGGTACTGCTTGCGGCCCTTGGCGTCGTAACCGATCGCCTGCAGGTGCCCGCTGGCGTCGGGGCAGAACCAGACGCGCTCATAGGCGGGCGGGACGCCGAGCTTGTTGAGCCGCGCGATCTCTTCCGGATCGCTGATCGGCACGCCGTCCGGCATGTAGTACGCCCAGTGTTCGCCTTCCCTAACGCGGGTGATGCCAGGCGAGCGGTCGTCGACGTGGATGAGCATGCCGACGGGAACGACACCGCCCTGAAATCAGTTCCCTTGCCGTTCCGAACGACGCCGGGTGCGACGCTAAGGTGAGACTAAGGTGTCAGTCAGAACGATTTCATTTACACCGGAAAGTTCCTCAAAGGTTCCTTGCTTTTTTGAGATAACTGTATCAATTCAGAAGCGTAAGCGCTTCGAGCGTCAGTCGGACGGCCCCGCTGTCTAGCAGGGTCGATGCGACCACGGCGATGTCGGCGACGAAATGTCCCGGCACCTCGATCTCGGCCTCGCCGATCATTGCGCCGACGCGGGCCGCCGCTACCGCCAGTGCCGCGCCGACCGATTGCCGAGCCGCTGGAGCCGGGTCACATTTGGGTGACCCGTCATCGCCGCGAAAGCGAGGATCGATCTCCGGTACGTTTCGGAGATGGGTCTCCGCATTCGCGCTGGCATGTTCACCACTGTCCCGAGCTTCACGATCGCCGCCGAACACCGTCTCCAATCGCAATTCCAGCCAGTGTCGCTGACCCACATAAGTCGCGCTCGCCCAGTCCTCGCTCGTCGCGGCTTCGACGATAATCGCGACCGGCCGTTCGAAATCATAGGTAAGTGCCGCGGTAAATAGGCGCTCCACTGCCCGCAACAACGGCGCTTGCGCATCGCTGATCATCCGCTTCATGACGTCACCGAAGCGTTCGCGCTGCCGGCGTCGGGGTTGGCGATATAGGCAAGCACCCGCGCCTGCGTCACAGCGCGCGGCTCGCGTCCGCGCCGCAGGTCGAATACAAAGCGCGGGTCGTGCGCGGCCTGACGACCAAAACGCGAGGGCGATATCTTCCGTGTCCGCAAGCACCGCTCGACCATCGTAAGCAAAGTCATAGTCACTTCTCCGTATCTCCCGTTTTCAACTTCGACTCACTATCCTGAGACAATTCCTACTTGTCTAGGTAAAAAACTATGCTAACAACCGTTAACAGCGGGGGCTGGAGAGGAGGTCCCGCAATTATGGACAGTATCGCCATCCGGCAACGGTTGGACGAGCTGATTACGCTGCGTAACGAGGATTATGCCTCGTTATCGCGGTTGATCGGCCGCAATCCGACCTATGTGCAGCAGTTCGTCAAACGCGGGGTCCCACGCCGCCTGAGCGAGGACGATCGTCGCAAGCTCGCGGCGCATTTCGGCATCGCCGAGCGGCTGCTCGGCGGCCCGCCCGAGCGCGCCGGCCATGCGGTGATGGCGCGCCACGACGCCCGCGCCAAGGGCAGCGACTATGTGCTGATCCCGCACCTCGACATCGGAGCGTCCGCCGGACCGGGCGCGCTAACCGATGGCGAGCAGCCCGTCGCCGTGCTGGCATTTCAGTCGAGCTATGTCCGGACCATCACCGCCGGTCGGCCCGAGGCGCTATCGGTCATTCGCGTCGAAGGCGATTCGATGCTGCCGACGCTGGCCGACGGCGATAATATTCTCGTCGACACCGACGACCGCGAGCGGCTGCGCGACGGCATCTATGTCCTGCGCACCGACGACGCGCTGCTGGTCAAGCGGCTCAGCGTCAACCCGGCGACCAGGAGACTGTCGATCCGCAGCGACAATGACGCGTATCCGAGCTGGGACGACTGCGACCCGGCGACGGTCGCGGTGATCGGGCGGGTGGTGTGGATGGGGCGGCGGCTGAGTTGAGGGGCCGACGGGTCGCGAAGTGCGGTTGCAATATGGTTACGGATAAGCTCGACGGTTCAACCGAATATTATCCTGCTCTATGCCCCCCTGCCCCGCCATGATCCGACCACGGCCAGCCCGACACCGACCACCAGCCCGATCACCACTCCCAGCGAGCCCTGGTGGTAATAGCCGCCGAGCGCCCCGCCGATCAGCAGGCTGAGCGCCAGCCAGATGCCGCCGCCGCGCGGGCCGGACTGGTTGGGACGGCGTTGGACTCGCATAATTGTTCCTTTTGGCAAGGCGATCCAATCGCATGAACGGGACGATCTTGCCAGCGTTGCGCTTCGTCGCATCAGCCGGAGCCGATAAGCTTTGCGGGGCTCGCCGGCTCCGCTAAGCCCTTCGCATGGTGTTCCGCTCCGTTCCCGTGGCTGCAATCGTCATCGTTGCAGCGACGGGGAGCGCGGCGCAGCTGCCTCCGACCCCCGCGGCTGCGCCCGCGATCACGACGACGCATGCGCCGCTCGCGGTGCTGGCAACCGCGCCTGCGCCGCCTCCGGCCGATCCCAGCCTCGATACCATGACGCCGCTGCCCGGCCTCGGCGTCGACTGGCCGACGACCGACGCGCCGGTGACCGGGCGTGCCCCGATCGACCCGGCCGCTGCAGCGGCGAGCACCGCCGCCATCCCGGCAACGCCGACGTCGGGCGCCGTTGCGCCGGCGACCTCGCCGGATACCGCAAGCGAGCTGCCAGCGGATGCCGAGTTGGCTGGGCTGCGCTATACGCTGACCGTAATCGGCCTTGGACCGCTCGACCTCGATGCGCGATTCCGCGAGTTGTCGGAACTGTACAAGGGACGCAGGAAGACGGCGAACGTCGCGCAGCTGAACCGTCGGGTCACCGAGGACAGCGACCTGATCGATCAGCTGCTCCGCGCCCAGGGCTATTACGGTGGCACGACGGCGGCCAAGATCACACCGCCCGCGACGCCGGGCCAGCCGACCATAGTGACGCTGACCGTCGTGCCGGGGACGCTTTACCGGTTTGCCGCCGTGACGCTGCACGCCCCGCCGGCGACCCCGCCGGGGCTGATCGCGCCGCTGGTCGGGGTAGCGGCGGGTGATGTGGTCGCCGCCGAGCCGGTGCAAACGGCGCAGGATGCGCTCAAGGCCAAGCTAGCCACCAAGGGCTATCCGTTTCCGGTGGTCACCGCGCCCGAGATCGTCGTCGATCATGCGACGCATACCGCGACGCTGACGCAAACGATCGATCCCGGTCCGCGCGGACGCTTCGGAGTGATCCGCGCCGACAAGAAGTCGGTGCTGACCGCCCGGCAGTTGCAGCGGCTGGCGCGGTTCCGTTCCGGCGACGTCTACGACAGCGCCAAGATCGACGACCTGCGCCGCGCGATGATCGCCACCGGGCTGTTCGGCGCGGTCAGCATTACGCCGGTCAGGGCGGGTGACGCGCCGAAAGGCGATACCGTCGTCGACCTGCGCATCCGGACCGAGACCGCGCCGCTGCGGACGCTCGCGGCGACCGGCGGCTATTCGACCTCGCAAGGGTTGCGGCTCGAGGCGAGCTGGCAGCACCGCAACCTGCTGCCGCCGGGTGGCGCGGTGACGTTCAGCGTCGTCGCCGCCCAGCGCGAGCAGGCTGCGGGGGCGGTGCTCAAGCGCCAGAACTGGCGCGCGCGCGACGTGACGCTCAATGTCCGCTCACAATTTTCGAAGCAGGAGCTGTCGGCGTTCCGGGCGCAGACGATCACGCTGGGCGCGTCGATCGACCGCGAGACCAACCTGATCTGGCAGAAACGCTGGTATTATTCCGCCGGGGCCGAGATGGTGCTGTCGCGTGAAACCGACCGCAGCAGTCCGGGCGAGCCGACGCGCATCTATTATGTCGGCGCACTGCCGCTGAGCCTGACCTACGACGGGACCAAGAACCTGCTCGATCCGACCAGCGGGTTCCGGGTCACGGTCCGCGCCTCGCCCGAGCTGTCGGTCGAGGGCGCGAGTTTCGGCTATGTCCGCAGCCAGCTCGAGGGCAGCATCTACGAAGGCATCGGCACCCGGGTGACGCTGGCGGCGCGCGGCCATGTCGGTTCGATCTTCGGGGCGAGCCACGGCAATATCGCCCCGACCCGGCGCTTCTATGCCGGCGGCGGCGGCTCGCTGCGCGGCTATGGCTATCAGCAGGTCGGCCCGCAGGACGCGCAGAACAACCCGAGGGGCGGCGATTCGATCGTCGAGGGCAGCTTCGAGACGCGCGTCCGCTTCGGCAATTTCGGCATCGTGCCGTTCGTCGACGCCGGGCAGGTCTATACGTCGACCCTCCCGAGCTTTACCGATATCAGGTTCGGCGCGGGGCTCGGCGCGCGCTATTACACCAGCTTCGGGCCGGTACGGATCGACATCGCGACGCCGATCAACGGCCGGCGCAGCGACGCCAAGGTGCAGTTCTACGTCTCGATCGGACAGGCATTCTGATGGCCGCGAACGAGCTCCACGGCAACCGGCGTTACCCGCGCTCGACACTGCGGCTATTGTGGCTGCTCGCGGCGGCACTGGTGCTGGTCGCGGTGCTCGGCTTGGCGGCGCTGAAGTTCATCGACAGCGATCGCGGGCATGCGCTGCTGCTGCGCCAGCTGCCGGGGTTGCGCCAGCAGTCGGGGCTGACGATCGCCGCCGATCGCATCGACGGCTCGCTGTTCGGCCGCGCGACGCTGCACGGGCTGCGGCTCGGCGACCGCCAAGGCGTGTTCGCGACGGTGCCGCTCGCCGAGGTCGACTGGCGACCGCTCGACCTGCTCGACAATCGCCTGACGCTGCGGCTGCTGACCGCGCCCGAGCTGCGGCTGCTGCGGCTGCCCAAGCTGCGTCCGAGCGGCAGCAAGCGGTTGCTCCCCGGCATCGATATCGTCGTCGGCACGCTACGGATCGACCGGCTGGTGCTCGAACCGCCGGTAATCGGCCGCGCGCAGACGCTGACGCTCGCCGGATCGGCCGACATCCGCAGCGGCCGGGCCAAGCTCGACGTCGCCGCGACCGCAACCGGTGCGGGCGGCGACAACGTCCGCGTCCACCTCGACGCCGAGCCCGACCGCGACCGCTTCGATGTCGCCGCGACCGTCGCGGCTCCACGGCAGGGCGTCATCACGACGTTGCTCGGCCTCGCCGAACCGCTGGCCGTCAGCCTCAAGGGGGACGGCCGCTGGTCCGACTGGCGCGGTGCCGGCACCGCGACATTGGGCGCACGGCAGCTTGCCAATCTCGCGCTGGGGGAACGCGGCGGGGCGTTCGCGCTCACCGGCACCGTCGTCCCGGCGCTGCTGCTCGACGGCATCGGCGCGCGCCTGAGCGGCCCCAGCGTGGCGGTCGACGCGACGGCGCAACTGACCGGCCGCACGTTGGCGGCGTCGCTGCACGCCGTCTCGCCGGCATTGCGCCTGACCGCGCGCGGCGGGCTCGACTTCGCCGCCGAGCGCTTCGAGGGGCTGACCGCCAACGCCGAGGTGCTGCGCGCGTCCGCGCTCGACCCGCGGATCAGCGGCCAAGATATCCGGCTCGCAGCGCGGATTGGCGGCAGCTTTGCCGCGCCGCTGGTCGACTACACGCTGACCAGCCCGGCGTTCAGCTATGGCCACACCGGCTTCAGCCAGTTTCGCGCCACTGGCGTCATCGCCGCCGCCAAGCGCCCGTTCACCATCCCGGTCGCCGCCAGCGCCGCGCGCCTGAGCGGCGTCGGTGCGACCGGCGCGGCGCTGCTCACCAACCTGCGGATTGCCGGGCCGCTGGTGATCGCGCGGGGCCAGCTGACCGGCAGCGGCCTGGCGCTGCGTTCGGACCACGCGAGCGGCACCGGCAACGTCGCGCTGACCTTCGCCAGCGGTGCTTACGTCGCCACCGTCGACGCGTTGCTGCCGCGCTATACCTTGCCCGGGCTGGGGGTCGCCGACATCGCCACGAAGCTGCGCGCGGTCCCCGTCACCGGCGGCGCGCGGGTGACCGGCAACGCCGTGGTCGCGGTCACCCGGCTCGACAACGCCTTCTTCGCCAGACTGCTGCAGGGTTTGCCGCGGATCACCACCAAACTCGATGTCTCGCCCGACCTGAACGTCACCTTCACCGGCACGCAATTGACCGCGCCCGGGCTGATGCTCGCCGGCGCGGGCAGCCAGTCACCCGCCGCTATCGTGCGCTTTGCCGGGCAGGGCGTGTCGCGCGCTTACGGCCCGGTGACGCTGGCGCTGGCCGGGCCGATCGACACGCCGGTGGTGGATTTGCAGCTGGCGCACCCCGGCCTCGGCCTTGGGCTGACGGGCGTCGTCGCGCACATCGCGCCGGCCGGACCGGCGTGGAGCTTCGACGCGCACGGCGGCTCGAGCTACGGTCCGGTCACCGCGCGCGGCAGCATCGATGCCAGTGCGGGCCCGGTCGCCATCGATATCGTCCAAGCGACGCTCGCCCGACTGACCACGCGCGGGCACATCGTGCAAACAGCCGCAGGGCCGTTCGCGGGGCGGCTCGACCTTAGCGGCGACGGGCTGCATGGCGGCGTGACGCTCGCGGCGGCAGGCGCGGTGCAGCGCGCCGACCTCGCGCTGACGGCGGCGAAGGTGCGGCTGGCGGTGACCCCGACAGTGACGATCGCGCGCGGCTCGCTGCGTGCGACGCTGCTGTTGCCCGACAGCGGCGCGTCGGTGCAGGGCCGCTTCGATCTCGGCGACGTCCGCCGCGGCGGGCTGATGCTGACCACGGCGAAGGGCAGCATCGCCTATGCCGGCGACCGCGGCACGGTGCAGTTCGATGCCAGCGGCAATGCCGGCGCGCCGTTCGTGCTGGCATCGACGGTCACGGTCGACCCGGCGCGCATCACGATCGCCGCACGCGGCAGCGCCGACGGCCGCGCGCTGATGCTCGATCACCCCGCCGTCGTCAGTCACACCGCGGCGGGCTGGAGCCTCGCACCGGTGCAGATCGTCACGCCCGACGGCCGTACCGAACTGTCGGGGCGCTACGGCGACGGTTTTGCGGTCCATGCCCGGCTCGACCGCATCGGGCTCGAACTGCTTAACATCGTCAGCCCCGATCTGGCGGTCACCGGCAAGCTGTCGGGCACGCTCGACCTCAGCGCGCCGGCCGACGGCAGCCTGCCGACCGGCAGCGCCGCGCTGCGCGTTGCCGGACTGACCCGCACCGGGCTCGCCGCCGCATCGCTGCCGATCGACGTGGCGCTCAACGCCGCGATGGCGGGCGGCAGCGCCGCGGCGCGTGCCACCATCGTGCGCGGCAACGTCATAGAGGGACGGATCCAAGCGCAGCTCAAGGACATCCCCGGAACCCGCGCCGACCCGCTGCTGCAGCGGCTGCTCGCCGCGCCGCTGTTCGCGCAGGCGCGCTACAACGGCCCGGCGCAGGCGCTGTGGCCGCTCGCCGGAATCGAAGCGGTCGACGTGCGCGGCACCGTGCAGATCGCCGCCGATGCCAGCGGGCATTTGGGCGACCCCAAGCTCAGCGGCACGATCCGCACCGCCGCAGCGCGCTTCGAGACCGCGACGCTCGGTACCGTCGTCGAGAATATCGCGCTCGACAGCCGCTTTACCGAATCGCGCCTCGACCTGACCAGCTTCGCCGGCACTGTCGGCAAGGACGGCAAGGTCAGCGGCAACGGCAGCATCGACCTGTCATCCGAGCGCAACTTCCCGCTCAACATCAGCCTCAACCTCAACAATGCGCAGGTGCTCAACCGCGACGATCTGCGCGCCACGCTGACCGGCCCGCTGACCATCCGCAGCAGTGCCGACGGCGCGCGGATCAGCGGCAAGCTGACCGTCGAGCGCAGCCGGTTGCGCATCGGCAAACCGGCGGTCGAGGACGTGCCCGTACTCGACGTGCGCGAGGTCAACGCCGAGCTGCTCGGGCGGCGGGTCAAGCACGATGCCGCGCCGACGAAATGGTCGCTCGATGTCGCGCTCAGCGCGCCGGGCCGGCTCGAAGTCACCGGCATGGGCATCGAGTCCGAGTGGCGCGGCGACGTCCGTGTCACCGGTGCCGCGACCGCGCCGCAGCTGATCGGGCGCGTCCAGGTCGTGCGCGGGGATTATGAGTTCGCCGGCAAGCGCTTCGAGCTGACCCGCGGCGACCTGCGTTTTGCCGGCGGCTACCCGCCCGACCCGGTCATCGACGTCGTCGCCGAGAACACCAGTTCGGGGTTCACTGCGCAGCTGGCGATCACCGGTACGGCGCAGCGCCCCGACATCAAGTTCAGTTCGGTCCCGGCGCTGCCCGAGGACGAGGTCCTGTCGCGCGTGCTGTTCGGCGCGTCGATCACCAGCCTGTCGGCCCCCGAAGCGATCCAGCTGGCCGGCGCGCTCGCCTCGCTGCGCAGTAACGGCAAGGGCACCGCGCTCAACCCGATCAACCTGGTAAGGAAGACGCTCCACATCGACCGCTTGCGGATCCTGCCGGCCAACGCGACGCTCAACCGCAAGACCTCGGTCGCCGCGGGCCAGTACATCGGGCGGCGCGTGTATGTGGAACTGGCGACCGACGCGCAGGGCTATACCGCGTCGAACATCGAGGTGTCGCTAACGCGGGCGCTGTCGGTGCTGTCCGAAGTAGCGACGCAGGGCGGCACGAGCGTGAACCTGCGCTGGAAGCGGGATTATTGAGCCTTGGGCGAGCCGTTCATTACCGGCGTAAGTTGACGAAGTTGACGACCCTCGCCCCTTGGCGGTGCGACCGGGACTGGCTGAGCTTTGCCCGTCCCCGCCGAGGCCGGCCGGCAGTGTCGAACACCGCCGGCCGGAAAGGATAGAGCTCTAGGCGGCGACGCTCGTCAGGCTGCGGCGGCGCATCGCGAGGCCGACGACGCCGAAACCCGTCACCAGCATTGCCCATGCGGCAGGCTCGGGAACGGTGTCCTGCTGGAGCGACACGCCGTCGAGCAGCGAGAACGGCGGTTCACCGTTCGGGGTTCCGATCGCGAGGAACGAAAGCACCGCAGTGCTCGACGTCGGCGTAAAGGTGAACGTCTGTTGGACCCAGCCGGTGAAGCCGTGATCGGCGTTGGTGACGACGGCGGTCGACTGCGTCTCGCTACCCAGGCTGACCTGCCATTGCTCGGTTGTCACGCCGTTGAAGCCCTGCTGCTGCGCGCCCGCCCAGTAGAAGGTCAAGGTTGCCGCCATGCCCGGCTGAAGACCGGTGATCGTCTGTCGGATGCTGTCGACGGAGAACGCGCCGTCGGCGGCGACATAATTGCCGCCCGTCGGGCTTGCTGCGGGCAAGCCATTGGCGACGCCGTTGCCCGGACCCCAGAGCTGGAGACCGCCGTATTCGCCGTTCGCACCGGTGGTGTCGGCGGTGCCGGACTGGAACACGAAGTTATAACCGTCGGTTGCCCAGCCGGTCAGCTGCTGGCTCGGGAACCGGCTGCCGAACTCCTTCGACCCGACAGTCAGCGTTTGCTCGAAATCGCCGTTGGTGACGAGCTCGACGGCCTGAGCAGCAGTGGCAGAAGCGAGGAGGGTTACGGCAAGCAGAAGCGATTTCATCATGTATGGCGTCTCACGTTCAAGAAGGCCGAAATGACCAGCTATTCGTTACTGTGCACAAACAATGCCAATTGTTCCGCTAACGAAATCGTGAGAAATTGGGAACGCAAACAAACACTTGTCACTTACGCAGAGGCCACTGGTCGACGCTATCGCCGGAATGTGCCGCCGATAAGTGTCGGACTTCTTTACACCTTCAGCGGAGCGAGAGACGCGCGCGGGCTGAAGTCGGGATGGGTGGCCGCAAGGGGCCGCACCTGGTCCCGCTCCGCAACGGAGCGAGACCAGTAGGAGCAGCTACGCCGCCTTCGCCAGGTCCTCTGCGACCAGCGCGTGCAGCTGGGCCTTGGCCGTGTCGATCGCGGCGGCTTTGTTCTCCGGGCTGATCGCGAGCCCTTCGGCGCGGACGAAAGCGACATCCTTGATACCCATAATCCCGAGCATGTTGCGCAAGTGCGGCTCCTGGTTGTCCATCGCCGTTGCGGGGCCTTTGCTGTAAGTACCACCGCGTGCTTCGACAACGATCGCGCGTTTGCCGTGCAGCAAACCCTTGGGACCTTCGGCGGTGTATTCGAAGGTCACCTTGGCGCGGATGACGTGGTCGAACCACGCCTTCAGCGTCGAAGTCACCCCGAAATTGTACATCGGCGAACCGATGACAATGACGTCGGCGGCCTTCAACTCGTCGGTGACCGCATCGCCGAGATTGGCAGTCGCGGTCGACTCCGGCGTCGCACGGTTGCCGAACAGCCCCGACAGTCCGGCGGGCAACAGATGCGGCAGCGGCTCGGCACCGAGGTCGCGCGTCGTCACCTGCAGGCCGGGCGACTTCGCCTGCCACGTCTGCAGGAGATCATCGACGAGCTGACTCGATACCGAGTTCGGCCCGGCGGCGCTGCTCTTCAGAATAAGGACGTTGGTCATGCTGGTCTCCTGTTGAAAAATGTCGTCAGCCCATGCGCCCGGCGCGGTAGTCGGCGAAGGCGGTCTGGATCTCGGCCGCGGTGTTCATCACGAACGGCCCGTATTTAGCGACCGGCTCGTGCAGCGGCGTCGCGGCAATCAGCAGCAGCCGCGCCGGAGCGGACGCACCGACGGTGACCGAGGTTCCCGGCGACAGCACCCCGATGGTGCCCGCGGCAAGACTCGTGCCGCCGACCGCGCCGCTGCCCTCGTACACGTAGACGAAGCCGGTATCGGCGTGGCGCAGCGGGACGTCGACGCTGGCCCCGGCCTCGAGCGCGAGGTCGAGATACAGCGGTGCCGTCGCGCCGGTCTCGACCGGGCTGTCGACGCCGCCGAAGCTGCCGGCGACGACCTTGACCGTCGCGCCCGGCAACGTCGCCGCGGGCAGCGCCGACGGCGCAATATCCTGATAACGCGGCGTGCCCATCTTGGCGGCGGCGGGCAGGTTGATCCACAGCTGGAAGCCGCGCATCAGCCCCGCCTCCTGCTCGGGCATCTCGGAATGGATCAGGCCGCTGGCGGCGGTCATCCACTGCACCGAGCCGGGCTCGAGCAGCCCCTCGTTGCCGCGGCTGTCACGATGGCGCATGCGGCCGGCGAGCATGTATGTGACGGTCTCGAAGCCGCGGTGCGGATGCGACGGGAAGCCGCCGATATACGCCGTCGGATCGTCCGAGCCGAACTCGTCGAGCATCAGGAACGGATCGAGGTCGGGCAGCGCCGCGGTGCCGATCACCCGGGTCAGCGTCACCCCGGCCCCGTCGCTGGTCGGCGTACCCCTGCCCTGCCGGACGATCCGGCGCTGGCTCGGCGCGGCATCGACGGCAGACGCTGAACTGCTCGTATCAACGTGATGTGAGGCTGCAGACACCGGATCCTCCACTGGTCAGCGGTGGAGATAGTAAGCTTCGGGTGCCGCCAGTAGACCCGGCTGTGACAAGCTTAACTATCGATGACCACAGGCGGCCTTAGCAGCGCCAGCACGCGCCACGCGACCAGCGCGATCGCCGAGCCGAGCGTCCAGCCGGCGAGCACGTCGGTCGGCCAGTGGACGCCGAGGTAGACGCGGCTGACCCCGATCGCGATGACCAGTAGCAGCGCGCTGCCGATCATCAACGCCCTGAGCGAGCGCCCGGCGCTGCCCGCGGCGAGGATCGCGACGAGCGTGAAATAGACTACCGGTGACATCATCGCGTGACCGCTCGGGAAGCTCGAAGACATCACCGCGTCGAGATACGGGACCAGCGCCGGGCGCGGCCGGCCGCTGAAGCTCTTCAAGGCTCCCGACGCGAGCTGGGCGACGATCACCGTCGCTGCGAACACCAGCGCCTGCCGCCGCCGCCGCGCCGCGAGCAGCGCCAGCGTCGCACCGAACGTCACCAGCGTCAGCACGGTGAAGCCGCCGAGCGCGGTGATGTCGCGCGCGGACTCGTGCAGCCACGTCGGGCCGATCGGCAGCGCGAGGTTGCCGGGCGTGCGGAACCAGAGCAGGATCGCGCGGTCGACCCCGGCGGTCGCGCCCTCGCGGATTTCACCGCCGAGGCCGAGCACCGCCCACAGGCTGCCGAACAGCACGCACAGCACCGCCAGCGTTCCGGCTTCGATCCGCTGCATGAAGCTTGTCATACCCGTCGTTGTAACCGCCGCATCGATTTACAAAAGCCGCTTTAAGACGCTATCGTCCCGGTCGTGTTCCGCCGGAGTTCGTGCATGATCCTGCCCCGCCTGCTGTTGACCGCCGCCGCACTGAGCGCGACCGCCGCCGCGCCGCCGCCCGGACCGATGGCGAGCCCGCCCGAGGCGCGATCATTTACCCTCGGCGCGCTGAAGCTGACCGCGCTTCACGACGCGAACTTCGCCGCCCCGAACGATGGCAAGACCTTCGGCGTCGACGTCGGGCCCGCCGCGGTGGCCAAGCTGCTCGGCGACGCCGGCCAGCCCGGCGACCGGATCGCGGTCAGCGTCAACGTCCTGTTGGTACAGATGCCGAACCGGATCATCCTGCTCGATACCGGCCTCGGCCCGACCGCGCACGGTGGCGTCGTCGACAGCCTCGCCCGCGCCGGGGTCGACCCGCGGCAGGTCACCGATGTGCTGATCACGCATACGCACGGCGACCACGTCGGCGGCCTCGCGACGGCCGACGGCAGGCTGATGTACCCGCAGGCGATGATCCGCATGGCAGCGGCCGAGTGGGCATGGATGCAGTCGCAGCCGGGCAGCGCGGCGCTGGTCAAGGCGATCGCGCCGAACGTCCGCACCTTCGCGCCAGGCAGCCTCGTCGCGCCGGGGATAACCGCCGTTGCGATCGACGGCCACACGCCGGGCCATTCCGGCTACGAGATCGTCTCGGGCAAGGCACGACTGCTCGATATCGGCGATACCGCGCACAGCTACATCGTCTCGCTGCAGCGGCCCGACTGGGCGATGGGCTTCGATAACGACAAGGTCGTCGGCAAGGCCTCGCGGCAGGGGACGTTGGCGCGGCTGGCGGCGAGCCACGAAATGGTGTTCTCGCCGCATTTCCCGTATCCCGGCGTCGGCACGATCAAGGTCGCCGGCACCGGTTTCGCGTGGGTGCCGAGCACGGCCGTCGGCCCGGCGAGCTGACTTAGACCGGCAGGCGAAAGCTGTAAGCGGCTGATTTGGCGGCCGCTGCAAGCCACGTCGGCCGGGCCTGCACCCGCTGGACATAAGCCAGTAACGTCGGCCGCGTCGCGCCCTCCCCCTGCGCAGCGGCGATCTCGGCGACGAACGACATCATGATGTCGACCCCGCTCAACGTGTCGTCGATAAGCCAGTCGCGGTCGCCCAGTTCGGCGGCGAAGAAGTCGAGCTGGCTGCCGATCTGCTCGGCGATGCGCGGTGCCAGCGGCGCGGCAGCGGCCCCGAGCCGCCCGGTGTACAGCTTGAGGAGGAACGGCAGCATCGCCGAGCCTTCCGCATAGTGGAGCCATTCGAGATAGATCTCATGCGCCCGGCTGCCCGCCGCTGGCATCAGGCGACCGTTGCCGTAGGTCCGGATCAGATAGTCGACGATCGCCCCCGATTCCGCCAGCCGCAGCGCGCCGTCCTCGATCACCGGCGACTTGCCGAGTGGATGCACCGCCTTCAGCTCGGGCGGGGCGAGCCGGGTCGCGGCATCGCGCGAATAGGCCGCGACGGAATATTCGACACCGAGTTCCTCGCATAACCACAGGATGCGCTGCGAGCGCGAGTCGTTCAGGTGATGGACGATGATCATGCGATGTCTCCGGGCCGGCGTCTGATCTAGATGCCTGCATACCATTCATAGCCGCGGTCGGGCCAATAGCCGCCATGCCCCATGCCGAACGGCGCGAGCGACGCCGCGAACTCGATCCGCTGCAGGTATTTCGCGTGCTTGTAGCCGAGCTGGCGCTCGACGCGCAGCCGCAGCGGTGCGCCGTGCGCGACGGTAAGCGGGGCACCGTTAAGATTATGCGCGAGGATCGTCTGCGGATGAAAGACGTCGACCAGGTCGATGCTTTCGTAATAGCGGCCCGCCGATTGATCGCCACCCTTCGCCGGCTCGCCTTCGAGCGTGTCCATGCAGTGGAACACCGCGAAACGCGCGCCCGGCAGCAGTCCGGCGCGGCGCACCAGCGGCCCGAGCTGCGGCCCGCTCCAGCCGCCGATGGCGCTCCAGCCCTCGACGCAATCGTGCCGGGTGATCTGCGACTGCGCCGGCAGCTGGCGCAGGTCGGCGAGCGACAATTCGAGCGGGCGGGCCACCAGCCCGTCGATCCGCAGCCGCCAGCTCGCGAAACCGTCGTCGACAAAGCCGAGATAATCGTCGTCCTGGGGATCGATCGAGCCATTTGCCTTGAACGTCGTCGACAGGTCGGCGTTGCCGTATTCGCGCGCCAGCGCACCCCGGCCCTGGATCAGCCGCTGCCACCCGTAAGTCGCCCGCTCGCCGGCCTTCAGCGCGTTGAGTGTGCCGGGGGCGGTCGTCAGCCGGTCGCACGACGCCAGTAGCAGCGCGCCGCTGCCGGTGATGAGCCCGCGGCGGGTCAGATCGAGCCTGGCCATCAGACGACTCCGTCCAGCGTCGTGCGCGCCACCGGGGCGGGCGCGGCGTCGTCGCGATACGCCCAACGACCGGTAATCATCGACCGCATCTGATTGGCGAAGCCGGCGAGCAGCACCGCTAGCACATGCACGACGATAAAGCCGACGGTCAGCGTCATGAACACAAAGTGCAGCGTCCGCGCCGACTGCCGCCCGCCGAGCAGGTCGACGATCCACGGCGCAACCGCATCGGCCCCCGGTGACATCGCCAGCCCGGTGACGATCATCATCGGCAGGAACAGCGACGCGAGGCTGAGGTAGGCGAGTTTCTGCAGGATATGATAGCGGTTGCTGTCGCGCCCCTTGGGAAAGCGCAGCCGCGCGTGCTGGCCGATATCGTGCAGCAGGCTGCGCGGTCGAAGCTCCTCGCGCGATGGTAGTAGATCGTATCGGAAGTGCTTGTTAAATAAGCTGTACGCCCAATAGATCATGCCGTTCAGGATCAGCGCCCACGCCATAAACAGATGCCAGTTGCGCGCCGCGGCGAGGTCGCGGTAGCTCGGAATCGTCGCCCACGACGGGAACGCGGTCGCATGACCCGCCGACCAGCCGAGCAGCCCGGTGGTGTCGAAGACGCGGCCGCCGATAGCGGTCTGGCCGTGGCCAGCGCCGCCCGAGATGTTCAGTATCGGGCGATCATATTCGTCTCCCGCACGGCCCCAATAGAGCGATTGGTGCGCGCCGAAGATATTCAGCCCGGTCATCAGCAGGGTGATGACCGCGATGACGTTGACCCAGTGGTTCAACCGTCGCGACAACGGATGGCGATACGCGAGGCGCTGCAGCCCGGCCGTCGAATCGATCATGCAACCTCCCAAAGCTACCGCCTGTGTACGATGCCCGCGGTCATCCGGTTACACGGAAAGTTTGAGCGCGCGCGCCGGGCGGCGCTGTAACCGCTTGGCCGATGGGGCCGAATGGTATCGTGCGCCATCGAAAGGTATAGCCATGATCCCGATGAACACGACTAATGCTCTTGCTGCCGTCCTGACGGCGATCAGCCTGGCGTCGATCCCAAGCGCCGGCGAGGCCCAGGATCGGCCCGCGCCGGCAACCGCGACGCTCGATGCAGCGCATCCGACGGTGGTCGAACTTTACCAAAGCCAAGGCTGTTCGTCGTGCCCGCCGGCGCTGAAGAATATCGCGGCGATCGCCGACCGGCCCGGCGTGCTCGCGCTGACTTTCGCAGTGACGTACTGGGACCAGCTCGGCTGGAAGGACAGCTTCGCCAGCCCGGCCTATACGCAGCGCCAGTGGGATTATGCCAAGGGCCTGCACCACGATTCGGTGTGGACGCCGCAGGTCATCGTCGACGGTCGCCATGACGTCGTCGGCGCACGGGCTGGCGACATCGATGCGCTGCTCGCCGGCGCGGCGCGGCTGCATGCCCCGGCGCTGACGCTGGCCGCGGCTTCGGTAGCGATCGGGGCGGCGACCGCGCCAGCCAGCGGCGCGGAGGTCTGGCTTGTGCGCTATGATCCGCGGACGATCCAGGTCGCGATCAAGGCGGGCGAAAATGGCGGGCGGACGCTCGGGCACCGCAACGTCGTGCGCCAGCTGGTCAGGCTCGGGCGCTGGACCGGGCCGGCGACGACGCTGCCGTTCGCTGCCGCGCCGGCCGGGCTCGCCACGGCGGTGCTGGTGCAGTTGCCGCAGGGTGGCCCGATCATCGCCGCGGTGCGCGGCTGATGCCGGCGGGCGGCTCGCTTGGCTGATACATGGGGTCCAATGATGATCGCGGCACAGGCCGGGGATGCTGTCGCCTATCGGCGCTTGCTCGGCGAGCTGCGGGGCTGGCTCGAACGCTACTACCGGCGGCGGCTGCCGGCCGACAGCCTCGACGATGCCGTGCAGGACGCGCTGGTGGCGATTCACCACAAGCGCCACACGTACGACGGGACCCGACCGTTCGGCCCGTGGCTGGCGGCAGTTGCCCGCTACAAGTGGATCGACCGGCTGCGCCGCATGAGCACACAACGGACCGAGATGCTGCCCGAAGGCGATGCGCTGCCGGCCAGCATGGTGACGAGCGACACCGGCGATGCGGTGGTCAGCGCCACCGTGCTTGGCACTCTGCTGGCGACGCTGAAGCCGGCGCAGGCCGAGGTCATCCGGCTCGTCAAGCTCGAGGGCCTCAGTATCGAGGAAGCGGCCGCCGCCACGGGCCAGAGCGCGGCGCTGGTCAAGGTCAACATCCATCGCGGCTTGGGGAAACTCGCGAAACAGGTCGAAGGACGGAATGCCGGAGGAGTTCCTAGTGACGACGTCTAGTTCGTCGAGCGACCTGCTGCTCGACCGTCTCGCGGCCGGGCTTGCGCCGGTGCGCCCCCGCCGGGCGTGGCGCGACGGCGCGCTGGTACTCGGACTGGCGCTTGCCGAGCTGACGCTGATACTGCTGTTCAGCCGCCCGCGTCCGGACTTGGTGACCGCGATGCACGGTCCGATGTTCTGGTGGAAGATGGCGAGTTGCGCCGCGCTGGCGCTGACCGGCGGGACCGCAACGGTGCTGGCGCTCGATCCGGCGGGTGCGCCGCGGCGTTGGTGGTGGTGGCTGGCCGTTGTTGCCGTGGTTGCCGCCGCCGTGCTGTTGGGCACGTCGATGGCCATGCCCGAGGGGCTGTGGGCCCGACTACAGTGGCGCGAGGGCATCGAGTGCGCGTCGCAGACTTTGGCATACGCGCTGCCGATGGCGCTGCTGCTGACGTGGCTGGCGCGCCGCGCTGCGCCCACGCGGCCGCGGCTGGTCGCGTGGACGGCAGGCCTCGGCAGCGCCGGCTGGGGGGCGTTCGCCTTCGCCTGGAGCTGCTGGCACGAGGACCCGCTCTACGTCATCGTCTGGTACGGCGGCGCGGTGCTCGGCTGCGCCATTCTCGCCCGGCTGCTGCTGGTCCGCTGGATCCGCTGGTGAAGCGCAGCTTGCGATTTGGGGCGATCGGCCGGGTATTGCGGGCCACGCGCGCGGCGGTTCTTCCCGACTGACGGTTCAGGCCAGCTACTCCGGCTCGATGTAATGCGGCACGAACCGCGCGGTGTCCCGGGTGACGATCGCATCGTCCTCGCGCACGCCGATGCCGGCGGGCTCGTCGCCGACGATCCATGCGCCGATCACCGGTCGGCGGCCGTCGAACGACGGCGGCGGCGTCAGCGCCTGTCGGATATAGCCCTCGGCACCGTAGCCCTGATCGAGCGCGGTGGTCGCGGTGCCATCCTCGATGACGGTGACGTTCGCCCCTTCGCGCGAGAACAAGGGCTTTCGCACATAGCTGGTGCCCAGCCTCGCTGCGGCGGGGTCGTCGTCGAAGTACGCTGCGATCAGGTTCGGGTGCCCCGGATGGCGCTCCCACAGCAGCGGCAGGATACCCTTGTTCGACAGCACCGCCTTCCACGCCAGCTCGATCCAGCGCACGCCGGCGGTGAGCAGGTTGGGCGCATACGGCTCGCGCAGCATCATCTCCCACGGGTACAGCTTGAACGCCGCCTGCACCTCGTAGTTCTCGGCATCGACGAAGCGCCCGTCGGCGTTCAGCCCGATGTCGCGCATGGCGACGAACTTCGGCTCGATCCCGGCTTGCGTCGCCAGGTCCTCGAAGAAGCGCAGCGTCTGGCGGTCCTCGACCGCGGTCGCATCGCCGGCGAAGTGGACGAAGCCGCCGGTCGGGAAGATCGCCGCGAAGCGGTCGCGGAGCCGGTCGAACAGCTGGTTGAACTGATCGGCTCCGGGCGGCAGCTGGCCGCTTGCCAGCATCGCCTCGAGCCATAGCCACTGGAATGTCGCGGCCTCGAATACCGCGGTCGGCGTGTCGGCGTTATACTCGTAGAGCTTGGGTGGGCCGCTGCCATCATAAGCGAAGTCGAAGCGGCCGTAGAGCGACGGTTGCGCGCGCCGCCACGACGCCGCGACGAAATCGTGGTGCGCCGCCGGGATCGCCAGCCGCGTCAGCAGCGCTTCGCTAGCGACGACTTCGGCAACAAGTTCTAGGCACATCGCATGGCATTCGGCTGCCGCCGGTTCGACCCTGCCCTCGATCTCGGCGAGCGAGAAGGCGTAGGCGGCGCTTTCGTCCCAATATTGGACGCCGCCGGCGCTGTGGTAGACGAAGCCGACCGCATTCGCCTTGGCCTGCCAGTCCGGCCGCGGGGTCATCAGAACGCGGCGCATCGGCTGCAGTCTCAGGCGCTGTGCGCATCGTCGTGGTGAGCGTCGTCGTGCGGCTTGGTATCGTCGCGCGCTCCGAGCTGAAGCTGCGGTGCTGCCGGTCCCGCCAGCCGCGCCAGCACGTCGTCCGCCGAGGATTGCCCCGGCACCAGCCCCGCCAGCCGCAGCTTCTCGTCGAGGTCGGCCCCGGTGCGATGGTCTTCGAGCTCGCCCGCAGCGCGCATCTGCTCGCCGCGCATCATCTGGCGCTCGCGGATGCGCGCCAGGCTTTCGGCCGCCGAACCGAGCGAACTACCCGCCCCTGCCCCGCGCGCCGCGACCGACGCCTGCGCCTTTTGCACCGACTCGTTGACGCGCACCACGTCGACTTCGCGGCGCAGCTGATCGATCTTACGGTCGGTCGCGGCGATCGTCGTGTGCAGCTGATCCTCGGCGGCGCGCATGTCGGCCGCCTGCGGGGCTTTCAGCGCGATGTCGCGCTCGAGATCGGCGACGCGCTGCGCGACCTCGCGCGCGAGGTCCATGCTGTTCTTGGCCATCGCGGCGCGGGCTGAGGTTTCGTACTTCGCCGACTGCGACCGCAGGCTGTCGAGTTCGTTCTCGAGAATGCGCCGCCGCGCCACCAGCCCGGCGAGATCGTCGCGCGCCTTGCCCTGCGCCGCATCGGCATCGCGCAATTCCTGATCGAGGATACGCATCGCGTTGGCGTCGACCACAGCGCTCGTCGCATCGTGCGCGCCGGCGCGGCCGAGGGTGAACAGCTTGCTCCAGATAGCCATCGATCGTCTCCGAATGCGGGAAGTTCAGGCGGGGTGCTTGGCGTGCAGGTCGGTCGCCGCGGCGATGGCATTCTCGGCGAGCGTGCGGAGCTCGATCAGCACGGTATCGAGCGGGCTGGTCGTCGCCAGCTCGCCGCACAACTCGTAGAAGTCGCGCCCACCCACCGTGACGATGCCGAAATTGGACAGCGGCATGACCTTCTGCGTGCGCAGCAGGAAGTCGTTGAAGCCATTGCGGTCGGGCTGGTCGTCGCACGGCCATAGCAAAGCCGAGGCGGTGATCTGGCTGGGGCTGACGTCGACATAGATTTCGAGGTCGCCGTGGCCGCCCATGGTCACCAGCAGCACCGGGCTATGCTGGTCGCCGTGGTCGTCGATCAGCCGCGTCGACAGCTCGCCGACAGCGCGCGCCTCGCTGGCGTCGAGCGCCGCGTGCAGCGAAGCCAGCATCCAGGCATCAGCGGTCATCGGCGGGGCCCCTCGGTTACGTTGCGGCCCACATAGGGGCGATCGCGCCCGGATGCCAGCGCGGACCGGCACGCGGCGCGCAAGCACTTTCCGCACCCGCCGACTTCGCCTATGGACCGCATGTCGTTGCACAGGACCTTGCATGTTCGAGCGCCTTTTCGGTCACCAGCCCGCGCCCGTCGCCGAGCCCCTGCCCGCGGTCCGCAACATCACGATCGGGCGCACCGTGATGGTCGACCCGCTGGCGTGGCGGCGCTTCGGCGACGGGCTGAAGTTCCCGTTCACCGGCGACACGCTGCAGATCGTCGCGCAGGGACTGGTCGAGCTGAACGAGGGCGGCTTCGTCCACCGTTTCTACACCGACGACGACATCATGTTCCAGGCGGTGACCAGCGACCGCGCCGGCCAGGATATCAGCGACATCACGCTGTTCGCGCCGTGGGACAGCCAATATCCGGGCGTCCCCGCCGACCGCGACGTCTGGCGGCGGCGGCTGAGCGCGCCGGTGTTCACCGCCGACGGCCTGCCCGAATATCGCCGGCTGTGGTTCGGCGACGCGAGCCCGTTTCAGGACCCGGTGAGTTTCTGGGAAGACCTGCACGACGACCGCGACGGCATCGTCGACCGCCGCATCTTCCAGGTCTGCATGCTGTTCGCGCGCCCGCTCGGCGACAACGGCAAGGAGCTGCTGCTGGCGATGGACATGGAAACCGACGCGGGCGACGCGTCGTTCGAGATCATGCTTGGCGTCGGGCTCGAGCTTGGCGAGTTCCGGGCCTAGGAGAAACCGATGAAGCGCTCGCAATCGTTGAAGCTGACCACGCTGATCGCCGGCGTCGGCGTGTCGCTGACCGCGTGCGACAACCAGGCGCCGCAGCCGCCGCAATGGGGCGACGGCAGCAACGGCGGCAAGCCGGTCGCCGCGGTCAGCTATGCCTCGGTCGCCGACTGCAAGGCCAAGGGCGCGATCCCCGCCGACCAGTGCCAGCTGGCCTACGAGCAGGCGCAGAAGGCCAACGAAGCGAACGCCCCGCGCTTCGGCGACCGCGGCAGCTGCGAGCAGCGCTTCGGTGTCGACCAGTGCGTGCCGCGGGGTGGCGGCGGCGGCAGCTTCTTCACGCCGCTGCTGACCGGCTTCATCGTCGGGAGAATGCTGAACGGCGGTGGCGGCTATCTCGGCGCGCCGATGTACCGCGACCGCAGCGGCGGCTACTTCGGCGGCGCGGGCACCCCGGTATTCCGCGACAGCAGCGGCCGCACGAGCTTGGGCTCGGAGGCATTCAACGGCCGCGCCAGCGCGCCCGCCCAGGTGCAATCCCGCAGCGCGGTGATCTCGCGCGGCGGCTTCGGCGGCAGCATGGGCGGCGAAGCGCACGGCTTCGGCGGCTAGCCGGATGAGGGGACGCTGACCCATGCAGACCGCGCTGATCACCCATCTCGACTGTCTCGACCACGATACCGGCCCCGGTCATGCAGAGCGTCCCGCGCGGCTGCGCGCCGTTCTCGCCGCACTCGCCGCCGACGAATTTGCCGGATTGCGCCGGGAACAAGCGCCGCTCGCCAGCCGCGAGCAGCTCGCCCGCGCGCATCCCGAGGCTTATGTCGACCGCATCCTCGCGATCCGCCCTGCGCCGGGCGAGCGCGTCGTGCTCGACCCGGATACCTCGATGAGCGACGGCAGTGCCGCGGCAGCCTTGCGCGGAGCCGGCGGCGCAGTGGCGGCGGTCGACCTCGTGATGTCGGGCGCGGTGCAGGCGGCGTTCGTCGCGACCCGCCCGCCGGGGCATCATGCGGAGCCGTCGGTGGCGATGGGCTTTTGCCTGTTCAACAACGTCGTCGTCGCGGCGCGGCACGCGCGGGCGCGCTGGGGACTGAACCGCGTCGCGATCGCCGACTTCGACGTCCACCACGGCAACGGCACGCAGGACATGGTCGCGCCCGACCCGAACCTGTTCTTCGTCTCGAGCCACCAAAGCCCGTGCTACCCCGGCACGGGTGCTGCGAGTGAGCATGGCGACTTCGACAACGTCGTCAACGCGCCGCTGCCGCCAGGCTCGGGCAGCGTGCCGTTCCGGCGGGTGTGGCGCGACGAGCTGCTACCGGCGATAGAGGCGTTCGCGCCCGAGCTGCTGATCATCTCCGCCGGCTTCGACGCGCACCGCGACGATCCGCTGGCGCAGCTCGAGCTCGATGTTGCCGACTATGACTGGATCACCGGCGAACTGGCGGCGCTGGCGAGCCGCTGCTGCGGCGGGCGGCTGGTTTCGGTGCTCGAAGGCGGCTACGACCTCGATGCGCTCGCCGCGTCGGCTGCGGCGCATGTCCGGGTGCTGCTGCAGCACCCGGTTTGACGGCGACCGGTGCGCCTCGAGATTGCGTCCTGAGCGGGGAGGTGGTTCGATCCTTCCCCACGAGATTTCAGCCGCCCCGCAGCTTGCCGGTCATCGCGATCTCCTCGCTCAACAGCCGGGTCTGATTGGCGAGCACGACGTCCTGTGCCTCCAGGACGCGATCCTGCTTGAGCATGTCGGTCATGATGTCCTCCTGCTTGCGTAACAGGCAGAGGATCTGCTCGTAGGTTTGCTGCTGTTCCGCATACGACCTGGCGAGCCGTTCGTGGTCGAGCTTCGAGCGCGCTTCGGCGCGGCGTCCGAGGATGTTGGTGCCGACAAGGATCAGCGGCAGCGACCACAACTGGATCCAGTTCGACCAATAGAGGAACAGCGCCTGGTGCGGCCGGAAGATCGCAAAGGCAGGCAGCAGCCCGTAGACCATGAAGGCGTAGCAAATCCACATCGTGCCGAAGGCTTTGGTCAGCCGCACCGCGATCGTCTCGTTCACGCGGCCCATCGCGACGATCAAGCCTCGCCCGCGCCAGCCAGGCTCCTGCGTCGGCGGCTTTTCGGGCTCCGGCTGATCGGGCATGACCACCTCAGGCAAGGATGTTGACCGCGCGCGCCGCGACCAGCGCCAGCGTCAGCAGCGAGATCGCCGCCTCGACCGTCATCAGCAGCTTGGCGCGCGCGGTCAGCGGCATCGTATCGGTCGGCGAGAACGCCGAAGCGTTGGTGAACGACAGATAGAAATAGTCGACGAAGCCCGGCGACCAGGTGCTGTACTGTTGCCCCTGCGTCATCTGCGGGAACAGGAAGTCGTCGATCTCGACCGGAACCACCCCGCGCGCCGCCGGGCCGCCGCGATCGATGCTCCAATACCACAGCGCGAACGCGATGACGTTGGTGACCCAGATATTGAGCGCATCGAGCAGTAGCGTCTGACCGGTCGTGCCGGCATGACCCGACAGCAGGGCGCGGACGAGCAGGATCAGCGAGCCGAAGTTGAGCAGCGTCACCAGCGCCGTCAATCCGACCGCGACCATCCGGATGTCGCGCCGACGGCGGGCGATGAGGTTCCAGTGGTGTTCGGTCGTCGCGGTGCGGACCCGGCCCTGCGTCCACGCCGTCGCCATCGACAGCGGGATCAGCAGCGCCAGCTCGAGCGCCGGCCCGAGCCAGCGCGGGCCGATCGACAGCCGGTTGATGATCAGCAGCTGCAGCACCGCGACGATCGCGACCGACCCGCGCGCCAGCCAGAAATCGAGCGCGTGCGTCCGGATCGTCTTCAGCTTGGCGTTCAAAGCCTTGCTCCAGGCTGTTGGGGCGAGCCATTCACCCGCGCTGCCCGCTTGGCGACACCGACCGGGTCTTGCAGCTCCAGGAGGAGCTTTGGCAGCGGGTGACGTCGGCTGGACCTGGCCGGCGGCCCTTCGATCACATCTTGTAGACGAGGCGGAGATAGCCGAACTGCCCCGGCACATCGTACGTCGTCGGGTCGAAGTTCGGCCCGGTGCAGGTCTCGCACGGCGGCGGGTTGCGATTGAAGACGTTGTTGACCCCGACCGTCAGCTCCAGCTTGCGTCCGAGTGCCGACGGTGAAAAGCTCAGGCGGACGTCACCATAAAAGGTGTTGGCGAGCGTCCCGACCGTGCCGTCCGACTTGATCTCGGTGACGTGGTCGATGTAGCGGCCGGTGAAAGCCGCATCGAGGTCGCCGAGCGCCCAGTCGAGAACACCGATGCCCTTGAAGCGCGGGTACGACTGATCCGGGAAGCCCCGCGTCGTGCCTTTGTAGCTGGTCGTGGTGAAGCCAATCGCCGCCGGAAAGGTCTCGCTGTACTTGAGCAAATAGTTGCCGTTGAGCGACAAACCAAAGGCACCATAGGCAAGTGCCCGCGTCCGGTAGGTGAAGGTCGCATCGATGCCGCGCGTGCTGATGCTGCCGATATTCTGCAACTGGGCGTTGATCCGCGCGATCAGTCCGGCGGGCGTCCGCGTGATCGCCGCGCAGCTCAGCGGATCGCCGCTGTTGGCGCAGCGGGCAAGCGTCAGCTGGGCGTCGGTCGGCGCGATCGCGTTCGATACCTTGATATCATAGTAGTTAGCCTCGAAACTCAGCATGCTGGCGAAGCCGCTGTCGCGGGCCCACGACGGCGAATAGACGCCGCCGAACAACAGGGTGCGCGACGTCTCGGGCTTCAAAGCCTTGTTGCCGCCGGTGAGCACGCCGAGCTGGCCGCCGAGCGGTTCGGCATAGCTGCCGTTTGCCGGCACGCCGTTGGCGGTGCAGTTCGTCCGCACCACCGCCGACGTCTGATACGGTGAACCGGGCACATTGGTGCACGGGTCGTTGATGGGCGCATCGGCGCGCGACGCCGCGCCGAACAGCTCGCCGATGCTCGGCGCGCGGAACCCCTTGGCATATGATCCGCGCAGCAGCAGGTCGTGCACCGGCTTCCATAGCGCGCTGCCGGTGTAGGTCGTCTTCTTGCCGCCGATCGAGTAGCTCGAATAGCGCACCGCGCCGTCGGCCTCGAGCGAGTAGAAGAACGGCGCTTCCTTGAGCAGCGGCACGCGCAGCTCGCCGTAGACCTCGTTCGAAGTGTAGTGACCGCCGGCGGGCTGCGCCGGAATGTCGGCACCGAGCCCGGCGACAATGACCGGATCGGGGTTGAACGAGCCGGACTGGTAGCGGTGCTCGAAGCCGAGCGCGACGCCGACCGGACCGGCGGGAAGCGTCAGCAGATCGCCCGACAGGTTCGCCTCATAATCGTTCAACGACTGCGTGCTGCGGTCGCGTTCGTCGAAGCCGACGAAGGCGAGCATCGCCGGGGTGATCGAGCCGAGGCCGCCGAAGATATTGAACGGCGCGCACGGCGCGGTGCACGCCGCCACCGGCCCGAGCGCCTGCTTGAGATTGGCCGCGTTGAGGTTGCCGGTGAAGAGCTGGCGAGCGTCGTTGAACGCGATGACCGCGTTGGCGTCCCAGAACCATTTGTGCTCGCCGATCAGGAACGAGCCATCGAAGCCGGCGGTCACCGACATCGTGTCGACCTGCTGCGAATAGGTGCGCTGCCCGGCTTCGACCAGGCGACGGCGGACGGTCGAGTAATTCGCCGGCGGGTCGCCCGGATTGCCCGCCGACAGCGTGCCGAACGGATTATACGGGTTGCTTCCGTCGATCGTGATCGTGTCGAGGAGGTTGCCGTTGCCGGCGTCGGGCCCGATGAACAGCGGCAGGAACGCCGCCTGATTTTGTGAATTACGGCGGTTGTACTCGGCCTTGACGCGGAAATTGACGTTCGACCCGAGCTCCTGCTTGACACTGACGAACAGACCGTAGCGCTCCGAAGGCGTCAGGAAATAGTTGAGCGGCGCGAAGTTGAAGCGATCGCTGGTCGTGAACAGCCGGTAGTCGCTGTTCGGGCCGAACGGATTCGCCGGGTCGAAGCGCGGCCGCCCGGTCACCGGAGCGCGGACGGTGAGCGTATCCTTCCCGTTGATCTTGCCGTCGCCGTTGAAATCCTGCTGGCGGAGGTCGAAATACCCGTTCGGCGTCGCGCTCGAGCAGCCGCCGCGCGGATCGGCGCAGCTGGTTTGGCCGGGGTTGGGATATTGCGAGGTCGAGCGGTTGCCGGTGCGGACCGCTTCCTGCTTCACATAGCTGCCGCCGAAGACGACATTGGTCGTCGGCCCGTTGATGCCGTAGCTGGCATTGTAATCCTGGGTGTGGCCGTCGCCCTGGCGGAAGGTACCGAACTGCGCCGACGCCTGCAGCCCCGCCTGCTTCGACTTGGTGATGATGTTGACGACGCCCGCAAGCGCGTCCGAGCCATAGAGCGGCGACTGGCCCGACTGCAGCACCTCGATGCGCTCGATCGAGCTGACCGGGATCGAGTTGAGGTCGACCGTTGACGGGATGCCGCTGGCGCTCGCGCCGTTTACGAAACGCAAGCCGTCGACGAGCACGAGCGTGCGCTTCGCGCCGAGATAGCGCAGATCGATTTCCGCCGATCCCGCGCCGACGCCGCCGCCGTCGGGCGGGTTACCGATGTTGCCGCTGTTGTTGACCTTCGAGTTCAGGCCGCCGCTCGCGCTCGGCAGCCGCTGCAGGACATCGGCGATCGCCGACAGGCCGGTGCGCTGGATCGCGGCATCGTCGAGCACGATCACCGGCGAGTCCTGGTTGAGCGGATCGCGGCGGATACGCGAACCCGTGACGATGATCTCGTCCGCGGCGATGGTGGCCGTGGTCGCCGCTGCCGTCGGGCCGGACGCGGTCTCCTGTGCGACGGTGTGGCTAGCATCGAATGCCGCCAGCACGATCATCCCGTTGAGCAACCGTACCTTCATCGACATGATAACATCCCCGTTTATGCCTGGGCTCGATGTTACGGTGCAGCGCACTTGGCGCAACCGCAGTCGTCAGAAAACCCGAGCTGGTTGCCACATTACAGTCAAGCTGTTGCCCGCGCGCATCGCTCGTCGACATATTATTGCGCGAACCCGAGACGGAGCCTCAGGAACGGGGTTCCCAGATATACGTCGTGAGCGAGCGCGGTGGCAGCGCCGTGGTCGCGTGTCGTCGATGCCATGCGATCGTCACGATCGACGGCGACGACGCATTGTTCAGCAGCAGCAGCGCGATCGTGCCCTTCACATTCTGGAAGGCAACACTTTGCAGGCTGTCACGTCCGCGGCTGGTCGACTGGATACGCACCGCGCCGGGCAGGATAAAGCGGCTTGCATGGCCCAGTCCGTACAGGTCGCCGGTATAGGTCGCGGTCGCGGGCGACGTGCCGACATCGATCGTTACCAGCGGCCGGCAGGTGTCGCAGCCGCCGTCCCATGGTCCCCGATTCTGGTCGAGCGCCACCCCCCATAGCACGACGGCTTTGGCCCAGTTGCGGGTCGACTCGATCACCACACGCGCCGTCTTGATCAGTGGCGGCTCCTTGTCCCACGTGCCACCGGAGCACTCGGTCATCCAGATGCCCTTATCGGGCATTGCATCATGGATCACGGTTTGCGCCGATGCGTCGCCGTCGTAGCAGTGCAAGGCGGAGCCGGCGATAAAGGGCGCGGCCTTCGGATCGGCCAGGACCGCCAGCGGATATTCCAGATGGGTCCAGCTATGATCGAAGACGAGCATCGCTGTCGAGAGGCCGGCGCGGCGTAGCTCAGGACCCAGATACCCACCGATGAAGCGGGCTTGCTGGACGGCGCTCATGCCGGCGCTGGCCATCACGGGCAGGTCGTTCAACGGCTCGTTCTGCACCGTCAGATAGGGCACCGGAACGCCTGCCGCCTCGAACGCCTGCAGAACACGTGTCAGATACCGGGCATAGACCGGCTCGTATGCCGGCAGCAGTTCGCCGCTATCCATCGTGTCGCCGGTCTTCATCCACGCCGGGGGACTCCACGGCGTCGCCATCACGGTAAGCCGGGGGTTGAGCCGCACTGCTGCACGCACCGTCGCGAAGATCTCCGCCTGCTCCGATGGCGTGGCGAAATGGGCGAGTGTCGGATCGGTCTGCCCCTTCGGCATGTCGTCGAAGGTAAAATGGTGGCGCGACAGGTCCTCCGACCCGATAGGCTGGCGCAGGAAGCTCAGGCCCATGCCGCGCGAGGGGCTGAACAGCATCCGAAGGACCCGCTGTCGCGCCGCTGGCGTGAGCTTCTGTTGGATCAGGTAGGCGGCGCTGTCGGTGATCGACGCGCCGAAGCCGTCGATCGTCTGAAACCGTTGCGTCTCGTCGACGGCGATGTTGACGCCCGTCGCTGGTACGGCACCGCTGCTGAAAGCGAACGGCGCACCGGCTGCCATGGGGTGCCGCAAGTCGGCCGTGCTGACCACCGATCGCACCTGCTGCGCAGCGAGCTGGCTGCCGCACGCGAACAGCAGGGCAAGCCCAAGCAGAGTGATGCAGCGGCGCACGATAAGCTCCCTTCCTGGACGCTGCCGGACGTTAGCATCCGATCGCCGTCGACGGCAAAGCCGCGCACCGGTGTTGCGGTCGGCAAAGCGCTTGACAAACCCCTTGTCTTCACTCGTGATCACAGTCGCGGGAGTGATGCTTGCCATGCCGGCGATCGGGTTAAGCGGTTCGGCCCGTTGACCGCGAGATGGGAGACGGGGACCAACGTGACGGTGCGGACGACGGTCGGTCTTCGCGTGCTCACCGCGCTTCTCTGTATCGGGCTGGCCGCTGCTAAAGCTTCACCCGAGCCGGTGACGACCATCAGGATCGCGACCCATTATAATGCGCAGCAGGTGGCGCCGCTGCTCGCCTGCTTCCGCCAATACGAAGCGCAGCACCCCGGCATCCGGATCGTTCATCAACAGGTGTCGTACGAAGATTTCATTCAGACGGCGCTGATATCTCGCGCCGGCCGGTCGCCGGTGGACATCTACAACCTCTATTCGATCTGGGCACCGCAACTCATCGCCACGGGCGCGCTCGATCTTCCGCCGCCGGATATCGATCGGTTCGTCCGGGCAAGCTATACACCAGCGACGATCGGCGCGGCGACGATCGGCGGACACCTGTGGGGCATCCCCAACAGCGTCAGCGTGTATCAACTGGTCTATAATAAAAAGTTGCTCGCGGCGGCGGGGTTTTCCGCCCCCCCCAAGACCCTGGCCGACAGGATGCGGATCGCCGGCGCGATCACCAAGAAGAACCGCCAGGGCAACAGCCTGATCGGCGGCTACGCCTTCGACCTCTCCGGGTCCAGCGTCACCCATGGCTTCTATTCGGAAATGTACGCGGCCGGGGTTGCGCCTTACACCGCGGACTTGCGCCACACGAATCTGCGCTCGCCGACGGCGCTCGCGATCCTTCGCCAGCAAGTCGAACTGTTCAGGCGCGGCATCACCAGCAACTCGGTGCTGTCGATAGACTTCGCCGGCGGCGGCGTCGGCATGGCGGTGATGGCGAACTGGATGAAGGACACGCTCCGCGCCTCGCTGGGCAACCGGTTCGAGTCGACGGTCGGCGTCGCGCCGATCCCGACCGATGGTCCGGGCGGCACGATGATCTACTCCTTCTTCTGGGGGATCGATACGGCGAGCCGGGTCAAGCGACAGTCGTGGGATCTGCTGCGCTGGCTCAGCAGCCCGCGCGGTCACGGCAGCCTGTCCTGCAACGGCGCGATGCTCGACGGCATGGGCGACCTGACCGGCAACCGGTCCGACCTGACGGCGATGCGCAGCATCACCGCCGACCCGTTCAGTCAGCAGTATATCGCCGCGCTCCGCTCGCCCGGGGCGGCCAGCCAGCCGAACATCTGGCATGCCTCGGAAGTGGACCGGTTGCTGAAATATTACATCCAGCTGGCGTGGGCCGATCGCATGACCCCGGCGGCCGCCCTCGCCGCGGCCGACAGCGACATCACGGCGATCCTGAAGGAGCAACCATGACACGGCCCGAGCGCCGGCGGCGGCACGCCTGACATGCTGGAATGGCTGTCGTCGAAGCGCGTCGCTCCGTACCTCTTCATGGTACCGGTGTTTGTGCTGGGGCCGCTGCTGTTCGTCATTCCGTTGGGTTTCGCGGCCTACATCAGCCTGACCAACTGGGACGCGGTCAGCAGTCCGACGTGGGTCGGTATTCATAATTATACCTATCTGCTCGGTCGCGACCGGTTCTTTCTGACCTCGATCTGGAACACCTTCTATTTCGCCGCCGGCACGGTGATCGTCGGCGTACCGCTGTCATTGATCCTGGCGGCGATGATCGGCCGGAGCCGGTATCAGTCGTTTTGGCGGACGGTCTACTGGCTGCCGATGATCACCAACATCGTCGCAGTCGCCTATATCTGGTGGTATATCCTGAACGACACCTCGGGCCTGCTCAACCGCACGCTCGACCTTTTCGGTTTGCCCGGCCCGAACTGGTTGACCAGCACCTCGATCTCGATGTTCTCGGTGATCATGGTAGCCTCGTGGATGTCGGTCGGTCAGAACGTGCTGCTGTTCCTGTCGGGCCTCAACGAGATCGACGAAACCTATTACGAAGCCGCGAAGCTCGACGGGGCCAATCCCCTGCAGCTTTTTTGGCACGTCACGATCCCGCTGTTGCGGCCGACCATCCTGTTCGTGCTGATCACCAGCCTGATCAGCTCGCTCAGTTCGTTCGTGCTGATGCTGATCCTGACCGAAGGCGGCCCGGCCCGATCGACCACCGTGACGGGACTATATCTCTACGACATGGCTTTCACCGATCTGCGCCTCGGCCGGGCATCGGCGGCCGCCTACATCCTGTTCGCCATCATCCTGGCCGTCAGCCTGGTGCAATTGCGCCTGCTCCGGCGTGGCGGCGTGGAGGCCCATTGATGACGCCGATGACATCCGCCGGACGTCTCCGGATCCTCGCCCCGGCGGTGCTCAAATACGCCGCACTCGGCCTCGGCGCGGTGGTGATGGTGTTCCCGTTCTTCGACATGTTCCTCGGTGCGCTGCGGACGCCCGCGGAGCGCCTGGCGCTGCCGATGGTGTACTGGCCACACGATCCGCAGTGGCACAACTTCGTGCGCGTGTTCACCGAATTGCCGATGATGACGTGGCTGGTGAACAGCATCATCGTGACGTTGGTGATCACGATCATCCAGCTGGTGACCAGCGCCTTGGCCGGCTACGCGCTGGCGAAGTTCCGTTTTTTCGGATCGAGAACGCTGTTGAAGGCGGTTCTCGGCGCGCAGATGTTCCCGTTCTTCCTGTTGATAATTCCGATCTTCTTCATGTTGCGGTTCGTTCCGATGGCGGGCGGCAACGACTTCTTCGGCCAGGGCGGATCTGGTCTATTGAATTCCTATGCTGCGATGATCCTGCCGTTCGCCGTGAGCTGGTACGGCATCTTCCTGATGCGGCAGTCCTTCATGGGTGTGCCCGACGAGATCATCGACGCGGCGCGGATGGACGGTGCGGGCGAATTCCGTATCTTCGTCACGATCGTCCTGCCGCTCGTCCGTTCCGGC
>JANOOK010000028.1:0-13981 GCA_031421275.1 Sphingomonadaceae bacterium
CCCGCCGGCTTGGTGGCCACGGTGTATCTATATTATATTGGTTGCCTTTCCCCCCGCGCCGGGGGGGGCCAATAGGTGTCGACCGCTGGACTTGTATGGGCCCCCGCCTGCGCGGGGGTGACGAGTAGGCCTGGCAATTGCACCCGCTCGGCCCCGGCGAACACCTCGAACCCGTCGTCGCGCGCCACCCCGACCAGCACCAGCCCGGCCTCGATCGCCGTGCGGATCGCCAGCGCGGTCGGCGCGGACACCGCGACGATGGCCCCCGCACCGATATGCGCTGTTTTCTGCACCATCTCGACCGACACGCGCGAGGTCAGCACCACGATCCCGCCGGTCGCATCGATCCCGGCGCGGACCAGCGCGCCCGCCAATTTGTCGAGCGCGTTGTGGCGGCCGACGTCCTCGCGCAGGCAGACCAGCCCGCCGCCGCGCGTCCATAGCGCGGCCGCGTGGACGGCGCGGGTCGCGTCGCCGAGCGGCTGGTGACCCCGCAAGCTCGCCGCCGCCGCCGCGATCTCGGCCGCGGGGAAGCTGCTGGTGGTCACGCGGGGCGGCGAGCGCACTGCCTCCGCAAGGCTTTCGACGCCGCATAGCCCGCAGCCGGTCGGCCCGACGATCGCTCGCCGCCGCTCGCCGAGCCCGGCCGCGAGGCCCGGAGCCAGCCAGATGCGACACTCGATCCCGTCGGTCCCGGGGACGATCTCGACATCCCGAATGTCGCCCGCACTGGCGATACCCTCGGTCAGGCTGAAGCCGACGCCGAGGTCGTCGAGGTCGGCCGGCGTCGCCATCAGCACCGCATGTGTCGAGCCGTCGTAGACCAGCGCGACCGCGGTCTCCTCGGGCACGGTCCGGCTGCCCGTTGCCGCGACGCCGTGCCGCACACCGAGCCGCCGCGCCGCTACGGCAACAGGCGGCAATGTGACTACGCCGCGACCTCGCGCGACTGCAGCGCCGAGCGCGTCACCCGCACCGGGATCGCCTTGTACGCCGGGGTGTGCGCCTGCTTGTCGTGGTGCGACAGCGGCACCAGCGGGTTCGTTTCGGGAAAGTATGCCCCGATGCAGCCCGCCGGAATATCGTACGGCACGATCTGCAAGCCGCGCACGACGCGCTCGGTCTCGGGCTCGATCACGGTCGTCAGGTCGACGAACTCGCCGCCCTTGAAGCCCAGCCCGGCGATGTCGGCGGCATTCATGAAGACGATCATGCGCGTTCCCTTCACGCCGCGGAAACGGTCGGTGTAGCCGTACACGGTGGTGTTGAACTGGTCGTTCGAGCGCAGCGTCGCGAGTTGCAGCACGCCCGGCTCGCCGTGGCTGGCAACGTGGCCGGCGAACATCTGCGTCGGCAGCAGGAAGTTCGCCTTGCCCGACCGCGTGTTCCACTTGCGCTCGCGCGCCGCCACCGGCCGCGTGATGCCGCCGGGCTGGAACAGCCTGGCGTTCAATCCGGCGAAGGTCGCCGGGAAGGTCGCCTCGATCGCGGCGCGGACCTTGGCGTAGTCGCCGACCCAGTCGTGCCATGGCACCTTCGGGTTCGCGTCGAGCGCGGCCTGCGCGATCCCGGCGACGATCGCCGGCTCGGAGAGGAGCATCGGGCTCGCGGGTTTCACATGGCCGCGCGAGCCGTGGAAATGCGCGAGGCTGCTCTCGATCGACACCGCCTGCGGGCCGCTCGACTGCTCGTCGATCTCGATCCGGCCGAGGCACGGCAGGATGAACGCGACGTCGCCGTGGACGACGTGGCTGCGATTGAGCTTGGTCGCGACCGCCACCGTCAGCCGCAGCTTGCGCCACGCCGCCTCGACGATCTCGAGGTCGGGGACGGCGCGGGTAAAATTACCGCCGAGCGCGACGAACGCCTTGACCCGACCGTCGAGGATCGCCTCGCACGCCCTGACCGTGGTGAAGCCCTCATGGCGCGGCGGCTCGAAACCATATTGCGCGGCGAGCACGTCGAGCGGCACCAGCTCGGGCTTCTCGCTGATGCCGACGGTACGCTGGCCCTGGACGTTCGAATGCCCGCGGATCGCGCACAGCCCCGCGCCCGGCTTGCCGATATTGCCGCGCAGCAGCAGCAGGTTGGTGACCATGTGGATGTTCTCGACGCCGGCGACGTGCTGCGTCAGCCCCATGCCGTACAGCACCATCGTCGCGTCCGATCTGGCATACAGGTCGGCGACGCCGTCGAGCGCGGCGCGGGTCAGCCCGGAGATACGCTCGATCTCGCTCCACTCGGCAGCGCGGCACCAGTCGGCGAACGCCTCGAAGCCGTGCGTATGCTCGGCGATGAAATCATGGTCGAGGACGCGGCGGTTCTTCGTACCCGCGGCGATCACCTTGCTGGCGAAGCCGCCGTCGTCGGTGGTCGCCGCCAGCAGCGCCGCGCGGTCGGTCGGCCCGGCTTCGCCAGCGGCGACGGCGGCATCGTCGGCGGCGATCAGCGCCTTGCAGATACCGGTCAGCGCGGCGATGTCGCCGCCGACCTTGACCTGATGGATCGCGTCGGAGATCACCGTCTCCTCACCGGTCGCCATCTCGGTCGGTGATTGCGGATTGGTAAAGCGTTCGAGCCCGCGCTCGCGCAAGGGATTGAAGCTGACGATCTTCGCGCCGCGCTGCACCGCGTCCTGCAGCTGGTGGAGGATGCGCGGCGCCGAGGTTGCCGGATTGTGCGCGATATAGAGCATCAGCGCCGTCTGTTCGAAATCCTGCAGCGTCACCGTGCCGACCGTCACGCCAAGGCTTTGCGGCAGCGCCACCGAGGTGCTCTCGTGGCACATGTTCGAGCTGTCGGGCAGGTTGTTGGTGCCGTACAGCCGCGCCAGCAGCTGGAACATGTACGATGTTTCGAGCGCGGCGCGGCCGCTCGCATAGAAAACCGTCTGGTCGGGATCGGCGTTCAACGCCCGCAATTCGTGGCCGATCTCGGCGAAGGCAGCCGCCCAGGTCACCGGCAGGTATTTGTCGGTCGCCGCGTCCCAGCGCAGCGGCTGCGTCAGGCGCCCGGCTTCCTCGAGGTGGTAATCATGCCAGCCCTCGAGCTCGGTCATCGTGTACCTGGCGAAGAAGTGCTCGTCGACGCGCGACTTGGTGATCTCCCATGCCGTCGCCTTGGCGCCGTTCTCGCAATATTCGAACGGCAGCGGCTTGGCTGGTTTGCCCCAGGCGCAGCTGACGCACATATAGCCGTCGGGCTTGTTCTGGTGCATCAGCGTCTCGGCCCCGCCGACCGCGACGCCCTCGCGCAGCAGGATCTCGCCGACCGACCTCAGCGAGCCATAGCCGCCGGCCGGGCCTTTGTACGGGTTGAACTTCGGCGTCTTGCGGGGTCCGTTCGACATGCATCCTCCTGCCGGACGTTGCCGGTGACCTTACTCTACTTGGTAGCGTCGCATCGGTTCCGCGCAAAAGGCATTCTAACCCTCTCCCGTCCTTACGGGATAGGGTGGGGTGAGGGTCTTGCTTACTTGCTACCGGCCCGAAGCAGAAAAACAGCAAGCCCCTCACCCCGGCCCTCTCCCGCAAGGGCGGGAGAGGGAGCAGCAAGCAAGCGGGGCGGCCTTCCCCATACCGGGGCGACCCGCTACCTTTTCGCTATGAAACACCGGCTCCGCACCCACTGTCTGCTCGCGCTCGCAGTCGTCGTCGGACAACCCGTCGCCGCCGCTCCGCCGTCCGTCGCCGCCGTGCCGCAATCGCCGTCCGAGCAGTTCGGCGACCTGTTCAGTGCCGTCCAGGCGCAACGGTTGTATCGTGATTCGAAGACCTTCGCCGATGCCGTGCCGCGACGGCCGGTGGCGGCGATCCTTGCCGATTGGCGGCACGGGCAACTGCTGACCGGCGAGGTGCTCCGCCGCTTCGTCGAGCATAATTTCGAGGTTCCCGACGAGAGCGCGCCGGTGCCGCCGCCGGTCGCCACCCGTGCGCCGCTGGTCGGGCATATCGACGGGCTGTGGCCGGTGCTGACCCGAACCGCGGTGCAGGTGCCCAGAGGCGGCTCGGCGCTGGCGCTGCCCAAGCCGTACGTCGTCCCCGGCGGGCGCTTCCGCGAACTTTATTACTGGGACAGCTATTTCACCATGCTGGGCCTGCAGCGGTCGCACCGGCAGGACCTCGTCGAGAATATGATCGCCGACTTCGGCGACCTGATCGAGCGCTACGGCCATGTCCCGAACGGTACCCGGACCTATTATCTGAGCCGCTCGCAACCGCCGTTCTTCTACCTGATGGCTGGGCTGTCGACGAACGGCAGCACCGCCGCGAGGGCGCGTCGCCTCGGCTGGATGCGCGCCGAGCACCGGTTCTGGATGGCGGGCGAGGGCGGGGTGCAGCCGGGCGAAGCGGCTCGCCGCGTCGTCCGGATGGTCGACGGCACGCTGCTCAATCGCTATTGGGACGACCGCGATACGCCCCGCGACGAATCGTGGCGCGAGGACGTCGCGCTGGCCAAGCTGGTGCCGGGCCGTCCGGCGAGCGCGGTCTACCGCGATATCCGCGCCGCGGCAGAGAGCGGCTGGGACTTCAGCTCGCGCTGGATGGCCGACGGGCGGACGCTGGCGACGCTACGCACGACGCGGATCGTGCCGGTCGATCTCAACAGCCTGATGTACGGCATGGAGCGCAGCATCGCGAGCGAGTGCACGGCGCTCGGCGACCGCGGTTGCGCCGCCGACTATACCGCCCGCGCCGATGCGCGGCAGGCGGCGATCGAGCGCTATCTGTGGAACGGGTCGCGGGGTTTCTACGCCGACTACAGCCTCGACGATGCCCGCGTGTCGGGTGACCCCACCGCCGCGATGGCATTCCCGCTGTTCACCGGCGTGGCCTCGGACGAGCAGGCGTTACGTACTGGAACAGCCTTGGCGGCGTTGATCGGAAACGGCGGGCTGGCGACGACGCAGCGCACCACCGGGCAGCAATGGGACGCGCCGAACGGCTGGGCCCCGCTGCAATGGGTCGCCGTCGCCGGCCTGCGACGCTATCGTCAGGACGCCGCGGCGGAGTCGATCGAGCGTGGCTGGCTGACCGCGGTGACGCACGAATATTGCGCCAGTGGCCGGCTGCTCGAGAAATACGACGTCACCGGCAGCAAGCCCGGCGGCGGCGGCGAATATCCGCTGCAGGACGGCTTCGGCTGGACCAACGGCGTGACGCTGGCGATGCTTGCGGGTGAGAACGGGCAAATGACCTCGCTCGGGCGTGAAGTTAGCTGCTCGGCGAGATAGACGCTATTTCAAGGAGGTTAAACTTCACGACTAAGCTCGGTAAAGATTTCATCTAGGATCCTGGCGGCGGCCTCAGTGCCAGGAACACCGTGCTCCACAATTGCGCCGCGTTCGACTCGTCGACGTCCTGCTGCCCGGCACCGAACGGCACCACCTGATAGCGGCCGTCGGCAAAGCGCCACGACCAGAGCTCGGAATTCGCTACCGCCCTGGTCGCCGTGATCGCCTGCCATAGCTGCGCTCGCGCCTCGGTCAGCTCGGTCCTCAGCGGCGCGGGAAGGTCGGTGCGCTGCAGCTGGCGGTCGAGGCCGGCCGCCAGTACCGCCTGCTGCCACGACCATACGACCAGTCCGTGATACTTCGCGGGGGTGAACAGCGCCTGCGTCGCCGCGGGCGCGTAGACCGGGTTCGCCACCAGCAAGCCGATGTTGGTCATCAGCCCGGCCGGGAACGGGCGCATCATCGCCGCGACCTCGACTTGCAACCGGGCCGGAGCGGGGCTGCCGAACAGCAAGTCGAACCCGGCGTCGGAGTTGATCACCTTGACCGGGGAGCCGTCGGCGTTGAGCGCGAGCGCGTCGAAGCGGGTGGGGTCGTCGTGGACCACACTGGCCAGCGCCGCCGCCGCGGGCAGCTGCAGCGCTGCCGCATAGGCCTCGATCGCCCGCCGCGCCTGGCTCGCGGGCACGCCGACCTCGAAGTAGCCGCGCGCCCGCGCCGTCCAGATGGCAGCGGCGCGCCCGGCGTCGGCCAGCGCCGCGCGGCTCGCGGGGGTCAGATACGGGTCGAGCAGCCCGCGCGCGAGCAGCCGGTCGGCCGCGGTCAGCGCGGCGGGCGCGAACACGGCATTGACGTCGAACGGATACTTGCCGCCGCCGAGTCCGGTGTCGCTGTCGCGCCATTGGCCGCTGGCCCGGCCCGGCTTGATCGCGAGCAGATGCGCGGCATCGGGGTGATCGGCGAAGCCGCGCGTCTGCGCCGTGACGAGCAGCAGATTGCGGACCAGCGCTGCCCCGACGGTCTCCGAACCGCCATCGGCGCGCTGGCTCGACGCGGCGAGGAATGCCCGCGCCCGCGCCGCACCGCGCGGATCGTCGAGCAACCACGTCGCCGCGACCGGCGCGAGCAGGTAGCTCGAATCGATCATGCCGTAATCGAGCTCGGGCGCATCGGCAGCGTGGCCGGTCGACCCTGACGCCGCAGCCGGCCTGGCGCGATTGGCCAGCACGGCAAACTCGCCGATGCCCTCCTCGTGCGCGACTTCGCCCTGCCGCGACAGTCGCGCCACCACCGAGCGCAGTCCGCTCTCCACGCTCTCGGGCTGCAGCACCGGCATCAGCAACCGTACCGACATCAGCGTATCGCGGCCGAAGTACGTATCGAAGCGCCACGATCCGGCAAGGAACTTCTCGCGGTAGCTGAGGAACGCCAGCGTCCGCTGCGCCATGATGTCGGGCATGGCGCGCGCATTGAGCAGCGCGGTGCCGCCGAGCGGCGTCAGCGGCGGCTCGCCCGAAGCAGCGACGATCCGCAGCCGGATCCGGCCGTCGGTCCCGGCCAGCAGGCGGCCACCGTCGAGCCTGCCGCCAGCCACCGTCAAGCTGAGCCGATACCCCGGCTGGCCGTCGAGCCGGTCGCGCGACCAGGTCAGGCGGTCGGCAGTCGTGACCGGGTCGACGAGCACCTCGCCAGGAGCCCTGCCGATCGCCTGATAGTCGCGCAGCACGCGCACCGACGTCAGCAGCGCGCGCTGGACGGTCAGCGCGGGCGCGTCGATCTCCGCCTCGGCGCTGATCCCATAGAGCGGGCGGCCGCGGGCATCGTGCAGCGTCACCGGCTGCGGCATGCCGAGCAGCTGCCATGTCGCGGCCTTGGCGGCGGGTTCGAACCATATGCCGACACCGCTATTCCCCGCCGGAAACGCGACAAGAATGCGCGCTGCCGTTCCCGAGCGCAGCAACAGGTGCGCCGCGACCGGACCAGCGCGGACGAAGCTGTTGAGGTTGTGGCCTTCGACGACGGTGAAGCTGAGGTCGTTTGTGCGGGTGTCGGCCGATACCGCGACCCCGGCGGTCAGAATGGCTGCGCTCGCGGCAACCCGCACAAGCGAAGCTGTTCGGGACCGGACTGCGGAAGGTTTGTTGATGGCCAACTCTCACCCTGTTGCGGATTTGTCGCGGTCGCTTACCGACTGTCGGCAGTCCTTCCGTAATCCATTGCAATCGTCAAGCGGATGCCGCTTTAATGCAGCTAAGCACCTGATTAATAACGGATGTGCAACGAAGATTACGCTTGGTTTAACCCTGCGCTGCCGATCGACCAACCGGAACAATAGCTGCTTACGAAAAATCAGCATTGCCTCGGACGGCAACGGACCCTTGGAGAGAGATCACCATGACGACGATTCGCTCAAAGCGGCTTTATCTGCATTCCGCGTCGATCATTGCGTTCGGCTTCGTCGGTATTACTGCCGCCACCGCGCAGTCGGTGCCGACGCAGCCGACCGCGGCCGACGCCAATGCGGTCCAGCCGACGTCGACCGCGCCCGCTCCCGCCGTGACCGGCACCGAGGACGCCAAGGGCGGTCTCGACGAGATCGTCGTCACCGGGTCGACCTCGAAGCGGACCCTGCTCAACGCCTCGGTCAGCGTCACCACGGTCAACGAGCAGCAACTGCAACTGCGCGCGCCGCGCAACACCGCCGACGTACTCGACCTTATCCCCGGCATCTTCGTCGAGGCAACCGCCGGCCCGGTGTCGAACAATTATTCGGTGCGCGGCCTGCCCGGCGGTGGTCAGGCGTTCATCAGCCTGCTCGAGGACGGCATGCCGGTGCTCTACGGCGGCGGCGGTGCGGACGAGTATTTCCAGACCGACATCACCATCGACCGCGTCGAAGCCGTCGAGGGCGGCACCTCGGGCATCCTCAACCCCAATGCCGCGGGGGCCTCGATCAACTTCATCTCGCGCAAGCTCAACTACGACGGCCTGACCTCGATCGGGCGGTTCACCGCGGCGACCTATGGGGAATACCGCGGCGACGCCTATGTGTCGGGGCCGCTGGCGTTCCTCGGCAAGGACGTCGCGTTCAGCGTCGGCGGCTTCTTCGACTCGACCAAGGGCGTCCGCCACAGCCCGTTCACCTACCAGAGCTATCACGTCAAAGCGCAGCTCGAGAAGCGCTTCGACGACGGCGGCTTCGTCCGCGCCACCTATCGGCGCTGGAACGAGCATGATCCTTATTACGCCGACCAGCCGTACAGCTTCAATAACGGCAAGATCGGCGGCGTTCCGGGTCTGGGCACCCAGTTCGGCAACATCACCGGGCCGGGCTTCGCGTCGATCCAGGTTCCCGACCAGTGCGCCTCGAACGAATGCTTCCGCACGTTCAGCTCGGCGAGCGGCATCCACGGCAAGGGCGACGTTTACCGCCTCGACATCGAGAAGCCGCTCAACGATCAGGTCAGCGTCTTCCTGCATTCGCGCTATCTGCAGAGCGACTGGGACTTCAACGGCATCTTTCCGGGCAGCGGTTCGGGCAATTCGGGGCTGACCTCGGCGGCAGCGTATCTGACGATCAGCGATGCCTCGC
Organism: Sphingomonadaceae bacterium; assembly: GCA_031421275.1. Lineage (GTDB taxonomy): Bacteria > Pseudomonadota > Alphaproteobacteria > Sphingomonadales > Sphingomonadaceae > Polymorphobacter_B. The sequence continues at coordinate 8,826 of JANOOK010000028.1, forward strand.
CGATCCGCAGCACGCTCGATGCCGGGCTGTTGTTGTACCCGGGGACCTCGTCGTTCGGCATCCGCAGCCTGACGACCGGGCAGGTCATCGCCGGGTCGAACACCGCGGCGCTGAACGCGCTGAACGGTAACGGCCTGCTGCAGCAGACGGTGCTCAACCACCAGTTCCTGCGCACCCGCGACTTCGGCAACGATTTCGGCGTCAAGTTCAACATGGCGGGCGACAGCTACACCAACTCGCTGACCGTCGGCGGCATGTACTACCGGGTTCGTCAATACAACGACCAGTCGGGTACGACGACCTTGCTCAACGACGTCAAGGATGGCTCGAACATCTATGACGTCGTCGGCCTGAACACCGCGGGCGGGGTCACCGGCACGCTGACCAATAACGGCCTGCTCAATTACGGCGACTGGGGCAACGGTATCTGGTCGAACACGCTCGACTCGACGTCGATCTACTTCAACGATGAGTTCACCTTCAACGAAAAGCTGCATATCGACTTCGGCCTGCGCTACGAGCATCTGATCAACAACATCAAGAACGGCAATTCGTTCGCGACGCCGCAACCGATCCCTGCGGGTATTCAGGGGGTGTCGCAGACCAACCCGAACACATTCGATGGGACTTTCACCTCGACCCGCGCCACCGAGCACCCGCTCTCTTACACCGTCGGTGCGAACTACACGCTGACCTCGGCACTGTCGGGGTATGCGCGTTACGCCGTCGGCTACCAGACCAACGGCGGCAACAACGGCAATCCGACGCCGACGAAAATCACCTTGTACGAAGCTGGAGCCCGTTATGGCGGACACGGCTTCCTGGGGGTGATCACGCTGTTCCGGACCGAGTTCAGGAACCAGCAGTACGACTTCATCGATACGGTCAACCCGGCCATCCGCGGCAGTTTCAAGGCCGACTCGATCACTAACGGGATCGACATCGATGCGACCTACCGGCCGCAGTACACGCCGCTCGAGGCATTCTCGATCAACCTGAAGGCAACATTCCAGGATCCCAAGTTCTCGAATGTGTTCATCGGCCAGACCGTCAACGGCGTCACGGTGAACAGTGCGCAGGCAACGCAGTACAACGGCAAGGTCCCGGGCCGCACACCGCAGACGCTGCTGGCGGTTCAGCCGACCTTCGACCTGCCGAACGGTCTTGGCATTGTGTACTTGCGGTACAAATACGTCGGCAAGGTTTTCGCCGACGCGGGTAACGGATTGGCGTTGCCGGCTTACGGCACGCTGGCGCTCGGCGGGAACGTCGATATTTCGAGAAACATAAATCTCAACGTCAGTGTCGAGAACGTCACCAATACGCTGGGGCTGACCGAGGGCAACCCGCGGCAGGGTCAGACGCAGTCGGTGACCAACGGCTTCTTCTATGGCCGGGGCATCGTCGGCACCAACGCGCTCGCCAGCCTGACGCTGAAGTTTTAGGGGAGGCAGGCTGGATTTAACGTCGCTCGTCAATCCCGCGTTCGCGGGAATGACGGTAGAAGTTCGATCAGTCCTTTCTGGCGAGCACCGAGGCGAAGGCAGACGGAGGCGGCGCATGAACGACCGGCGGATTCGATCGATCGTCATCGTCGGCGGCGGTACCGCCGGCTGGATGACCGCGGCGGCGCTCGCCAAGATCAACGAGGCGCGGGCGTTCACCGTCACGCTGATCGAATCGGACGAGATCGGCACGATCGGCGTCGGCGAGGCGACGATCCCGACGATCCACTGGTTCAACCAGCTGATCGGGCTCGACGAGCGCGCCTTCCTGCGCGAGACCAGGGCGACGTTCAAGCTCGGGATCGAGTTCGCCGGCTGGTCGGTGCCCGCCAAGAGCTATTTCCACCCGTTCGGCAGCTACGGTGCGCCGGGCGACGGATCGATGTTCTACCATCGCTGGCTCAAGGCCAAATTAGGCGGACAGGATAGCGGTTTCGAAGCCTATTCGCTGTCGACCGAGCTGGCGCGCGCCGGCAAGTTTTCGCCGCCCGCCACCGACCCGCGCTCGATCCTGTCGACGCTCGGCTATGCCTATCATTTCGACGCCAGCCTGTACGCGAAGTTCCTGCGCCGTCATGCCGAAGCGCGCGGCATCAAGCGCGTCGAGGGCAAGGTCGGGCACATCGAGCAACATTCCGAGACGGGCTTCATAACCGCTTTGAACACCGACCGCGGCGACCGGCTCGAAGCCGACCTGTTCATCGACTGCACGGGCCTGCGCGGCCTGCTGATCGAGCAGACGCTGCACGCCGGCTTCGACGACTGGAGCCAGTGGCTGCCCTGCGACCGCGCGTTCGCGGTGCCGACCGAGAACGTCGGCCCGCCCGCGCCGTACACTCGCGCGACGACGCGCAGCGCCGGCTGGCAGTGGCGGATCCCGCTCCAGCACCGCACCGGCAACGGCTATGTCTACTCGTCGGCGCATATCAGCGACGACGCGGCGGCGGCGGAACTGCTGAACAACCTCGAAGGCAGGCCGCTCGCCGAACCGCGGCCGATCCGGTTCAAGGCGGGGGCGCGGCGCAAGGCGTGGGACAGGAACGTCATCGCCATCGGGCTCGCCTCGGGGTTCCTCGAGCCGCTCGAGTCGACTAGCATCCACCTGATCCAGAGCGGCATCGCCAAGCTGCTGTCGCTGTTCCCCGACCGCGACTGCGACCCGTACACCGCCGAGCAGTATAACCGCGTGCTGGCGGCCGAACTCGACTCGATCCGCGACTTCCTCGTGCTGCACTATCACGCCAGCAGCGGCCGCAGCGAGCCGCTGTGGGAATATTGCCGCAACATGCCGGTGCCTGCCTCGCTGACCTACCGTGAGGAGCACTTCAAGCGTACCGGCCGCATCGTGCTGTCGACCGACGAGCTGTTCCGCGAGGCGAGCTGGTTCGCGGTGCTGACGGGCCAGGGCTTCCGCCCGGCCGACTACAACCCGCTGGCGGACAATTACCCCGAGCGCGACAATCTCGCGTATCTGGCGCAGCTTCGCAGTGCGGTGCGGGTAGCGGTCGAGCGGCTGCCGACGCACCAGGTGTTTCTCGACCAGCGGATGGCGGAGCCGCAGGCGGCTTAGACTGCAAACACGGGACGTACTTTATGTTTGTCATCCCGGCGAAGGCCGGGACCCATGACCACGATCGAATTCGATTGAGGTCATGGGTCCCGGCCTTCGCCGGGATGACAACTTAATCGATCGGTCAGCCTGTGCCCGCCAGCCCCGACATTTTGCTCCTCACGCCGCCGCCAGAAAGCTCGTCACCGTCAACCGTCCCGTCCGCGGGTCGCCCGGCAGCTCGCGGCCCGCACTGATCGCGCCGCTGTGCAGCACCCGGCTCCGGTAGATCAGCGCGCTGTTGAACCGCGCCCCGATGACGCCGGTCTGCTCGAAGATCGCGGTGTCGCCGCACAGATAGGCCGCCGCCGGCTGGCCATGCGCGGCGAGATCGGCGTTGAGTGCGGCGAAATAGGCCGCGCTGCGCGCCGCGGTGATCGTCTCGAACCCCGTCGCGCGGTGGCGGTAGAAGGCGGTGCCGTCGGTGTCGCCCGGCGACAGGTAATGCACGATCGCCATGCGGCCGGGATCGAGCGCGTCGACGTGCGGCAGGCGCTGTTCGAGCGACAGCGCTTCGGGGGACGTCGTGACGATGGCGAAATTGGCCCCGAGCACGCGCGCGCCGCGGGTGAAGCCGAACACCTCGCGCATGACCTCGCTCAGCGCCGGGTGGACACCGGCCATATAGTCCGCAGGCAACGCCGCCCTGATACCCGGATAGTGGCGCGGATCCGGCGCAAAAGCGGCGCGCGCGGCAGCCGCCCGCAGCGCCTCCGGGTCGGGCGCGAAGTTCTCGACGATCGCCACCGGCTCGCGCTCGTGCCCGACCAGGCGGACCGTGATCGACGGCGGGTTCGAGTTTTCGGCATCGGGCATCGCGACGTCCGCTTTAGCGCACCGACAGCGCCGGGCCAAAACTCCTTTCCGCTTAGCGCCGCGGAATATCGAGGCGGCGCTCGCGGCCGATGCCCATCAAGATGCCGAGCAGGACCAGCACGGTCAGCATCGCCGAGCCCCCATAGCTGACCAGCGGCAGCGGGATGCCGACGACCGGAGCCAGCCCCATCACCATCATCATGTTGATCGCGAGATAGAAGAACAGCGTCCACGCCAGCCCCATCGCCGCCAGCCGCGCGAACGGCGCGCGTGCCGACTGCGCGACGCCGATCGCCCACGCGAGGATGACCCCGAACGCGGCGATGATGAACAGTCCGCCCGCCAGCCCCCACTCCTCCGCCATTGTCGCGAAGATGAAGTCGGTGTGGAGTTCGGGCAGATAGTCGAGATGGCTCTGCGTGCCCTGCAGGAAGCCCTTGCCGAACAGCCCGCCGCTGCCGATGGCAATCTTCGACTGGGTGATGTGATAACCCGCGCCGAGCGGGTCGCTGGCCGGATCGAGGAAGATCAGTACGCGCTTGCGCTGATAGGCGTGGAGGAACCCCCACGCGACCGGCATCACCGCCGCCAGCCCAGCTGCCGCCGCGCCGAACAGCCACAGGCGCACGCCCGCCATGAACAGCATCGCGACCCCGCTGAAACCGATCGCCAGCGCGGTGCCGAGGTCGGGCTGGATCAGTACCAGCGCCGCGGGCAGCCCGATCATCGCCAGCGGCAGCCACAGCCCGGCGAGCGTCGTCACATAGGGCCGCGGCAGATTGTGGTAGAAGCGCGCGAGCGCGAGGATGACCGCAAGTTTCATGAACTCCGACGGTTGCAGCTGGATGAGCCCGAGGTCGAGCCAGCGCTGGCTGCCGCCACCGATCCGCCCGAGCGCCTCGACTGCGACCAGCGACAGCAGCACGCCGCCGTAGAACCAGTATGCCCAGCGCAGCCAGAAGCTCAGCGGCACCTGCGCCAGCACCAGCATGACGATCAGCAGCACGGCGAAGCGGATACCCTGCTTGAGCGCCCACGGCTGCAGGCTGCCGCCCGCGGCCGAGTATAGCACGACCAGCCCGAAGCTGCCGAGCGCTACGATCGCGAGGATGACTAGCCACGGCAGCTCGCGCAGGCGCAGCGTCCAGCGGCCGTTCAGCATGGCGGTGTCTGACTGAACTTATATATTGTCACCCCGGCGAAGGCCGGGGCCCATGAACTCCGAT
>JANOOK010000029.1:0-28592 GCA_031421275.1 Sphingomonadaceae bacterium
TGCACGATGACCAGATCGGCGCGGTCGACCAGCGCCGCAAGGTCATCTGCCGGATCATAGCTGTCCGCGACCAGCTCGGGATAGGCGCGGCGGTACGGCGCCAGCCCTGCATCGCCCGCGTCGGCGAGCAGGTTCGCCAAGCTCCAGTTGCCGCGCGGTTCGAGTGCTACCGCATCATGGCCACGCACGACCAGTTCGCTGAGCACGCCGCGCAGGAAATGCGCGTTGCCGTGGTTCCAGCACGAGGTCAGCGAGTGGGTGAAATAGACGATCTTCATGCCGCCTGCCTCGCGCTGCGATCGGCGACCGCGGTGTAGACGGCGACCATGCCCGCCGCCATCGCGTCGGGCGTATAGCGGGCGGCACGCTCCGCCGCAGCCTGACCCAGCGCCAGGCGGTGCGGCGTGTCGGCGACGATCGCCTCGATCGCGGCGGCGAACCCAGACGCGTCTGCGGGCGTAACAAACTGCGCCGCCCCGTCCCACAGCTCGCGGAAAGTGGCAATGTCGGCCAGCACCAGCGCGCAGCCGGCCGCGGCGGCTTCGAGCACCGCCAGCCCGAACGGCTCGTAGCGTGCCGCCGACACGAACACCGGCCGGGCCGCCAGCCGCGCTTCGAGCGCCGCCTCGCCGAGCACGCCGATCGCGGTCGCGTGATCGAACCGTGCGGTCGCCCCGTTCGGCCCGCAGATCGGCCCCGCGGCGATCACCGGCACCGTGGTCAGCCCGGCGGCGCGGTCGAGCGTCGCCGCGTCCTTGCCACGGTCCCACAACCGCCCAGCGGTGAAGGCATAATCCTGCATGGTTGCGGGCGGTAGGGTGGGCGCGGTCCGGCCGTTGTGGACCACCGCCGGACGCCTGCCGAGCTGGTAGGCGCGCTGCGTGGCATCGGCGAACGCCGCGCTCGGTGCGACCACCGCGGCGGCCGCCCGCAGCCCGTCCGCCATGACCGCGGCGCGCCAGGCGAAGTCGACCGGTAGCGCGCCGCCGGCGGCCGCCTGCCACCAGGTCGCGGTGCAGCTGTGCGTCACCGCGACCACCGGCACGGGCCAGCGCACGCCGGCGGCAAGCGACGGCGCGTTGAGCTGGACGACGTCGGCGCGCAGTTCGCTGGCCAGCGCGGCGATCTGGCGCCCGGCATCGGCGATCGCGGCGGTGTCGGGGGCCAGCCAGTCGAGGCCGGTACCGGCATCGATCAGCTGCATGCCCGGGATCGCCAACGCCGCAGCGCGCTGCGCCGCGTCCGGAGCCGGGCCGGTCAGCGCCAGCACGGTCTCGTAACCGTGCGCGACCAGCGCGCGCGCCAGCTCGGTCGAATAGTGCCAGACCCCGCCGATCGCGTCGGTGGTCATCAGCAGGCGACGCGCGCTCACGATGCCACCCGCAGTCGGGCGCTGCCGACTGGCCAGTTCAGCCCGCGCGCCGCCGACAGCGACTGCGCCAGCGCGGCGACCCCGTCCCGCCACGGCCGCCGCGCGCCAAGCCCGAGCGCGGTCTGCGCGGCGCGGGTATCGGCGACGAAATAGCGCTGATCGCCAGCGCGCCAGTCGGCAAAGCCGATGTCGAGATCGCGGCCCAGCAGCGCGCCGACATACGCCAGCAGCTGCCGCAGGCTGACCGCGTTCGCCGCCCCGCCGCCGAGGTTGAAGGCGCGACCGCACACCGCGTCGATGCGCTGCCACGCCGCGACATAGGCATCGACCGCGTCGCCGACGTCGAGAATGTCGCGCACCTGATAGCCGTCGCCGTACAGCGTGATCGGGCGGTTCTCCAAAGCGCGGATCAGGAAGTGCGCCACCCAGCCCTGGTCCTCGGTGCCGAGCTGGCGCCGGCCGTAGATACAACTCATCCGCAGCACCGCGGTCGGTACGCCGAAACTGCGCGCGTAATCGAGCACATACTGGTCGGCCGCCCCCTTCGAGCAGCCGTAGGGCGTGTGGAAATCGAGCGGGCGGGTCTCACCGATGCCGTGCGCGCGCAGTTCGGGCGCGGTCGGCACGACGCCGTCGTCGTCCAGCGCCAGCTCGACGTCGACAAGGTCGCCGTACACCTTGTTGGTCGAGGCGAAGATCAGCGGCGTACCGTCGCCGCGCTGCCGCAGCGCTTCGAGCAGGTTGAGCGTGCCGGCGATGTTGATCTCGAAATCCGCGCGCGGGTCGACCATGCTGGTGGTGACCGCGACCTGCGCGGCGAAGTGGAACACCGCTTTGGCTTTGTGCGTGGCGGCGGCGAGTTGTGCCGCGTCGCGGATGTCGGCGACGTGGCTCCGGATGCGCCCCGGATGCCGCGCCTGCAGCCACGCCAGGTTGCCTTCGACCCCGGGCCGCAGCAGCGCGTCATAGACCAGCACGTCATGACCCATGCCCGCCAACCGGTCGGCAAGGTTGCAGCCGATGAAGCCGGCACCGCCGGTGATCAGCACCGGGCGGGGATCGGCGTCGGCCGCGGTCATGCCACCAGCCCGCGCAGCTCGAGTTCGGCGCGCGCCTTCGCCACGCCGTCATCGGCGGTCTGCCGCGCCACCCAGTCGGCGAGCACCGCCAGCCTCTCGCCGAAGTCGTGCGTCGCGGTAAAGCCGAGCTGTCGTGCGGCCTTGCTGGTGTCGCAGAAGCAATGCCGGATGTCGCCGGTACGCGACTTGCCGATGATCTCGGGGTGGATGTCGTTCTTGCCCATGGCGCGCGCCAGTTCTGTCGCCACCTCGGTCACCGAACGGTCGTGCCCCGAGCCGATGTTGAACGTCTCGCCCGCCGCTTGCGGCAGCACCAGCGCATCGGCGAAGGCGCGCGCGACATCCTCGACATGGACGAAATCGCGGCGCTGCTCGCCGTCCTCGAAGATCATCGGCTGCTGGCCGTTCATCAGCCGCGAGGCGAAGATCGCCAGCACGCCGGTATAGGGGTTCGACAGCGCCTGCCCCGGCCCATAGACGTTGAACAGCCGCAGGCAGACCGCCTCCATGCCATAGGGCTTGGCCATGATGAACGTCGTGCGCTCCTGCACATATTTGTTGAGCGCGTAGATCGAGGCGAGGTTGGGCCGCTTCCATTCGGGCGTCGCCACCGGCTGCAGCGGGCGGCCGTGCGCGTCGAGCGGGTCCCATAGCCGCGCGCCGTCGGCCAGCGGCGCGCGCTCGGCATCCTCGATCAGGCTGCCGTCGGCGTCGCGGTACAGCCCCTCGCCGTAGATGCTCATCGACGAGGCGGTGACGACGCGGCGCACCGGATGGTCGATCAGCTTCTCGAACAGCACGGCGGTGCCGACGTCGTTGACCGAGGTATAGCGCTCGACCTCGTACATCGACTGGCCGACGCCGACTTCGGCCGCCAGGTGGACGACGCTGTCGACGCCGGCGAGCGCGCGGGCGACCGCGTCGCCGTCGCGGATGTCGGCGCGGATCAGCTCGACCGCGTCGCTCAGCAGTTCGGGCCGGTCAGTGGTGCCGTGGACCTGCGGGATCAGGCTGTCGAGCACCCGCACCTGATGTCCGCGGGCGAGCAGTTCGTCGGCGACATAGCGGCCGACGAAGCCGGCACCGCCAGTAATCAGCACTCGCTCCACGCCACCCCTTCCAGTCGCTGCGGCAAGGACGCCGCATTTTCAGCCAACGTTCGGTATCGTACGCAGTCGAGGCGGCTCGCAACGCGTCGGCCGGACGTTACGGTAGTTGCATAAGTTCTCCTTTTTCATCTTTGTTCCTAAGTTTTGCCGGTGAACCGAATTCATTTGCTCCGGGGGCGAAATGGAACTTGCACCCATGGGTCGCGTTCGGCGTCATCGATGACGATGTACTTGCAATTCTCCAGCGGCCGGTGACGAGCCTCGTCATACTGGCTCGGCATGCCGCCCATGCAGAAATCGGCTACCGCCTGAGCGGGCGCTCGGACATCGGTCTGAGCCCCGACGGTCACGCGGCGGCGCAGCAACTTGGCGAGCACCTGGCGAATACTGGGTTGGTGACAATCCGTTCAAGTCCGCGGCGGCGGGCTCGCGAGACGGCCGACGCTGTGGCCGGGCAATGCGGACTTACCGTCGAGACTGCCGACGGGCTCGATGAGATCGACTTCGGCGGATGGACCGGGCGCGCGTTCGCTGACCTCGACGCTGATCCGCAGTGGCAGGCTTGGAACGCGACGCGTGGCAGCACTACACCACCCGCAGGCGAGACCATGGCGGCGGCAACGGCGCGTGCCGTCGAGCAGGTCGAAGCCGTCGCGGCGGCGCGCTCGGGACCGGCGCTGCTGGTCACGCACTGCGACATTATCCGCGGCGTCGTCGCGCATTATCTCGGGCTGGCGCTCGATCGGCTGCTCAATTTCGATATCGACCTCGCCTCGCGGACGACGCTGGCGATCGGTGCCTGGGGAGGGCGGGTCGTGGCCGTCAACGAGCGGTTGTGAGCGCCGCCCGCGCCAAGCTGCGCGAGCGCATCGAGGCGCTCGCGCCGTGGTTCCAGAACATCGACATCGACGGTGTCGCCACCGCCCCGGATCACTTTCTGGGTGATTATCCGAACTTTAAGTTCCAGCGCTTCGCCGCGGCGCTGCCGGTCGACCTCAGCGGCAAGTCGGTACTCGACATCGGCTGCAACGCCGGTTTCTACGCCGTCGAGATGGCCCGGCGCGGTGCGGCACGCGTCGTCGGTATCGACCTCGACGACCGCTATCTCGACCAGGCGAGACTGGTCGCCGACGCGCTTGGTTTTGGGCAGATCGAGTTCGCCAAGCTGTCGGTGTACTACGTTGCGCAGTTGGACGAGCGCTTCGACGTCGTCGTCTTCATGGGCGTATTCTACCACCTCCGCCATCCGCTGCTGGCGCTCGACCTGATCCGCGAGCATGTCGCGAACGACCTGCTGCTGTTCCAGACGATGCAGCGCGGGAGTGAAGAGGTGATCGACGTGCCTGCCGATCACCCGTTCCACGTCCTCGGTACCTACGACGCGCCCGCCTATTTCGACCACCCCGGCTATCCGCAGATGCACTTCATCGAGCGCGAATACGCGCACGACTGGACCAACTGGTGGGCCCCGAACCGCGCCGGGACCGAGGCGATGCTGCGCTCGGCGGGCTTCCGGATCGAGGCGCAGCCGGAAGCCGAAGTGTACCTGTGCCGGGTGACCGACGTGCCCTACGCCCAGTGGACCGGCGGCACGCTGGCAGTTTATCCATCAATGACGCAAGCGGCGGGGGCGCAGCGATGATCGAAGCGGCGATGATCTGGAACGAGCCCAACAACAAGTCGCACTGGGACTTCGAGATCGACCCCGACTGGTCGAAGTTTGCCGACATGGTGACCCGCAGCGGCCGCGCCATCGGTACCGCCAACCCGGCGATCACGCGCGTGCTCGGCGGCATGTCGCCGATCGACCCGTTGTGGGTGCAGCGGGTCGCGGCGCACGGTGCGCTGGCCGAGGTCGACGTGATCGCGGTGCACGGCTTCCCGCTCGACTGGAATTTATGGCCGCTCGACAGCTGGCCCGAGCGCCTCGCCGAGATCGCGGCAGTCGCGCCTGGCTATCCGATCTGGGTGACCGAGGTCGGCGCGGGCTCGTTCGGGGCCGAGGAGGTGCAGGTGTTCGGGCTCGACCGCACAGCCGAGCTGCTGATCGGCCGAGCCCCGCGCATCTACTGGTACTCGCTGTTCGACCTGCCGCAGAGCTGGGGAGCCACCACCCGGCACCGCGAGGCCGAGGGGTCGAGCTATTACCGCCATTTCTACATGGGGCTGATCCGCGAGGATGGCTCGCCCAAGCTGGCGCTCGAGCATTTCGCCCGGCACACGCCCGCGATGGGCCTGATGCAGTGGTTCCATTTCGAGGATCCGCGGCTGGATGATGCGGTGCGCTGGATGAAGCAGCTCGGGGTCACGCACCTGCGGACGGGGCTGTCGTGGTCCGACAGCTTCCGCCCCGGCGCGCTCGACTGGTTCGACCGGCAGATGGAGGCGCTGGCGGGGTTCGAGACGACGGTGACGTTCTGCTTCACCCCCGAACACCTGGGGATCGAGCCGCATCATACCAGCGCTCCCCGCGAGCCGCAGGCCTTCGCCGACTTCTGTGCCGCGATGATCGAGCGCTATGCCCCGGCGCAGGTCCAGCCGTTACGTCAGGCGGCGCGGGCATGAGCAGTGCGCGCGCCATCAACATCGGCGTCGTCGGCATCGGCAATTGCGCCAGTTCGCTGGTGCAGGGGCTGGCGCACTATGGCTCGGGCAGCAACGACATGGTCGGGCTGCTTCACCCCGAACTCGGCGGCTATCGCCCCGGCGACATACGGGTGGTGTCGGCGTGGGACGTCGACCGCCGCAAGGTCGGCCGCGACGTCGCGGCAGCGATCTTCGCCAAGCCGAACTGCACCGCGGTGTTCTGCGCGCAGGTACCACCGACCGGCACGCTGGTCCGCATGGGCAAGGTACTCGACGGCGTCGCCCCTCACATGGCGAACTTCGCCGACGACCGCACCTTTCTCGTCGCCAATGACCGCGAGCCCGAGAAGGCGGAGGTCGTCGCGGCGCTCCGCGATACCTGCACCGACGTGCTGGTCAACTACCTGCCGGTCGGGTCGCAGCGAGCAACCGAGTTCTACGCCGACTGCGCGCTCGCGGCGCGGGTCGCCTTTGTCAACAACATCCCGGTGTTCATCGCCAGCGACGGGGGCTGGGCCAAGCGCTTCGCCGACGCCGGCATCGCGTTGATCGGCGACGATATCAAGGCGCAGCTCGGCGCGACGATCGTCCACCGCGTGCTGACCGACCTGTTCCGCAAGCGAGGCGTGACGCTCGACCGGACCTATCAGCTCAGCACCGGCGGCAACACCGACTTCCTAAATATGTCGAGTAAAGATCGCCTGGCGTCGAAGAAGATTTCCAAGACCGAGGCGGTCCAGTCGGTCGCCGACCACCGGCTCGACGCCGACAATATCCATATCGGCCCGTCGGATTACGTCGCCTGGCAGAACGACAACAAGGTCTGCTTCCTGCGCATGGAAGGCCAGCTGTTCGGCGGCGTGCCGATGAATATCGAGCTGCGGCTGTCGGTCGAGGACAGCCCCAATTCGGCGGGCGTCGCGATCGACATGATCCGCTGCGCCAAGCTGGCGCAGGACCGCGGGCTGGGCGGCGCGATCGACGCGGCGTCGGCGTACTTCTGCAAGCACCCGCCGCACCAGGTCACCGACGACGCGGCGTTCGAGGCGCTCGAGGCGTTCATCGCCGGGGCGCACCCTTGACCGGTGCGACGATGCGCGCGGCGGTGGTGACCGGGCCGGGCGAGGTCGGCATCGAGCATGTCCCGGTGCCGCAACCAGGTCCCGGACAGGTGCGCGTCAAGCTCGAAGGCTGCGGCGTCTGTGCGTCGAACCTGACGCCGTGGGCTGGCCCCGAATGGATGCAATATCCGACCGCCCCCGGCGGACTTGGACATGAGGGCTGGGGCGTTGTCGATGCGATTGGCGGCGGGGTCGAGGCGCTGCAGGTCGGCGACCGCGTCGCGATGCTGTCTTCCAACGCTTACGCCGAATACGACCTCGCCGACGGGGCGGCGGTGGTGAAGCTGCCGCCGACGCTCGACAGCCAGGCGTTCCCCGGCGAGCCGCTCGGCTGCGCGCTCAACATCTTCCGGCGCAGCGACGTCCACGCCGGCCAGACCGTCGCGATCGTCGGTATCGGCTTCCTCGGCGCGGTCCTGACCCGGCTGGCGACCGACGCCGGAGCGCGCGTCATCGCCATTTCGCGCCGGGCGTTCGCGCTCGATATCGCCCGGCAGTTCGGGGCGGCCGAGACGATTGCGATGGCCGATCATTATGCCATCATCGAGCGGGTCCGCGACCTGACCGGCGGGGTATTCTGCGACCGGGTGATCGAAGCGGTCGGCATGCAATGGCCGCTCGATCTCGCCGGCGAACTCGTCCGCGAGGGCGGCCGGCTGGTGATCGCCGGCTATCACCAGGACGGCCCGCGGCAGGTCAACATGCAGATGTGGAACTGGAAGGGCATCGACATCGTCAGCGCGCACGAACGCGACGCCGCCGTCATCCGGCGCGGCATCGGCGAGGCGGTCGCTGCGGTCGCCTCGGGCAGGCTCGTGCCCGATGCGCTGTACACGCACCGCTATCCGCTCGAGCAGCTGGGAACCGCGCTCGACGCCACCCGCGACCGGCCCGACTGCTTCCTCAAGGCGCTGATCACGTTGTGAGGATGACGCCGTGAGCCGCCCGCGAGTCGGCTTCCTCGGTGTCGGCTGGATCGGCCGCAATCGCCTCGAAGCGATCCACCGCACCGGTCTGATCGACATCGCCGGCATCGCCGACCCGTCCGACGCCAATGTCGACGCGGCCTTGGCACTGGCAGGCTCCGCCGTCCGTGCCGCGACGCTCGACGACCTGCTCGACCTCGACCTCGATGGGCTGGTCATCGCCACCCCGAGCGCGATGCACGCCGAGCAATCGATCGCCACGCTGAACCACGGCGTCGCGGTGTTCTGCCAGAAACCGCTGGGCCGCAGCGCCGCCGAGACTCGCGCCGTGGTCGACGCTGCGCGCGCCGCGGACCGGCTGCTCGGCGTCGACCTGTCGTACCGCTTCACGGCGGCGATGGCGCAGCTCGCGCCGCTGGTCCGTAGCGGCGCACTCGGGCGTATCTTCGCGGTCGACCTCGCCTTCCACAACGCCTACGGCCCCGACAAGCCGTGGTTCTACGACCCCGGGCAGTCGGGCGGCGGCTGCGTCATCGACCTCGGCGTCCACCTCATCGACCTCGCGCTATGGGCGCTCGACTTCCCCGAGGTCGCCGGGATCGACAGCACGCTCTTCACGCGGGGCCAGCCGCTGACCGACCGGCGTACGCGGGTGGAGGATTATGCCACGGCGACGCTGCGGGTCGCCGGCGGCCCGGTCGTCCGGCTCGCCTGCTCGTGGCGGCTGCAGGCCGGGCAGGACGCGGTGATCGCGGCAGCATTCTACGGGACCGACGGCGGCGCAGGCTTCCGCAACGAACGCGGCTCATTCTATGACTTCACCGCCGAGCGCTATGCCGGAACGCACCGGACGGTGCTGGCATCACCCCCCGACGACTGGGGCGGCCGCGCCGCGATCGACTGGGCGACGCGGCTCGCGGGCGGCGCGCGTTTCGATCCGGCGGCAGCGCATCATGTCGACGTCGCCCGCGTCCTCGACCGCATTTACGGCAGCTCCTGAGCGTTTGGAAAGTTCCTCAAAAGTCCCTCACTCAACAGTTGATTATCATGTTGCATCAATGGTTTGCGTGATCCTGAAAACTGGTGTTTTGCCTGCTGACTTTATCTTTAACGGTCCAATCACGGTCGCCAGCATGGTCATTGCCGAACCAGAAAAGTACCGAACCGACCCAACTTTCCATCCCCGCGTTCGCGGGGATGACGATGTCGTGTACGTTAATCCGCCTCGACTTTCTGCGCGAGCCGTGACGCACGCCAGCACCTTCTTCTCCGGCATCTCTATAACCAAATAAGACCTTTTGTCAAGTTCGGCCGCTGCCGGCCTAGCCTGCGACGCAGCGACCACTTCGGCGCGTTCGCCCTGTCATGCGTTGCGATGGCCGCCCGCGCGGGCTAGGCGAGCCGGCGATGCCATCGGCGTTCTTCCCAAACCCGTCCGAACGTCGTCGCGGCGCCGTCTTCCTGCTGATCGTCGCACTGCACCTGCTCGTCGCGTGGCTGGCGTTCCTGCACAAGCTGACGATCGTCAAACCGACGGTGCCCAAGGTTTTCAACCTCATCCCGATTCCTGCCCCGAAGCCGACGCCCGAGCCCGTCAAACGGCCGACCCCGAAGGCGCGGCAGAAAGTGGCAGGTGCGGCGGCATCGGCACCGCGTCCGCCCGCCCCGGTGAAGCCGACCGCCACGCCCGCCCCCAAGCTGTTCGGGACCGAGCTGTTCGAGGCGGTCGACATCACCAAGCTGCCGAATCACAGCAAGGATGCCGGCGAGGCGACCGCCGACGCCGGTACGGGCAAGGACAGCACGACGGTCTATGGCCCAAGCCGGGGCGGCGGCGGTGGCGGCGAGCCGCTGTACAACGCCGAATGGTACCCGCACGAACCGACCCACGCCGAACTCGCCGGCTATCTGCCGGGCAACGTGCCGCCCGGCAGCTGGGCCGAGATCGCCTGCCGGACGATCGAGAAGTTCCGCGTCGAGGACTGCCGCGAGCTCGACGAGTCGACGCCCGGCGGCGGCCTGGCACGCGCGCTCCGGCAAGCGGCGTGGCAGTTCCGCGTCCGCGCGCCGCGGGTCGGCGGGCACGTGCTGGTCGGTGCCTGGGTCCGGATCAGGTTCGACTTCACCGAGAGCGGGGCGAAGGAGGCCGGTTGAGGCGAGACTGCTCCAACCCTAGCGTCCGATGCCGCCATCCCGGCCGGCAGACGGTTGACCGCCGCGCCGCCGCACGCTTATACCGCGCCTCCGCGCAGGCGGCACGGCGGAGTAGCTCAGTTGGTTAGAGCACGGGAATCATAATCCTGGGGTCGGGAGTTCAAATCTCTCCTCCGCTACCATGTCCAGACACGGCGTGAGTTCAGTGGCGATCCTCGATGCGGGCATTGCGCCGATGGCGCTGACGCTGGTCGAGCGCGACGCGGCGGCGGCAGCGCGCGCGTTCGGGGCGGCGTTCGAGCGCACTGGCTTCGCCGTCGTCAGCGATCACGGCATCGATGCCGCGCTGATCGACCGGGCGCTGGCGGCGACGCGCGCGTTCTTCGCGCTGCCCGAGCCGGTCAAGGCGCGTTACCACCTCGCGGGGCAGGGCGGCGCGCGCGGCTGTGCGCCGTTCGGGATCGAGACCGCGAAGGGCGCGGCCACGCATGATCTCAAGGAGTTCTGGCACGCCGGGCGCGAGCTGCCGCCGGGGCACCCCTATCGCGCGGTGATGCCCGACAATGTCTGGCCCGGCGAAGTGCCCGCATTCCGCCCAGCCGTCGCGGCGCTGTACGCCGCACTCGACGCTGCCGGCGGGCGTATCCTTACCGCGATCGCGCTGCACCTCGGGCTGGAGGCGGACTTCTTCGCCGATCCGGTGCGCGATGGTAACAGCGTGCTGCGGCTGCTGCATTATCCGCCGGTCGCGCCCGGAACGACGGGCGTGCGGGCGGGCGCGCACGAGGACATCAACGTCATCACGCTGCTGCTCGGAGCGGACGAGGCCGGACTCGAGCTGCTCGACCGGGACGGGGTGTGGCGGCGCATCGAGGCCCCGCCGGGAACATTGGTGTGCAACATCGGCGACATGCTGGCGCGGCTGACCAACGACGTGCTGCCGTCGACGACGCACCGGGTCGCCAATCCGTCTCCGGAGCGCCGTGGCGTGGCGCGGTATTCGACGCCGTTCTTCCTGCACTTCCGCCCCGATTACCTGATCCGCACGCTGCCCGCTTGTGTGAGCCCGGCCCGCCCCGACCGCTGGCCCGCGCCGATCACGGCGGACGCGTTCCTGCAGCAGCGGCTGCGCGAGATCGGGCTGCTATAGCGCCGGGTACTCCGCCCCGGTCAGTGTCAGCCCGTCGGGCGGGGCGTTGAACCCGAGCGCGCGGCGGTCGGCGGCGGCCAGCGCGGCGGCGAGCTGGGCCGCACTCCACCGGCCCTCGCCGACGAGCTTGAGGCAGCCGACCATCGAGCGCACCTGATGGTGCAGGAACGACCGCGCCGCCGCCTCGATGACGATGGTCTCACCGTCCCGCGCGACGTCGAGCCGGTCGAGCGTCTTGACCGGGCTCGCGACCTGGCATTTGACGCTGCGGAACGTGGTGAAGTCGTGGCGGCCGATCAGCCCCTGCGCGGCGACGTGCATCGCGGCGGCATCGAGCGGCACCGCCACCTGCCACGCCAGCCCGGCATCGACCGTCAGCGGCGCGCGGCGGTTGACGATGCGGTAGCGGTAGCGCCGGCCGATACAGTCGAAGCGGGCGTGGAAGTCGGGGTGCGCGACGCTGCACGCGACCACCGCGACCGGAGCCGGGCGCAGGCGCGCGTTGAGCGCCTCCATCAGCCGAAATGGCCCGATCTCGCGCGCCACATCGACGTGGGCGACCTGCGCCGTCGCATGCACCCCCGAGTCGGTGCGGCCGCAGCCGATGACGGTCGCCGCCTCGCCGGTGATCCGGGCGAGCGCGGTCTCGAGCGCCGCCTGCACGGTCGGGCCGTGCTCCTGCCGCTGCCACCCCATGAACGGCCGCCCGTCGTATTCGATCGTCAGCCGTAAGCGGGTCACGCGACGCGAACGCCCGCCGCGACCGGCCAGCCATTGAGCAGCGCCGCGGTCGCCATCGGCGGCTTGCCGGCGCGCTGTACCAGCGTCGGCCGCAGTGCGCCGACGCCGCAGGCCAGCGTCAGGTGCGTATCGAGCACGGTTCCGGGCGGGCCGGTGTCACCGGTAACCGTCGCGGCGAGCAGCTTCAGCCGCTCGCCGCCGATCTCGACATAGGCCCCCGGCACCGGGTTGAACGCCCGCACGGCGCGTTCCTGCTCGACCGCGGGGCGGGTCAGGTCGAGCTTGGCCTCGGCCTTGTCGAGCTTGGCGGCGTAGGTCAAGCCCGCCTCGGACTGCGGCTGCGGAGTCAGCGCGTCGAGCTTCGCCAGCGCCTCGACGATCAGTTGCGCGCCCAATCGCCCCAGCTCGCCGGTCAGCTCGCCCGCGGTCTTGCCGTCGACCGGCGTCCGCCCGGTCAGCAGCATCGGCCCGGTATCGAGCCCGCGTTCCATCGCCATGATCGTCACCCCGGTCTCGGCGTCGCCGGCGAGGATGGCGCGCTGGACCGGGGCCGCGCCGCGCCAGCGTGGCAGCAGTGAGGCGTGGACGTTGAGGCAGCCCCGGCGCGGTGCGTCGAGGATCGCTTGCGGCAGGATCAAGCCGTAGGCCGCGACCACACCGACATCGAGGTCGAGCGCTGCCCACGCCTCGCGGTCGCTGGCGTCCTTGAAATTCACTGGCGAGCGCACCGCCAGCCCGAGCGCTTCGGCGCGCTGCTGGACCGGCGACGGGGTCTCGCGCTGGCCGCGCTGGGCCCGTCGCGGCGGCTGGGTGTAGACCGCCACGACCTCATGCCCTGCCGCGACCAGCGCATCGAGCGTCGGCACGGCGAACGCCGGGGTTCCCATGAAGGCGATCCGCATGGAGGCGGGCTAGCCGCTCGGCCTGGGCGGCGCAATGGACGAGGCTTGCCGAGCCGCGGCACTGCCGCCATATCGAGGGCGATGGCTTCCCCCGAAATCGATGCGTTGACGCAGGCGCTGGCCCGGCTGCCGGGGCTCGGGCCCAGGTCGGCGCGGCGGGCGGTGCTGCACCTGATCAAGCGCCGCGAGACGGCGCTGGTGCCGCTGCTGGCGGCGCTGCACGCGGTCGAGGTCGGGCTGGTGACCTGCGCGACCTGCGGCAATATCGATACGCGCGACCCCTGCGGCGTGTGCGCCGACCCGCGCCGCGATGCGGCCGGGCTGTGCGTCGTCGAGGAAGTCGCCGACTTATGGGCGCTCGACCGGGCGCGGCTGTACGCCGGACGCTATCACGTGCTCGGCGGGCGATTGTCGGCGCTCGACGGGGTCCGGCCCGAGGACCTCGCCATCGCGCCGCTGCTGGCGCGGGTCGCGGCGGGCGGCATCGACGAGGTCGTGCTGGCGATGAACGCGACGCTCGAAGGGCAGACGACGATGCACTATGTCGCCGAGCGGCTGGCGGCTTTCCCGGTGCGCGTCACTGCACTGGCGCACGGCATGCCGGTCGGCGGCGAGCTCGACTATCTCGACGAGGGCACGCTGGCGACGGCGCTGCAGGCGCGCCGCGCGATCGGCGGCTAGTGGTGGCGGCGGCTGGCTTGACGGACGCCGGCCGAAGCCATAGCTCACCACCATGACCGAACTGACGATCCTCGAAATCCCCGACCCGCGCCTGCGGCTGGTCTCCGAGCCGGTCGATGCCGTGACCGACGAGACACGGCGGCTGATGGACGACATGCTGGCGACGATGTACGCCGCGCCGGGCATCGGGCTGGCGGCGATCCAGGTCGGCGTGCCCCAGCGCGTGCTGGTCATCGACCTGCAGCGCCGCGAGGAGCCCGAAGTCGAGGGCGAGCCTGTCGTGGAAGTCCGCGAGCCGCGGTACTTCGTCAATCCCGAGGTGCTGTGGGAGTCCGACGAACATTCGGTCTACAACGAGGGCTGCCTGTCGATCCCCGAACAATATGGCGACGTCGAGCGCCCGGCGCGGGTGCGGGTGCGCTGGCTGGACTATGACGGCGCGCGACAAGAGGCCGAGATCGACGGGCTGCTGGCGACCTGCCTGCAGCATGAGATCGATCACCTGAACGGCGTGCTGTTCATCGACCACTTGTCGAAGCTCAAGCGCGACATCATCGTCAAGAAGCTGGCGAAAGCGAAGAAGGCCAAGCTGGCGGCCTAGGCTCCGTCCAGCGGAGCTGAACCGGAGATCGTCACCCCCGCGAAGGCGGGGCCCATACACGTCGGACATTTGACGTTTATGGCCCCGTCTTCGCGGGGGTGACGAATCAGCTTGGATGCAAGCGCCTCTACTCGGCGACGCCATCGCTTTAGCCGGTCGGGCCGTCTATCCGGCCGCGGTATCCTGTCTCGAAGTCGTCGACGACCAGTGCCACGATCGCCGCCGCGACCACTTCCGGCCCCTTGATCGTCGTCACGTCCTCGCCCGGAAACGCGCGCGCGCGCATCGTCGTCGCGGTCGCGCCCGGATCGATGATCGCCACCCGGAGCGCGCTGACGTTGGCAACTTCGGCCCCGTAGCCCTGCACCATATTCTCCAGCGCCGCCTTGGTTGCGGCGTAGACGCCCCAATATGGCCGGGGCGCGACCGCGACGCTCGAGGTCAGCGCCAGCACGCGCCCGGCCGGGGCCGCCCGCAGCAGCGGATCGAACGCCCGGATCAGCCGGAAATTGGCGGTCAGGTTGAGCGCCACGACCTTGTCGAATTCGGCGACGTCGGTGTGCGGCAGCGGGGTCAGCGTGCCCAGCGCGGCGGCGTTGAGCACGGCGATGTCGAGCCGCCCCCAGCGAGCGGCCAGCGCCGTCGCCAAGCGGTCGATCGCATCGAAATCGCGCAGGTCGAGCGGCGCGATCGTGGCGCTGCCGCCGGCCGCATGGATACGGTCTTCGACCTCGATCAGTCCGGCTTCGGTGCGGGCGGTCAGCACGACGTGCGCGCCCGCCGCCGCGAGCGCTTGCGCCGTCGCCGCACCGATGCCGCGGCTGGCACCGGTGACGAGGGCGACGCTGTCGGCGAGTGGCTTCAGATCATCCGCTCCGCCAGCAGCGACAGCTGATCCGACGGCTGGATGTCTTCCTGATCGGTCAGCCGGGTCGGATAGTCGCCGGTGAAGCAGGCATCGCAATATTGCGGCTGCTCGTCGGTGCGCATGTCCTCGCCGAGCGCGCGGTAGAGCCCATCGATCGACAGGAAGGCGAGGCTGTCGACCTTGATGTATTCGCGCATGCGCTCGACATCCATGTTGGCGGCGAGCAGCTTCGAGCGTTCGGGCGTGTCGACGCCGTAATAACAGCTGTGCCGGGTCGGCGGCGAGGCGATTCGCATATGGACCTCTTCGGCGCCGGCGTCGCGCAGCATCTGGACGATCTTGAGACTCGTGGTGCCGCGGACGATCGAGTCGTCGATCAGCACCAGCTTGCGCCCGGCGATCAGCGCGCGGTTGGCGTTGTGCTTGAGCTTGACGCCGAGATTGCGGATCTGGTCGCCCGGCTGGATGAAGGTGCGCCCGACATAGTGCGAGCGGATGATGCCGAGCTCGAACGGCAGGCCCGACTGCTGCGCGAAGCCGATCGCCGCCGGCGTCCCCGAGTCGGGCACCGGCACGACCATGTCGGCGACGACCGGGCTTTCGATCGCCAGCTGCGCGCCGATCGCCTTCCTTACCTGATAGACGCTCGAGCCGTCGACGACCGAGTCGGGACGCGAGAAATAGACCTGCTCGAAGATGCACGGGCGGGGACGGACGGTGCCGAACGGGCGCAGCGAGCGCAGCCCGCGCCGGGTGACGACGATGAGCTCGCCGGGCTCGACGGCGCGCAGGAAGGTCGCACCGACGACGTCGAGGGCGACGGTCTCGCTGGCGAAGATGTAGCTGTCGTTCAGCCGCCCGAGCACCAGCGGGCGGACGCCCAATGGGTCGCGGCAGGCGATCATGCCGTCGCCGGTCAGGCAGAGCAGGCTGTACGCGCCCTCGACCTGCTTCAGCGCATCGATGAAGCGGTCGAGCAAGGTCCGGTAGCTGCTGGTCGCGACGAGGTGGATGATGACCTCGGTATCGCTGGTCGACTGGAAGATCGAGCCGCGGCGGACGAGTTCGCGGCGCAGCTTAATGGCATTCGAGATGTTGCCGTTGTGGCCGATCGCGAAGCCGCCCGACGACAGCTCGGCGAACAGCGGCTGGACGTTGCGCAGCGCGGTCTCGCCGGTGGTCGAGTAGCGGTTGTGCCCGATGGCGATGTCGCCCTTGAGCTTGCGGATAGTCTCGTCGGTGTCGAAGTTGCCTGCAACATGGCCCATCGCCCGGTGCGTGTGGAAGTCGGTGCCGTCGTAGGTGGTGATGCCGGCGGCTTCCTGACCGCGATGCTGGAGCGCGTGCAGGCCCAGTGCTGCCAGCGCCGCGGCGCCCTCGGCACCATAGACGCCGAACACGCCGCACTCCTCGTGCAGCTTGTCGTCATCGTACGGGTGGGTGGTGAGCAGGCGGTCCATCGGGACTCCTCACGGACAGCGTCGCGGCGCATATAGGCGACGAAGCCGGGCTTGTCGCCCCCGGTCCGTCACTAAACTGCAACAGGAGCCTGGCCGAGTGTCCGATAGCGCGCGCGAAACCGAGCTGCGGCTCGATCCGAAGTGGGACGAGCGCGGGCTGGTGCAAGCGGTGGCGACCGATGCCTCGACCGGCGAGCTGCTGATGGTTGCGCATATGAACCCGGCAGCACTCGAGCGCACGCTGGTGACCGGCGAGGCGCATTACTGGTCGCGTTCGCGGCAGGCGGTCTGGCGCAAGGGTGCGACCTCGGGCAATACGCAGGCGGTGGTCGAACTGCGGATCGATTGCGATCAGGACGCGCTGTGGCTGAAAGTCCGTCCCGCCGGGCCGGCATGTCACACCGGGGCGCGGTCGTGTTTCTATCGGGTGGTCGGCAGCGACGGGCGGCTGTCAGGTCCAGGCTGATCCGCTGCCAACCTGCGCTGGGGCAGTGGGTGCTGCGTTGCTTGCCGGAGGCCATCGGACTAGGACGATCGTACTGCCATCGGAGTGTCTCATGACCGACGCGACTGCCAATTTCATGGGCCTCGACGGGTTCGAGTTCGTCGAGTTCACCGGGCCCGATCCGGACGCGCTGGCGGCGCTGTTCGAGGCGATGGGGTTCACGCACTTGGCCGACCACCGTTCGAAGCCGGTGCGCCGCTATGCGCAGGGCGACATCAACTTCCTGCTCAATATGGACACGCAGGGGCAGGCGGCGGCGTTTCGTGGGTGCCACGGCCCGTCGGCGAACGCGATGGCGTTCCGGGTCAGGGACGCGCAGTTCGCGTTTGCCGAAGCGGTCAGGCGCGGTGCGGTCCCGGTCGCGCCGCGGGCCGGGCCGATGGAGCTCAATATCCCGGCGATCGAGGGCATCGGCGGCTCGCATCTGTATTTGGTCGACCGCTACGGCGCGCAGGAGATCTACGACGTCGACTTCCGCGCCGTGCCGGGCGCGGGGCGCGACGACCATAATGTCGGCCTGCACACGCTCGATCACCTGACGCACAATGTGAACCGCGGGCGGATGACGCATTGGGCGGCGTTCTACGAGCGCATCTTCGGCTTCCGGCAGATCCGCTATTTCGACATCGAGGGCCAGTCGACCGGGCTGTTCTCGAAGGCGATGACCGCGCCCGACGACAAGATCCGGATTCCCTTGAACGAGAGCCAGGACGAGCACAGCCAGATCGAGGAGTTCCTGCGCGCCTATAACGGCGAGGGCATCCAGCATCTCGCACTCGCCACCGACGACATCTTCGGCACCGTCGACCAGCTGCGGGCGCGCGGCGTGCGCTTCCAGGACTCGCCCGAGACGTACTTCGACCTGATCGACCAGCGGCTGCCGGGGCACGGCCACGACGTCGCGGAGATGCGCCGCCGCCGCATCCTGATCGACGGCGCGCCCGAGACGGGAGGCGGCCTGCTGCTGCAGATCTTCACCGAGAACATGGTCGGGCCGATCTTCTTCGAGATCATCCAGCGCAAGGGCAACGACGGCTTCGGCGAGGGCAACTTCAAGGCGCTCTTCGAGAGCCTCGAACTCGACCAGATGCGGCGAGGGGTGATCCCGGCGAAGGCCGAGGCGTGACCTCGCTCTGGGTCTCGAACTCCAATATTGTCATCCCGGCGAAGGCCGGGACCCATGATCTCGAACGTTCGTGGTCATGGGTCCCGGCCTTCGCCGGGATGACAACAAGTTGTTGGTGACCCCGTGCTGACCGGCTTCGGCAATCACTTCGCCACCGAAGCGGTCGCCGGCGCGCTGCCCATCGGTCGTAACTCGCCGCAGCGGCCCGCGTTCGGGCTGTACACCGAGCAGCTCAGCGGGACGGCGTTCACCGCGCCGCGCGCCGACAACCGCCGCAGCTGGCTGTACCGGTTACGTCCGAGCGCGGCGCATCCGCCGTTGACGCTGGTGCCGGGCCAGGTCGCCGGACCGAGCGAGCCTGCGGGTCCGAACCGCCTGCGCTGGTCGCCGCAGCCGCGCGCCGATGTGCCAGTCGACTTTGTCGACGCCTGTATCCCGATGCTGCACAATGGTTCGCCCGAGGCGCTGTCGGGCGTCGCGGTGCTGGTCTACGCCGCCAACCGCGACATGGCCGACCGCGCCTTCGTCAACGCCGACGGCGAGACGCTGATCGTCCCGCAGCAGGGGCGGCTGAAGGTCACCACCGAGCTCGGGCGGATCGATCTCGAACCGCTCGAAATCGCGCTGATCCCGCGCGGGCTGCGCTATGCGGTGGCGCTGCCCGACGGCGAGGCGCGGGGCTATCTCGTCGAGAACCGCGGCAGCCCGTTCCGCCTGCCCGAACTCGGGCCGCTGGGCTCGAACGGGCTCGCCAACCCGCGCGACTTCGCGACGCCGGCGGCGTGGTTCGAGGACCGCGACGTGTCCGTAGAGCTGATCCAGAAGTTCGGCGGGCGGCTGTGGACGACGACGCTCGACCACAGCCCCTTCGATGTCGTCGCGTGGCACGGCAATCTGGTCCCGTATAAATACGACCTGCGCCGCTTCAACGCCATGGGCACGGTCGGCTTCGACCATCCCGACCCGTCGATCTATACCGTACTGACCTCCCCGAGCGACACGCCGGGCCGCGCCAACGCCGACTTCGTCATCTTCCCGCCGCGCTGGCTGGTCGCCGAGGACACGTTCCGGCCGCCGTGGTTCCACCGCAATATCATGAGCGAGGCGATGGGGCTGATCACCGGCGCGTACGATGCCAAGGCCGACGGCTTCGCGCCGGGCGGGCTGTCGCTGCACAACATGATGGCCGGACACGGCCCCGACGTGGCGAGCTGGCGGGCGGCGACCGACGCCGTGCTGCAGCCGCACAAGCTCGACGGCACGATGGCGTTCATGGTCGAAAGCTGCCGGCCGTTTGCGCCGTCGGCGTTCGCGGCAGCGCACGCGCAGCCGGACTATGACGCCGCCTGGGCGGGGTTTCCCAAGGCGGTGCTGCCGTGATGCTCGACGAAACCCACGACCCCGCCGCGACCAGTCGCGTCGCCAGCGCCAACGGCCACGCCGACTTTCCCATCCAGAACCTGCCGCTCGGCATCTTCAGCGACGGCGGCAGCCCGCGCGGCGGCGTCGCGATCGGTGACAGCATCGTCGACATCGCCGCCGCGCTCGACCTGTTCGACGGCGAGGCGCTGGTGGCGGCACGGGCGATGACGGGGTCGACGCTCAATCCGCTGCTGGCGCTCGGCGCGGGGCCGCGATGCGCGCTGCGGCGGGCGTTGTTCACGCTGCTCCGCGCCGATGTCGAAAGCCGCATCGACGCGGCGCTGATCCCTGCCGCCGACTGCACGATGCAGTTGCCGGCGGCGATCGGCGACTACACCGACTTCTACGCCGGCATTCACCATGCCGAAGCGGTCGGCAGGCAGTTCCGCCCCGACCAGCCGCTGCTGCCGAACTACAAGCATGTGCCGATCGGTTATCACGGCCGGGCCTCGTCGGTGCGCGTCTCGGGCACGCCGGTGCGCCGCCCCTCGGGGCAGCGCAGGGCTCCCGACACGGCGGAGCCGAGCTTCGGCCCGAGCGCGCAGCTCGACTTCGAGCTCGAACTGGGGATCTGGATCGGGCCGGGCAATGCGCTCGGGGAGCCGATCGCTATCGCCGATGCACACGCGCACATCGCCGGGCTGTGCCTGCTCAACGACTGGTCGGCGCGCGACATCCAGGCGTGGGAGTACCAGCCGCTCGGGCCGTTCCTCGCGAAGAGCTTCCTGACCAGCGTGTCGCCGTGGCTGGTCACCGCCGAGGCGCTCGTGCCGTTTCGCGTCGCACCGCCGCCGCGACCGGCGGGCGACCCGCGGCCATTGCCGTATCTGTGGGACGCGGGCGACCAGGCGCACGGGGCCTACGCGATCGCGTTCGAGGCGACGCTGAGCACCGCGGCGATGCGCACGAGCGGGACCGCACCGCACCGACTGTCGCGCGTTGCGGCAACCGAGCTGTACTGGACGCCCGCACAGTTCGTCGCGCACCACAGCAGCGGCGGCTGCGACCTTCGCCCCGGCGATCTGTTCGGCAGCGGCACGATCTCGGGGCCGACGCCGGACAGCCGCGGCAGCCTGCTCGAAATCGCGATGGGTGGAAAAGCGCCGCTGACACTGCCCGGTGGCGAGACGCGCAGCTTCCTCCACGACGGCGACGAACTGACGCTGACGGCATCCGCCCGGCGCGACGGTTATGCGAGCATCGGCTTCGGCAGCTGCACGGGGCGGGTGTTCTCGCCAAGCTGAACGGGCTGCCCAGTCGTCGACGGTCCCGATCAGACTGCGCAACCGTTGCAATCGCCGCGACGCCCGGCCATGCCGCGCCCGCCATGCGCGAGGAGTATCCGGTGTCCGAAATTGCTAAACTGCTCGCCGCGTTCGACACCCTAACGCCCGACCCCGCCAACCCCGGCCATCGCGTCGCGTTCGGCACCTCGGGGCATCGCGGCTCGTCGCTCGATGGCGCGTTCAACCTCGCGCATGTGCTGGCGATCAGCCAGGCGGTCTGCGACTATCGGCGCGCGCAGGGCATCGGTGGCCCGCTGTTTCTCGGCCGCGATACGCATGCGCTATCCGAGCCGGCGTTCGCCGCGGTGGTCGAGGTGCTCGCGGCGAACGGCGTCACGACGATGGTCGATGCGAGCCGCGGCTACACGCCGACGCCGGTGATCAGCCACGCGATCCTCAGCTATAACCGCGGGCGCACGGCGGGGCTGGCCGACGGCATCGTGCTCACCCCGTCGCACAACCCGCCGCGCGACGGCGGCTATAAATACAACGGCACCGACGGCGGCCCGTCGGGAGCGGCGGCGACCGGCTGGATCGAGGCGCGGGCGAATGCGCTGCTCGCGGCAGGGCTGGGCGGGGTGAAGCGCAGCGCGGCTCCGAACGCCAGCGGTCATATCCACCCACATGATTATATCGGCAGCTACGTCGGCGACCTGAGCGCCGTGATCGACATGGACGCGATCCGCAGCGCGGGGGTCCGCATCGGCGTCGACCCGCTCGGCGGTGCCGGGCTCGGCTATTGGGGGCCGATCGCCGACCGCTATCGCCTCGACCTGACCGTGGTGAACCCGACGCTCGACCCGGCGTTCGCGTTCATGCCGCC
Source organism: Sphingomonadaceae bacterium (assembly GCA_031421275.1). Taxonomy (GTDB): domain Bacteria; phylum Pseudomonadota; class Alphaproteobacteria; order Sphingomonadales; family Sphingomonadaceae; genus Polymorphobacter_B. Next base: position 21,913 of record JANOOK010000029.1, read on the forward strand.
CGACTGGGACGGCAAGATCCGCATGGACTGCTCGTCACCTGCGGCGATGGCGAAGCTCGTCGGCATGCAGCAGGATTTCGACATCGCCTTCGCCAACGACCCCGATGCCGACCGGCACGGCATCGTGACGCCGAGCGGCGGCCTGATGAACCCCAATCACTTTCTGAGCGCGGCGATCGCTTACCTGTTCGCGCACCGGCCTGGCTGGAGCGCCGCGGCGGGGGTTGGCAAGACGGCGGTGACCAGCGCCATGGTCGACCGCGTCGCCGCCGCACGCGGGCGGCCGCTGGTCGAAATGCCGGTCGGCTTCAAGTGGTTCGTCCCCGGACTGGTGTCGGGCAGCCTGGGCTTCGCCGGCGAGGAAAGCGCCGGCGCGTCGTTCCTGCGCACCGACGGCAGCGTCTGGACCACCGACAAGGACGGGCTGATCCTCGGGCTGCTGGCCGCCGAGATGACGGCGCGCAACGGGCACGACCCGAACGTGAGCTATGCGGCGCTGACCGCAGCGCATGGTACGCCTTTTTATGCCCGCATCGATGCGCCTGCGACGGCGGTACAGAAAGCGTGCTTCAGGACGCTGACCGCGGCGACCCTCGGACTGCGCGAGCTAGCGGGTGATCCGGTCGTATCGGTGACCACGACGGCATCGGGCGAGCCGCTCGGGGGCATCAAGGTGACGACGGCAAACGGCTGGTTCGCGCTGCGCCCGTCGGGCACCGAAGCGGTGTACAAGGTCTACGCCGAAAGCTTCGCCGGGGCGGCGCACCTGGCGCGGATACAGGGTGAGGCGCAGGCGGCGATGGCGAAGGTGTTCGCAAACGTTTGAGCCGGACCCGATTGTACTCAGGCCGATGCTCAATATGGGATGACAACATTCGTTGTGCTTCAGCCTTACCGCAATCGAGACTAGCCGAGGCTCCACGCCAGCGTCTCGGCCGCGTGGAACGGCACCAGCGCGCTTCCCGCCGCCGCCAGCGTCTCCGGAACCCGAACGGGAACGCGCCGCAGTTCGACGACGCCGTCATTCAACGGCAGTCCGTAGAAGCGCGCGCCATGCTCCGACGCAAAGTCTTCGAGGCGGTCGAGCGCGCCTTCCTCGTCGAACACCTTGGCATAGCTTTCGAGCGCGAACGACGCGTTGAACACGCCCGCACAGCCGCACGCGGACTGCTTGGCCTCGATCGTGTGCGGGGCCGAATCGGTGCCGAGGAAGAATTTCGGATTGCCCGACGTCGCGGCGCGGCGCAGCGCGAGGCGGTGCCGTTCGCGCTTGATGACGGGCAGGCAGTAGAGATGCGGGCGGATGCCGCCGGCGAACATCGCATTGCGGCTGTATTCGAGATGATGCGGGGTGATCGTGGCGGCCACCCGAGGCCCCGCGGCACCGACGAAATCGACCGCGTCGGCAGTGGTGATGTGCTCGAAGACGACCTTAAGCGCCGGGAAATCCGCGATGAGGCCGCTAAGTATCCGGTCGATGAACACCGCCTCGCGGTCGAAGATGTCGATGTCGGCGTCGGTGACCTCGCCGTGCACCAGCAGCGGCATGCCGATCCGCTGCATCGTTTCGAACGCCGCGCGCAGCTTGTCGATGTCAGTCACCCCGGCGGCGGAATTGGTGGTGGCGTTGGCGGGGTACAGCTTGGCGGCGGTGAACACCCCTTCGACGTGGCCGCGCGCCAATTCATCGGGGTCGGTCCCGTCGGTCAGATAGGCGGTCATCAACGGCTCGAAGCGGTTTTCGGGCGTGACCGCGGCGATGACCCGGTCGCGGTAGGCACGGGCGGCGGCGACGCTGACTATCGGCGGGTTGAGGTTGGGCATGACGATCGCGCGGGCGAACTGCCGGGCGGTGTAGTCCGCGACCGCAGTCAGCATCGCGCCGTCGCGGAGGTGGACGTGCCAGTCGTCGGGGCGACGGATTGCGAGGCGATCGGCGGTCATCGCGCGACCTAAACGGGTCGCGTTGCCGCCGTCAAATCGAGTAGGACTCACCGGCGAAATCAGTTAGTCTTGCACAAATAGACCGGCAGCAGCCGATTGGGAGGATGATGATGGCGACCCGCGCGCTCGACCCTGGTTTCGATCCGTTGACGGAGGCTCGGGCGGCGGCGTACGCGATACCGCTCGCCGATATCGACATGACCGACCCCGAGCGGTTCCGCAACGACACGCATTGGCCGTTTTTCGAGCGGCTGCGCGATGAGGCGCCGGTGCATTACTGCGCCAATGGCCGCTTCGGGCCGTTCTGGTCGATCACGCGATATGCCGACATCATGGCGATCGACACCGATCATTTGCGGTTTTCGTCCGACGCGCATCTCGGTGGCATCACCGCCAAGGACATGGACGACGACTTCATCCTGCCGATGTTCATCGCGATGGACCCGCCCAAGCACGACGTGCAGCGCAAGGCGGTGTCGCCGATTGTCTCGCCGCTCAACCTTGCCAAGATGGAAGTGCTGATTCGCGAGCGCGCGCAGGCGATCTTCAACAACCTGCCGATCGGCGAGACTTTCGACTGGGTCGACCGGGTGTCGATCGAACTGACGACGCAGATGCTGGCGACGCTGTTCGACTTCCCGTGGGAGGATCGTCGCAAGCTGACTTATTGGTCCGATGTCGCGACCTCCGACGAGACGGTGCCGGGCAACCCGACCAAGGCCGAGCGCGAGACGGTCATGCTCGAATGCCTGATGTACTTCACCGGATTGTGGAATCAGCGGGTCAACGTCGCCGAGGGAACGGCGCCGGGCAACGACCTGGTCTCGATGCTCGCGCACAATCCAGCGACGCGCGACATGGTGCCGATGGAATATCTGGGTAATCTGCTACTGCTGATCGTCGGCGGCAACGATACGACCCGCAATTCGATCACCGGCGGCCTGCTGGCGCTGAGCCAGAACCCCGATCAGTACGTCAAGCTGCGCGCCAACCCCGCGCTGGTCGAGTCGATGGTGCCCGAGATCATCCGCTGGCAGACGCCGCTGGCGCACATGCGGCGGACCGCGCTCGAGGACGTCGAGTTCCGCGGGCAGACGATCCGCAAGGGCGACCGCGTCGTCATGTGGTACGTGTCGGGCAACCGCGACGAGCGCGCGATCGACAGTCCCGAGGCGTTCATCATCGACCGCGCGCGGCCGCGGCAGCATCTGTCGTTCGGCTTCGGTATCCACCGCTGCGTCGGCAACCGCCTTGCCGAGATGCAGCTGCGGATCGTCTGGGAGGAGATCCTCAAGCGCTGGCCGAAGATCGAGGTCATGGGCGAGCCACGGCGGGTGCCGTCGGCGTTCGTCAAGGGCTATGAGACGCTGCCGGTGCGTATCCCCGCCTGACCCGCACGGTCGACCACACCCTCTCCCAAGGATTGCAATGCCAGCTATCACTTACATCGAGCACGGCGGCATCAGCCATGTGGTCGACGTCGAAGACGGACTGTCGCTGATGGAGGGTGCGGTGGCGAACGGAGTCCCCGGCATCGATGGCGACTGCGGCGGCAACTGTGCGTGCGCGACCTGCCACGTCTATGTCGACCCAGCCTGGGCTGACCGCACCGGCGAGCGCACCAGCATGGAGACGGCGATGCTCGAATTCGCCGAAGGCGTGACGCCCGAGAGCCGGCTATGTTGCCAGATCACCGCTGGTCCCGCGCTCGACGGGCTGATCGTGCGGCTGCCGGTGTCGCAGCACTGAAGTCGAGCGCTCGCTACAGGTCGCGCACGAGTTTGCGGACGACCGCGATCCACGGCGCGTCGGCGACGACGATCTGACGCGTTCCCGAACTCAGCGGTTGCAGCTGCAGTCGCCGGGCGTCGGCACCGACCAGCCGCCCGAAGGCGAAGCGCCCGACACCGCGCGGCAGCAGCACGTCGCGAGTGAGGGCCGCGGTGAACGACTCGGGATCGAGCTTCTCGAGCCAGAGCGAATCGCCGGCGCGGTAGTCGCCCTGCGCGGATTCCACCGTTACCCCGACGAAGTTGCCGCCCGGGACCGGGGGCAATAACGCGGTGGTGCGCTTGGGAGCAATCGTCCCCTCGGCGGTGAGGATCGCAGCGACCGGTACGTCGACGCGGTCGGGCAAGGTGACCAGATCGGCGGCGACCACGCCGAGCGCCGCGGCGATCCGGTTCAGCCAGCCGACCGAAACGGTTCTCATACCGGTTTCGAGTCGCCCGATGGTTTGCGCCGTCGTCGGCGGTTGGCACGCCGCCGCAACCTGATGCAGCGTCATGTGCTTGGCCTTGCGGACTTCGCGGATGCGGGTGATCACGATTTTCTCCTGAACCGGTGCGGTTATGCTGTCCTACACCCAGCGTGTCGTGGCAAGCCTTTATCACACCATATAGGATGAATGTGCATGGCCAAGCTGAATCCCAAGCTGAATCGCCAATCGAATCGGGCGGGTTCGACGCCGTCTGCGCCGCTTGCAGCAGAGCCTCGCCTGCTGGTGCAACGCCGCCTCGCACCATCTCAGGTAATCGATCAGGCGGTCGTCACGGTCAATCTCGCCGAGTCGCCGCTCGGCTGGCTGATGCGCCACCAGATGATTTCGCCGCGGCAGTTCGAGGCGGGCGAGCGGCTGCGCGCCGACTATGAACGAGCGCAGCTCGCCCCGTCGGTGACGATGTGCTGGGATGCGGCCCCAACGGCGAAGACGGCGCGCGGTGCTCCGGCCGGGCTCGATCCGACGAGTTCACAGCTCGCCGCCAAGCAGCGCTTCGCAGTGGCTATCGATCTCGTCGGGGCCGGGCTTTCCGACGTCCTGTGGCGCGTCGTCTGTGCCAACGAGGGCATCGCCGGGGCCGAGCGCGCGCTCGGCTGGCCGGCGCGGTCGGGTAAGGTCGTGCTTGGGCTGGCGCTCGACCGGCTCGCCGATGCCTACCAGCTTAGATAACCATATACGCACTTTCTGCTTGACAATCGTCACGCTATCGGCTAGGTAATCAGCACGATGAGAAATTGCGCCACCGGGGGCCGCGGCGCTTACCGCCGACCCCCCGGTGACCGGGTCCGCCCTCGATTCGAAAGGCGGATCAGCCATGGCAGACGAGCGGTCGGTAATCGAACGCGCGGCGGGCTTACGGTCGGAGGACCGGGAAGCCCTAGCGGCGGCGCTGATCGATGCGGGCCTTGCCGATCTGCCACAAACCTGGGCAGCGCAGGCGCGGCCGTCGCAGGTTCCGCCGGGGGTCGATTGGGACACGTGGCTGATCCTTGCCGGGCGGGGTTTCGGCAAGACCCGGGCCGGCGCCGGCTGGGTCCATCAGATGGCGGACGAAGTGCCCGGCGCGCGGATCGCGCTGCTCGGCGCGACGGCCGCCGATGCGCGGGCCGTGATGGTCGAGGGCGAGTCGGGGCTGCTGGCGAAAGCGCCAAAGACGGCCGGGCTGGTGTTCGAGCCGTCGCTGAAACGGCTAAGCTGGGCGAATAGCTCGACGGCGCACCTTTATTCGGCGGCCGAGCCCGAAGGCTTGCGCGGCCCGCAATTCCATTTCGCGTGGGGCGACGAGGTGGCGCGCTGGTCCGACGCGGCAGTGACGCTGGCGAACCTGCGGCTGGCGCTGCGGCTGGGCAGCCGACCACAGCTGCTGCTGACCACGACGCCGCGACCGTTGGCGTGGCTGAAGGAGCTGACCACTGCCGTCGGCGTGACCGTGACACGCGGATCGAGCGGTGACAACGCCGGCAATCTTCCCGGTGTCTATCTCCGGAATATGCGGCGCGATTACGGCGGCACGCGCCTCGGGCGGCAGGAGATCGGCGGTGAGTTCATCGACGATCTCGAAGGCGCGCTATGGACGCGGCGGCTGCTGGAGGATTGCCGGGTCCGTAATTCGCCACTGCTGCGGCGGGTCGTGGTCGCCGTCGATCCACCGGCGACGTCGGGATCGCGCGCCGATGCCTGCGGGATCGTCGTCGCGGCGCTCGGCAACGACAATCGCGGTTATGTGCTTGCCGACGACAGCATCCAGGGCCGGACGCCCGAGCAATGGGCACGGGCGGTCGTCGCGGCGGCCGAGCGGCACGCGGCCGACCGCGTTGTCGCCGAAGTCAACAACGGCGGCGAGATGGTCAGCTCGATCCTGCGTTCGGTATCGTGCAACCTGGCGATCAAGCCGGTCCGCGCCTCGGTCGGCAAGACAGCGCGCGCCGAGCCGGTCGCCAGTCTGTACATGGCGGGGCGGGTCAGCCACGTCGGCGCGTTCCCGGCGCTCGAAGACGAGCTCTGCGGGCTGATGGTCGGCGGCAGCTATGCCGGACCGGGACGCTCGCCCGACCGCGCCGATGCGCTGGTCTGGGCGCTGACCGAACTGCTGCTTGGACCCGCGCCGACCAAACCCGGCATCCAGATCCTTTAGGAGACCGCGATGCAATTTCCGTTTTTCCGGCGCAAGGCGAGCCCGGCGGCGATGCCGCAACGCGCCTGGCCCGAGCTGCTGCGCACCGGCTGGCCCGGCACCGAGCTGCCACGCAGCTATGAGGCGCTGGTCCGCGACGCCTATTGCCGCAATCCGATCGCCCAGCGTGCGGTGCGGATCATCACCGAGGGTGCCGCGGGCGCGCCGGTGATCGCCACGCCCAACGATCACCCGGCGCTGGCGCTGCTCAGCGGCGGCGAGCCAGGGCCGTCGCTGCTCGAGACGATCGCGGCGAACCTGCTGCTGCACGGCAACGCTTAT